>NZ_JAEUPY010000089.1 GCF_016790065.1 Steroidobacter sp.
GAATGGCCGTGCGCCGTGTCGACGATGATCACGTCGACGCCGACTTCACGTAACGCAGCGACCCGCTTCAATGTGTCAGCGCCGGTGCCGACGGCAGCGCCGACGCGCAGCGCGCCTCGGTCATCCTTGGCGGCACGCGGGAATTCGGTGGCTTTCTGGAAGTCTTTGACGGTGATCATGCCCTTCAGGTTGAAGTCGGCATCGACCACCAGCACTTTCTCGATGCGATGCTTGTGGAGCAGTGCCAGCACTTCGTCTTTCGGCGCGTTTTCGCGCACGGTGACCAGGCGCTCTTGCGGGGTCATCACGGTGGAGACCGGGGCGTCCAGCTTGGTTTCGAAGCGCAGATCTCGGTGAGTGACGATGCCCACCGCTTTGGAGCCCACCACCACCGGCACGCCGGAAATGTTCTTGGAGCGAGTCAGCTCCAGCACTTCGCGAATGGTCTTGTCGGGGGAGATGGTGAACGGGTCGTGGATCACGCCGCTCTCGAACTTCTTCACCTTGGCCACTTCCCGAGCCTGGGCCTCGATGCTCATGTTCTTATGAACGATGCCGATGCCGCCTTCCTGGGCAATGGTGATGGCCAGCCGGGCCTCGGTCACCGTGTCCATGGCGGCGGACAGAATGGGCAAATTGAGCCGAATACCGCGAGTGAGTTGCGTGCTTAGGTCAGCGTCGCGCGGCAGGAAATTTGAGTAAGCCGGGACCAGAAGCACGTCGTCGAAGGTGAGTGCTTCCTCGAGAATACGCATGGTGGGGCGCCCGCGGGTTATCGATGAAAGCGCGCCATTGTACGCGGCGGAGCCCTTCCGGTATAGGCCTGAGACGGACAACGTCGGACGTGCGCGCCCGGGAAGTAGTCTGTAGCCTTCTCGGCCATGAATCGCGAACTGGAATTCGACTTCTCGCCACCGGCCGGGCCCAAGCCCGCTGCGGCCGAGGCGCCCGCCCCGCGCCCCGCCGAGCCGGCGCCGGAAGCCAAAAAGGCAGCAACTCCGCCAACCCGCAAGCCGGCCCGCGCGCCCGTGCGGCCGCCGGTCGAGGAAACCGACCCGCCAGCCGAGCCCACCCAGCCCGAACGCGACGTTTACACGCCAGGCCGCCTGAACAAGGAAGCCCGGATGCTGCTGGAACGCGGCCTGCCGTCGCTGTGGCTGGAGGGCGAGATCTCCAACCTGTCGCGCCCGTCCTCGGGACACTGGTACTTCTCGTTGAAGGACGAGTCCGCCCAGCTGCGATGCGCCATGTTCCGCCAGAAAAACATGGGCGCCCGCTTCACTCCCAAGGACGGCATGCACGTTCTGACGCGCGGGCGCGTGAGTCTGTACGAGCCTCGCGGCGACTATCAGTTCATCGCGGATCACATGGAGGAAGCCGGCGAAGGCGTGCTCCGTCGACGCTTCGAGCTGCTGAAGACCAAACTCGCGGCCGAAGGGTTGTTCGATGCCGCTCGTAAACGCGGTTTGCCTCGCTTGCCGAAGCGGATCGGCGTGGTCACGTCGCCAACCGGCGCTGCCGTTCGCGACGTGCTCAACATTCTGCGTCGACGGTTCTGCTCGATTCCGGTGTTGATCTATCCGGTTCAGGTGCAAGGCGCGACCGCCGCCGGACAGATCGCTGCAACGATTCGGCTCGCGTCGGCCCGCGCCGAATGCGACGTGTTGATCGTCGCTCGCGGTGGCGGTTCGCTCGAGGACTTATGGGCGTTCAACGAAGAAGTGGTGGCGCGCGCCATCTTCGATTGTGCGATTCCGGTCGTATCAGGCGTGGGTCACGAGGTCGACTTCACCATCGCCGACTTCGTTGCCGACGTGCGAGCTCCAACGCCGTCGGGTGCAGCCGAGTTGGTCGCCCCCGACTGCAATGAGTGGACGCGCAGCGTTGCCTTGTTGGGCCGACGCGCCCGAACGGCGATGGTTCGTAATCTCGCAGCTCGACAACAGCGACTGGTGTGGCTCGAACGCCGGCTCGCGCAAGTACATCCAGGCGTCGAGCTGAGACAAAAGGCGCAGCGTCTCGACGACTTGGAACAACGATTGAGTCGTTGCATGCGACATGGCTTGTTCAAGCGTCGCAGTTCGCTCGTGGAACTCGCCGCTCATCTTCGTCAACGTTCGCCCGCGTTGCGCGTCGCTGCTGCTCGCGGTCGATTGGACATTGCGCGCAAGACGCTGGGAACATCGCTGCAGCGGCGAGTGAGTGTCGCTGAGAGTCGCTTGCGTCACGCCGCCAGCAATTTGCGTCAGCACTCGCCGGTGGCTCGCATCGCTGCGCTACGCCGTCGAGTCGAGATTGCCGACAAGAGCATGGAGACGACGCTGCAAAGGCAGCTGCGTAACCTGGAAGCACGCTTCAAACTTGCGGCCGGCAAGTTGAATACAGTGAGTCCGCTGGCGACGTTGCAACGTGGCTACGCCATCGTCACCGATGCCAACGGCACGGTCGTTACCGATGCAGCGCCAGTGAAACAAGGCGATATGATCGAGACACGCTTGGCTCATGGCTCGCTACGCGCTCGCGTCGAGCAAGTGGTGCCGCATCGAGATGACGAGAAACAATGAACCTCAAGCTGAAGTCACACCTCACTCGCTTTGCTCTGCTGCCGCTGCTGTTCGCCGGCTTCGCTGCCGGCGCTGCTGAATTGCCCAAGGAAAGTCGCGTACCCGGCGGCATCGCGCTGGTGCCCGTTCCGGGCGGCGATCTCGCACCGACGGTCATCTTCAACACTCATCGCGTCGCCGTAGTCCGGCAGGATGACAAATGGCTCGCGGTGGTCGGCATTCCGCTGGCAGAAAAGCCCGGCGAGTTGAAACTCAAAGTCAGCACGCCCAGCGGCACTAGCGAAGTCCCCTTTCGCATCACGGATAAGAGTTATCGAACTCAGAATTTGACCATCAAGAATCAGCGCCAGGTGGACCCGAATCCTGACGATCTGAAACGCATCGGTGCGGAAACCAAACGTTCGGACGCAGCACTGTCCAAGTTCACCTCCACTGATACACCGTCACTGCAACTGATCTCACCCGTCGAAGGCGTGCGCTCAGATTCCTACGGCTCACGTCGCGTGTTCAACGGCCAGCCTCGCAATCCGCATTCGGGAATGGACATCGCTGCCGCCAAAGGCACACCGATTCGCTCGCCCGCAGCTGGCACAGTGGTCGAAGCCGGCGATTTCTTTTTCAACGGCAACACGCTGTACATCGATCACGGCGATGGCTTGGTGACCATGTACTGTCATCTCGACAGCATCAAAGTGAAATCAGGCGACAGCGTGAAGCAAGGCGATTTGCTCGGCACCGTCGGCGCTACCGGCCGTGTCACCGGCCCCCATTTGCATTGGGGCGTCGCGTTGAATCGAGCGATGGTGGATCCGGCGCTGTTTATCGGCAGCAAGTAAGCCCGGCCCGAGCCCCGCTAATTCAGATTCAACGAATAGCTGGTGCTCCGGCCGCCGCCCAGATCCTTTTTCAAAGCGCCCTTGGCCACCAGGTCCAGGATGTCGCGATAAGCGGTGTCCTGGGAGCATTTGGTGAGCGCCGCCCACTTCGAGGTGGTGAGCTTGCCTTCGAAGCCATCGAGCAGCCGATTCAACACTTTGATCTGCCGGTCGTGCATCGGCTCTTTAGCGAAGCGCTCCCAGAAGCGCGCCTTGTCCAACACGCCACCCAGCATGCCCTGCGAGCCTTCCATCGCACGCAGCAAGCAACCTAGAAACCATTCGTGCCACGCCGTGACGTCGAGCTCGCCTTTCTGGGTGCGCTCGAGCATTCGATAGTAGTCGTTACGCTCGTGACGGATCTGCGCCGACATGCTGTAGAAGCGCTGACTCGATCCTTCCGAGCGCGCTAGCGCCATATCGGCGACTGCTCGCGCGACTCGCCCGTTGCCGTCGTCGAAGGGATGGATGGTGACGAACCACAGGTGCGCCAGGCTGGCGACCAGCAACGGATCCATGTCGCCCGGCTTGTTGAACCAGGCCAGGAATTTTTTTATCTCAGCGCCCACGCGCTTCGCAGGCGGAGCCTGGTAGTGCACCTTCTGCCGGCCTATCGGACCGGACACGACCTGCATCGGGCCGTCGCGATCGTCACGCCATTTACCCACCAGGATGTCGCGCATGGCGCTGCGGGCCGTCGGAAACAAAGCCTTGTGCCAAGCGAACAAACGGGTGTCCGTCAGCGGCTTCGTATAGTTGCCGGTGGCGTCGAGCATCATTTCCACCACGCCGTCGACATTGCGGTCCGAGCGAACCAGCCCCGCCACATCCATCCCCAACTTACGCGCTATCGAGGAGCGGACCTGATCGCCGTTGAGCTTTTCACCCTCGATCTCGCTCGACTTGAGCACTTCCTGCGTCATTGCCCGCAGATGCGCCTCACCGCGCAGATCGAAGCCCAACGACTCCATCTTGCCCAGCAATCGGCCCTGCTCCTTGGCCGCACGGGCCAGCAACGGCGCCAGCGCCGCGGCCTCCCACACCAGTTTTGGCCAGCCTTTGAGCTGCCACAGGTACATGGCTAATCTCCGCACATTCTGCGGAGATTATGCTTTGGGATGCGGAGATTAGCCAGGGTATTCTCCGCACATTTTGCGGAGATTAGCCTCGCTATTCTCCGCACGAAGGGCCCCAGGAATCAGGGGTTGGCGAGCTTCAGGTCGGCCAGGAAGTCGGCCAGCACGGGGCGGAAGCGGTCCATGTCGACCAGGAAGGAATCATGGCCCTGGATGGAAGGCAGTCGGGCGAACTGCACGGTGCGGGTGCCGTTGCTGAGGCCGTCGGCCAGTTCCTGCTGTTGTTCGATGGGGAACAGCAGATCCGTTTCCACGCCGATGATCAACGCGCGCTCGACAGTGAATCGCCGCAGTGCCTCGGCGACCGAGCCGCCGTGGTCGGCGAGATCGAACAAATCCATGGCGCGAGAAATATACAAATAGCAGTTCGGATCGAACTGGCCGATGAATTTCACCGCGTGATTTTCCAGGTACGACTCGACTTCGAAGTCGATACCGAACGGATCGCCTGGCTTGCGCTCAGCATTGGCCCGCTCGCGGCCAAAGCGCTGCGACCACTCTTTAGCGGAACGGTAAGTGATCATGCCGAGCTTGCGAGCCAGTCGCATGCCCTGCACTGGAATGGCCTCAGCCGTGTAATTGCCGTCGAGCCACGCCGTATCTTTCCGAATCATTTCCCGCTGCAATGAGCGCAACGCGATGGCGAACGGCGTCGATCGCGCGCCGGAAGAAATGGAAACAACAGCGCGCGCACCTTCTGGAAACAAGGCGCAGTAAGCCAGTACCGTCATGCCACCGAGCGACGGCCCGACGACTGCAGCGAGCTTCTTGATCCCTAACGAAGCGACAACTTCGTGCCCAGCGCGAGCGATGTCTTCAACAGTGAGGACTGGAAATGACAGTCGATACGGCTGGCCCGTCGCCGGATTGGCGGACACCGGCGACGTCGAGCCGAACGGGCTGCCAAGCGAATTCACGCAGATCACGAAGAACCGACGAGTATCGATAGGCCGACCCGGACCGACCATGTCTTCCCACCAGCCTGGCGCTGGATCGTCAGTCGACGAAGCCGCATGCGCGGAGGGAGACAAGCCAGTGAAGATCAGAATGGCGTTGTCGTTACAAAAACTCAGCTCGCCCCAGGTTTCGTAGGCGATCTGCACGTCCTGCAAAGCGCCACCCCGCCGCATCGGAAAGGGGCGATCGAGAGAAAGGATTTTGCGGGCTGAAGCCATGAGAGGTGCCGTGTCTGTCCCAGACCTGGTGTTACCCGGAAGTGTAAACCTGAGCCGAGGGGCTCGAACATCGCCGGGTGGCATATGCAAATGCCCCTCCTTCCATCGCCACCTAAACCTGGACTGCACCTGGCTTGGACGTGACCTCGACCTGGCCTGGACAGAGCCTGCCTGTCCTTCCGAATCCTTTCCGGGCAACCGCACCCAACCTTTAAGCGCCGCCCGAGGTGACGTCTCTCCTCCCGGCAGCTTCGACGTACAGGGACGTGCTAGTCGCAGCAGCGCTCACCAGGGATGTGCGGCTAGGCGCGCAATGCGCGCCGGCCGTGCGCGGTGCCGGGAGGAGAGACGTCACCTCGGGCGGCGCTAGAGCCAGACGTCAGGCCTCCGACAGCAGCGCCGGAGCCGGACGTCAGCTCTCCGACAGCGGCGCCGGAGCCGGACGTCACACCTCTGACGGCTAACGTCGGGCCTCGAACGGCCCCGCCGGAGCAGACGTCAGGCCTTCTTACGAACAGGCCTCAGGTCTTCTTATGAGGCGACCGCTTGGCGTTCCGCTTCTCCGTGCGACGCTGCCTCGGCGTCAACGGATTGCGTTTGCCTTTGAAGGGGTTGTCATCGGCCCGGAACTGAACCCGCACCGGAGTGCCTTCAAGCTTGAAGGTCTTCCGAAACACATTCGCCAGATAACGCTTGTACGCATCCGGCACATGCTGAATCTGATTACCGTGCACCACGATGATGGGCGGATTCCGCCCGCCCTGGTGGGCATAGCGCAGTTTGATGCGACGACCACGAACCAAAGGCGGCTGATGCTGTTCCATCGCCGTCTCCAGAACACGAGTCAACTCAGGCGTCGCCATCTCACGCATCGACGCGTCGTAGGCGTGCTTCACGCCTCGCATCAACTCACCCACACCCGTGCCATGCAAAGCCGAAATGAAATGCACCGGCGCGAAATCCAAAAACGGCAGCCGCAAATCCAACCCAGCGCGAATCTCATCGCGCTTGTCGGAATGAATGCCATCCCACTTGTTGACCGCAATCAACAACGCGCGGCCTCGCTCGGCAACCATGCCGAACAAACTCGCATCCTGTTCCGTCACCGCATCGTGCGCGTCAATGACGCCAATCACGACGTTCGCCGAATCGACCGCCTGCAGCGCCTTGATGACGCTGAACTTCTCAATAGCCTCTTCAACGCGCGCACGGCGTCGCACGCCGGCGGTATCGATCAAAGTGTAGGTGTGTCCGTCGCGCTCGAACGGCACGAACACAGCATCGCGCGTAGTGCCGGGCTGATCGAATGAAATCAACCGTTCTTCACCGAGCAACCGATTGATGAGCGTCGACTTACCGACGTTGGGTCGCCCGATGACAGCGACGCGAATATCGTCCTGACCGCCAGCCGCAGCCGCGCCTTCCGGCAACACGATACCTTCGAGCGCCTCTTCCACCAGCGAGCGCACATTGTCGCCATGCTGAGCAGAGATGGCTCGCGGCTCGCCCAAGCCAAGCGCATAGAAATCCGCGCCGGCAGTGGCTGAGTCGACACCTTCCGCTTTGTTAGCGGCGAGAAAAACTTTCTTGCCGAGCTTGCGCAGCGTCTGCGCGATGTAATGATCGTCCGGCGTGATGCCGCTGCGAGAGTCGACCAGAAACAAAACCCGATCGGCCTCTTCCACCGCGCGCAACGCCTGCTTGACCATCTGCTGCTCGACGCCCTGCGCGTCGATGACCAGACCGCCGGTGTCGACCACCACATAAGGAAGCGAGCCGACCTTGCCGTAACCGTAGTTACGATCGCGCGTCAGTCCGGGAAGATCGGCGACCAGCGCGTCGCGAGTGCGCGTCAAGAAGTTGAACAACGTCGACTTACCGACGTTGGGGCGACCGACCAGCGCAATAACAGGCAGCATGATAAAAAACTAACAGTAGCGAATGAGTGTGCTGCCCGGGGCAGCGGCCAATTACTGGCCGCTGTCGGCGGTTTTTACTGCACGGGCAGCGCTGCGAAATACCAGCAGCTTGCCCGAGTCGGTTTGCACGAAGATACGTTCATTGTCGGAAACCGCAGCGTTGGTGATGCGCTCGCCGTCAGTCTTCTGACGAGCCACGATGTTGCCGGTAGCCTTGTCGAGCCAATGCAAATAACCCTGGAAATCGCCGACCACCAGCGCGTCGCCGTCGATGGCGGGCGCGGTCAGGCCGCGACGTTTCATGGTGTCCTGTTCCCACTGCACGGCGCCGTCACTACGACGCATGGCGATCACCACGCTGTCCGCATTGGTGAGATACAGATTCTGATCGTCCATGGTGAAACCGCGATAGCTCGACGTATCGCGCGCCCACCAGATCTGACCGGAGTCGCGCGCCAACATGGCGACGCGGCCCTGGAAGCCGACCACGAAAATGTCATCGCCCGAAACACGCGCCGGCGAATCGATATCGGCGAGACGCTCCAACTCGGTACGGCCGCGAGGAGCATTCACGATCGTGTCCCACAGCACTTCACCGCTACGCGGATCGACGGCGAGCACTTTGCCGCTGTCGAAGCCGGCGATGATGCGATCGCCCGCCAACACCGGCGGCGCCGTGCCACGCAGCGTCAGTCTCGGCACTTGTTCATCGACCGCCCACTTGGTGGCGCCATCGGCCAGCGCCAGGCCTTCGATGTGACCGTCGACGGTGCGGATCACCACCAGGTCGTTCACGACCAGCGGCTGAGCCAGCACTTCGCTGCCGATGGACTTGCGCCACTTCTGCGCACCGTTGCTGGCATCGAGCGCGACGATGTCGCCATCGCTCGAACCGAGCACCACCAGGCCGGCAGCAACTTCAGGACCGGCCGACAACGACAGCTTGGTCTTGATCAGCCAGTTGCGCTTGCCGGTGGCGGCGTTCATCGAGACCACTTCGCCACCGTGAGACGCGGCATACACGGTGCCGTCGACGACGTTGGGCTTGAGCGCCAGACGCAGCCGTTCCGAATCGCCGCCCAGCCCTGCCGTCCACTCACGCCGCACATCGCGCGTCGTGGTGATATCGGTGAGCTCGGCCGGCGGATCGACTTCCTTATCGTTGTCGCAGCCGAGCATGACCAGCAGAGCGGTCACAGCAGCGGCAACTCGCGCGCCTCGATACAGACGCGTCAAGGAAGCATTCTTTTCGATCATGGTTGACCCTCGGCCGGCGCCGGGTTGGTCTCGGCCGCAGCCGGCGTCTTATCGCCGCCCACGTCCTGCAGTTTCATTTCCAGCAAGCTGCGGTCGACCATGCGGTCGGCCGGAGCACCGATGTTATCCGCCAGCGCCGCGGCATACTCGGCTCGTGCCCCTTCAAGATTGCCTTTCGCAATCTGCGCGTCACCACGAATCTCGCGGACCTGCGCGGCGAATGCGCCCGCCTTGTCAGCATCCAGCACCTTCAGCGCGTCGTCGTGCTTGCCCTGCTGAATCAGCACGCGAGCCACACGCAGGCGCGCCACCCAGGCGAGCTCGGCGTCGGCAGACTGATCAGCCACCGCCTGCAACAGCGGCAACGCCTCGTCGTACTTGGCCTCTTCCACATGCTTCTTGGCCAACAGCAGGCGGGCCTGCTGGGCGTACGGCGACTTCTTGTGATCGGCAGCCAACGTGCCGAGCGAACGATTCGCGGCATCCAGTTCGTTACGGCCCAGCGCGCCACGAAAGTCCTCGTACAGCTTCTCAGCCGCGGTGGCCTCACCAGCGGTGCGCACCTTCCAGTACTGCCAGCCACCCAGCAATGCCAGGCCCAGCACCACGCCGCCCAGAATCCAGCTCCAGTTCTCACGCCACCAGTTACGGAGCGCTTCTTCCTGATCGCGATCGGTCAGATATTCTTCGACCATGACTTCTATCTTGATTGTAGTAACTAAATGAGGTCAGTCAGCGTCAGGCCCGCAGCCGCGAACCCAGCTCGTCGGCCAGCCGCTCCCAGGCAACTTCCACCTGCGCCGCCTCCACCCGCAAAGACTTCAGACCGGCGACCCGCTTGTCAGTTTCCGAATCGCCCAGAATCACTGCCCAGGCGGCGCCGCTCTTGTCGGCGCGCTTCAGCTGGGACTTGAAACTGCCACCGCCGCAGTTCATCTCGATGCGCAAGCCGGGGATTTGGTCGCGCAAATGTTCAGCTAATCGCAAGCCTTCGGCTTGGGCCCGCTCGCCGGCGATCACGAAGAACGCGTCCGGCGGGGTCGGTGCGACATCACCGTTCTGTACGCGGATCAGGTCGACCAGGCGCTCCTGGCCCAATGCCCAGCCAATGGCCGGCGTCGACTCGCCGCCGAGCTGCTCGACCAGGCCGTCGTAGCGACCGCCTGAACACACCGCGCCTTGCGCGCCGAGTTCGGTAGTCACCCACTCGAACACCGTGTGCGAGTAATAGTCCAGGCCGCGAACCAGCAACGGGTTGAGCACGTACTTGACGCCCAGGGCATCGAGATGACGGCACAGGCCCTTGAAGTGCTGGCGCGATTCGTCGTCCAGATGCTCAGTCAGCATCGGCGCGTTCTTGATGATGTCCTGCAGGTCCGGATTCTTGCTGTCCAGGATGCGCAGCGGATTGCCGTCGAGCCGGCGCAAGCTATCGGGATCGAGCTTGGACTTGTAAGCGGTGAAGTACTCCACCAGCTTCTCGCGATACACACGGCGCGACTGCGGCGTGCCCAGCGAGTTCAGATTCAGCTCCAAGCGTTTCACACCGGCCTGCGTCAGCAGCCGCGAGCTGAGCAAAATCACTTCGGCATCGATGTCCGGGCCCGGATAACCGAAGGCCTCGACGTCCAACTGATGAAACTGACGGAACCGGCCACGCTGCGGCTTCTCGTGCCGAAACATCGG
>NZ_JAEUPY010000011.1 GCF_016790065.1 Steroidobacter sp.
GGACTTAGGAACAAGGCTTTTCCTAAGGACCTGCGGCCGGCCCGGCGGGGCGCGAGAAATATGGACTCTCCGGGCCCGGCGTCAGCCGGAAGAAAAAACAAAAATAGGGCGGCGTTATTTGCGGAGGGCGAGCAGGCCCACGATGCTTGCTCCTAGCAAACCGTAGCCGAGCCACTCCGGGCCGGCGCCGGTGGCGAGCAAAACCACACCGCTGAGTGCTCCGATGGCCGTCACCAGCGTGACATCTCGCCGACGGCCATCCTCGCGAATCGTCTGTTGAAGACGTTCGATCTCCTTACTCTCGACCGGCACGCTAAGCCGTCCATCCGACGCGCGTTGGATCGTGTTCTCGATGAGCGGCGGCAGTTGGTGCAACGCCTGGAGCATATCCGGCAGCTGTTTTTTAACGTCGCGAGCGAGCGCTCGCAAACTCCAGCGCTCAGCGACCCACTGACGCAACAGGGGCTGAGCGGTCTTCCATAGATCCAGATCGGGATACAGCTGACGACCGACGCCTTCAATCTGCAGCAGCGTTTTCTGAATCAGCATGAGCTGCGGCTGCATCTGAGCATCGAAGCGCTGCGCAGCCTCGAACAGGCTAATCAACACCTGTCCGAACGAAATCTCTCGCAGCGGCTTATTCGCAATAGGCTCGCAAACGGTGCGCACCGCGGATTCCAACTCATCGACTCGAACGTGCGCCGGAATCCAGCCCGAATCGATATGTAGCTGCGCGATCCGGCGATAGTCGTGCTCGAAGAACGCCAGGAAGTTCTCCGCCAGGTAATGCTGATCGCGTGGCGCCAGCGTGCCGACGATGCCGAAGTCGACCGCGGCGTACTGAGGCTGCTCGGGATTGTCGAGCAACACAAAGATATTGCCGGGATGCATGTCGGCATGGAAAAAATTATGACGGAACGCCTGCGTGAAAAAGATTTCCACGCCGTTCTCGGCCAAGCGCTGAATGTTCGCGCCGCGACGCTGCAGTTCTTCAACGTCGTTGATCAGCACGCCCTGCACGCGCTCCATCACCATCACATTGCTGCGTGTGTAGTCCCAATAAACCTCGGGCACATACAACAAGCGCGAACCGACGAAGTTGCGTCTCAGCTGTGCGGCATTGGCCGCTTCACGCTTCAGATCCAGTTCGTCGAGAATGGTCTTCTGATACTCGCGAACCAGCTCGACCGGGCGTAAGCGAGGCGCATCGCTCCAGTAACGATTGGCCAGGTCGGCGAGCGCGTACAACACTTCGACATCGCGCTCGATGAGCTTGCGAATGCCTGGCCGTACAATCTTCACGACGACTTCTTTGCCGTCCTTGAGTTGCGCGCCGTGAACTTGAGCAATGGTCGCCGCCGCCAACGGAGCCGGGTCGAAGCGGGCAAACACATCGCTGGTTGGTCGCTCGTAAGCGGCTTCGACGATGGCGCGCGCAGCCTCGTTCGAAAACGGCGGGACGCGATCCTGCAGCTTCTCCAGTTCGTCAGCGATATCCCGCGGCAGCAAGTCGCGACGCGTGGACAACGTCTGCCCGAACTTCATGAAGATCGGTCCCAGCTCTTCCAGCGCGAGTCGCAAACGCTCGCCGCGTGACAAGGACGCCTTGCGCCGGAACCAAGTGTTGGGCGACAGGTAAAACGCGAACCGCACCGGGCGGAACAGGTGCGTGGCGACGATGATCTCGTCCAGGCGATGACGCACCAGGACGCGTTGAATCTGCAGCAGCCGCGAAATAACTCTCAGGCGCATGCGTCAACCGCGCTGCCGTTCGAGCAAAGCCAGTTTGGCTTCGAAGCGATCCACGTCGTCACGTAACTTGTCGACGCCCGCGACGAATTCGTCGGCTTCGGTGCGGCTCGGTGCATCGCGCCCTTCTTCTTGGAGATATTCAGAAACGTTTTGGGCGAACGTGCTTGCCGCTCGCCGTGCGAAGCCCAGTGCCGAGCGAGCTGCGTTGCCGACTTGATGAGCTGCGACATCGCCGATGACTCGGGACAACTCTTCTTCCAAGTCCGGTCGCGCTTGCTTGAGCAGCTCGCTGAACGTCTGCGCGACTTCAGCATCGCCCTGAATGTGCACGGAGCTGGTTCGCAGCGCCGTTTCGGGCGCAGGACCAGCCATGCGTAGTAGCGACAGCGGCGTGCCCGACAGCGTGGCGCTGGGCGTGCCGTCGTGCTGAGTATCGAGCGACATCTGCTCGCCATTGGATTTGAAGTAGATGCTGAGCGGCATGCCTTCGACATGCAGTGCCAGCACTTTCGTATCCAACCGTCGGCACAAAGCTCGCGCTGCGGACGACGCAGCGATGTTTCGATTCAGCACGGATTCGAGCGGCGTCAGGCGCATATCAGAACCGATAGCCGCGATGCAGAGCGACGATGCCGCCGGTGAGATTGTGATAGCGGCAATTTTCCAAACCCGCGGCCTGCATCATTTCGATCAAGGCCGGCTGCGTCGGAAACTTGCGAATGGATTCGGCCAGATACCGATAGCTGGCCTCATCGCCGGCCACGACTTTGCCCAGCCACGGCAACACCGAGAACGAGTACGCGTCGTAAATCGGTTTCAAGCCGGGGACCACCGGATGCGAGAACTCCAGAATCATCAGCTGACCGCCAGGCTTGAGCACGCGTTTCATGGAGCGCAGCGCCGCTGCCTTGTCGGTGACGTTGCGCAGGCCGAAGCCGATGGTCACGCAATCGAAACTGTTGTCGGGGAAGGGCAGGCGCTCGGCATTCGCCAGCGAGAAACGAACGTTATTGACGAAGCCGCGATCGGTCATCGCGTCGCGTCCTTCGGCTAGCATGGCGGCGTTGATGTCCGTCAGGACGACCAAGCCATTCTCACCGACTTGCTTGCACATGCCAGCTGACAGGTCGCCGGTGCCGCCAGCCACATCGAGCGCTCGCTGACCGGGTCGCAAGCCCGTCTGCGACAGCGTGAAGCGCTTCCACAGCCGGTGCGTGCCTGCCGACATCAGGTCGTTCATCAGGTCGTAGTTGCCTGCGACCGATTCGAATACCGCTCGCACCCGCGCCTGTTTTTCCGCTACCGGCACTTGCTGGTAGCCGAAATCGGTGGTCGAAGACGGCGGAGGGTTGGAAGGCTTGGCGGTCATGGTCGTCGCTGCGTGTGACGACGCATTCTAAACCAAACATGAGCCACCTACGGCTCCGTTGACTCAGCGCGGCCGAAAGATCGCCGGCTTTTTCGGCAACACCGTGGGGTAGGCGATGCCCAGTTCCTTGAGGCGGTCCAGGTAACTCTGCCACTTCTGCGGGCGGTCCCGCCCGAGCTCGTACAGGTAGGCCCAGGTGTAGAGGCCGGTGTTGTGGCCGTCGTCGAACACCAGCTTCACGGCGTAATGGCCCACCGGCTCGACCTGGGCGATCGCGACTTCATGCTTGCCCAACTGCAGCTGTTCCTGGCCGGGCCCGTGGCCACGCACCTCGGCGGAAGGCGAGAACACACGCAGGTATTCGTACGGCAGCTCGAACACCGAGCCGTCGTCGAAGCTCACTTCCAGCACGCGGGACTTGGTGCGGGACTTGATGTTGGTGGGATGTGGCATGGGGTTAAAGAATGTAGCGCGTCAGGTCTTCGTCCTTGACCAGCTCGCCCAGGTGTTTGTCGACATACTGCTGATCCACCATCAGGCTGAAGCCGTTCTTGTCGGCGGCTTCATACGACAACGTTTCCAGCAGTCGTTCCAACACCGTGTGCAAGCGCCTCGCGCCGATGTTCTCGGTGCGCTCGTTCACTTGATACGCGACTTCAGCCAGACGACGCACGCCGCTCTCGTTGAAATCGAGCGTAACGCCTTCGGTTGCCAGCAGCGCTTTGTACTGCGTGCACAGCGAAGCGTCCGGCTCGGTGAGAATGCGAATGAAGTCTTCGACCTTGAGCGCATCCAGTTCCACGCGGATCGGGAAGCGGCCCTGCAATTCAGGAATCAGATCCGACGGCTTGGACATATGAAATGCGCCGGACGCGATGAATAGAATGTGGTCGGTCTTGACCATGCCGTGCTTGGTGCTGACGGTGCTGCCTTCGACCAGCGGCAACAAGTCGCGTTGTACGCCTTCACGGGATACGTCGGCGCCGTGGGTTTCCTGGCGACGAGCGATCTTGTCGATCTCGTCGATGAACACGATGCCGTTCTGCTCGGCGTTCTGTAGCGCCCGCAGTTTCAACTCTTCCTCGTTGATCATCTTGGCGGCTTCTTCGTCCGTGAGCAGCTTGGAGGCATCGCGAACTTTGACCTTGCGAGTCTTGGTGCGCGAACCGCCGAGATTCGAAAACATGCCTTGCAGTTGCTGAGTGAGATCTTCCATGCCGGCCGGTGCCATGATTTCTACACCCACGGGCAGGGCGCGCACTTCGATCTCGATCTCACGATCGTCGAGCTGGCCTTCACGCAACATCTTGCGGAATTTCTGGCGCGTTTCGCCGTCGCGGGGATTCGGTTCGGGATCGGCAGTGAAGCCCAGTGACTTGGGGCGCGGCAGGAGTGCGTCGAGCACACGTTCCTCGGCCGCGTCCATGGCGCGATGACGAACCTTTTCCATTTCTTCTTCGCGCGTCATTTTGACGGCGACGTCCATCAGGTCCTTGACGATGGAATCGACTTCGCGGCCGACGTAACCGACCTCGGTGAACTTGGTGGCTTCGACTTTGATGAATGGCGCGCGTGCCAGGCGAGCGAGGCGGCGAGCGATTTCGGTTTTGCCGACACCGGTCGGGCCGATCATCAAAATGTTTTTCGGTGTGATCTCGGCGCGCAGTCCTTCGGCGACTTGCATGCGGCGCCAACGATTGCGCAGCGCGATGGCGACGGCGCGTTTAGCTGCGCCTTGCCCGACGATGTGCTTGTCGAGCTCTTGAACGATTTCTCTCGGGGTCATGGACATACAGGGTCAGACATGCGGGATGGAAGAGTTACTGCAACTCTTCGATCGTGAGATTGCGATTGGTGTAAATACAAATGTCGGCGGCGATGTTCAACGCCTTCTCGACGATGCTGCGAGCCTCGAGCTCGGTGTTTTGTAACAACGCGCGGGCGGCGGATTGGGCGAACGGGCCGCCTGAACCGATGGCCATGATATCGTCTTCAGGCTCGATCACGTCGCCGTTGCCGGAAATAATGAACGAGCTTTTGGTATCGGCGACGCACAGCAAGGCTTCCAAACGACGCAAGCTGCGATCGCTGCGCCAGTCCTTGGCGAGTTCGATGGCGGCACGCGTCAAGTTGCCATATTGCTGCAGCTTGGCTTCGAAGCGCTCGAACAGCGTGAACGCGTCGGCGGTGCCGCCGGCGAACCCTGCCAGCACTTTACCGTCGTACAGGCGCCGCACCTTACGGGCGTTGCCTTTCATCACGGTGTTCCCTAACGAGACCTGGCCGTCACCGCCGATACAAACGATGCCGTTGCGGCGGACGGACAAGATGGTAGTTGCGTGGGGTGATTCGCTCATGTCTCAACTTCAAGTCTTGCGGCGCGCGCGCGGGTGGGCAGCGTCGTATATTTTGGCGAGGTGCTGAAAATCAAGGTGGGTATAAATCTGAGTGGTTGCTATGTTCGCGTGGCCCAACAGTTCCTGCACGCCGCGCAGGTTATGGCTGGATTCCAGCAGGTGCGAGGCGAACGAATGACGGAACATGTGCGGATGAACGTGCACGCCGAGTCCCTGTCGCTTCGCCCACTCCCCGACTTGCTTCTGTACTGAACGATGGCTGATGCGGTCGCCGCGAATACTGACAAACAACGCGTTGCTGTCCACCGCTGCGAGCTTGGTGCGTTCCTGCCGCCAGCGAACGATGGCCTCGGCCGCAAACTTGCCGACGGGCACGATGCGCATTTTCTTGCCTTTGCCGAGCACGCGGACGGTGCGATCCGCCAAGTCGACGTCTTCGAGGTCGAGACTGACCAGTTCGGACAAGCGCAAGCCGGAGGAATAAAACAATTCCATGATCGCTTTGTCCCGCACGCTCAGTTCTTCGTCGGTGCGGAAGCTCAGCAAGCGTGCCATCTGATCGACATCGATGGTCGCGGGCAAACGTTTCTTGGCTTTGGGTGCCTGCACGTCGACGGCGGGATTCAACTTCACCGCGCCTTCGCGCAACAGGTAGTTATAAAAACTTCGGATCGCGCTCAGCCGGCGTTGGATCGTGCGCGGTGACGCACCTTGTCGATGTTCGGTAGCGGCGAAGGAGCGCACATGTTGCCCGTCGACCCGCTCCCAAGCCGCGATGCTATTGCGATCGCAATGACTGACGAAGCGTTTCAGATCGCGGCGATAGTTGGAATCCGTGTGCGGCGACATGCGCCGCTCCACGGACAGGTACTTGAAGAAGTCGGGGAGCCGGGCGAGAGCCGAGTCATGCATCGATCATTCGCCCGGAGGCAGGCGTCGCGACTAGGCAGCCGCGACGGCCTCGCTCACCAGATCGCCGATGCGAGCCAGGAAATCGGTGCTCATGGTGGGATGGAAGCGTTGCGCGTCCGGGCTGCCGATGGCGAGCAGGCCGAAGCCCAGCTCACGACCGAGCGGCACCAGCGCCGCGGAACCGATCTCGATGGTGCCGGCGCCGAACAGGAAGTCACGCTGGCTATCGCGAATCTGGCCGCAGCGAGGCCGTGCCGATTCGAACAGCGTGTCGAACATCTTCAGCTCGGGTGCGGCCGGATCGATCAGGCGCAGGTGACGGCTGTCGATGTTGGCAAAGCCCGTCGAACGAGTGGGCGCCAACAGCAGCAGCCATTCAGAGGCGCCGAAGTCTTCGCGCAACGAAGTCTCCATCGCATCCACGAAGGCCGAGGCATTGCGTACCCGAACCAGTCGGCAGGCGAGGCGATGGATCTTGGCGGCGAGCACATCGTTGCTGCGAGCCACGTCGATCAGTTCGCGCAACCGCGATTCCAACCCCTGATTCTTGTCACGCAGTGCCGAGACCTGGCGCTCGACCAGCGACACCGTGGCGGTGCCGCGGCCATGAGGCAGCTTCAGTTTGGTCAGCAGCGTGGCATGGCGTTCGAAAAAGTCGGCATTGTTTTGCAAGTAATCGGCGATCTCGGCCTCGTTCAGGGTCGGGCCTGCCGCTTTGCTGCTCGCCGCCGGAGTCGGGGTTTCTACATCGACGCCGCGGACCGGTTGCTTGCTCATACAACTGCCTTATTCGTTACTTGGTTTGCGCAAAGCTCAAACATCCACCGTCCCTTCGAAAACGGTGACCGCCGGTCCCGTCAGCCACAAGGGCTGTTCGGGTCCCGGCCAGCGCACGATCATGCGGCCGCCAGGCGCATCGACCTGCACTTCCTCTTGCAACAGTCCCCAACGTCGCCCCACTGCGACGGCCGCGCACGCACCGGTGCCGCAGGCCTGCGTTTCACCGACACCGCGTTCGAACACGCGAAGCCGGATGTGCGTCGGGCTGACGACTTCCATGAAGCCGACGTTGGTGCGCTTGGCGAAGCGCGAATGATTTTCCACGGCCGGCCCGAGTGTGTCCACGGGCGCGTCCTTGACCGAGGCCACTTGCATGACCGCGTGCGGATTGCCCATCGAGACGGCACCGATTTGTAGTTCCTTTTCGCCGACACGCAGCGGGTACACATCGGCTTCGCGGGTGGCGTCGAACGGCAGCGCCGCGGGTGAAAAGTTGGGGACGCCCATGTCCACCGAGACCAGGCCGTCGTCCCGGAGCATGCCGTTGACCCGGCCGCCGGGGCTGTCCATATGCACCAGGGCTTTGCCCAGCTTGCGGGCCACCAGGCTGGCGATACAGCGCGCGCCGTTACCGCACTGTTCGACCTCCGAACCGTCGGCATTGAAGATGCGATAGAACACATCGAACTGGTCGCCTGGAGCCGGCATCAGCACCAGCGCTTGATCGAAACCGATGCCGGTGCGGCGATCGGCGAGGCGGCGGAACACTTCGGCAGTGGGCAGGTCGGTGCCGGCCGGAGCATCGAACACGATGAAGTCGTTGCCCAGGCCCTGCATCTTGGTGAAAGACAGGTGCATGCGCCAAGCATACGTCAATCGGCTGGCGCTGCGCAGGGCCGCCGAAGAGGCGCGACTGCGGTTTGCTCCCCGTGACATTTGCCAATCGGGCCTTTAACTTAGCGACGCCTCATTCACAACAACGCGAAATCGAGCACAGCCCGGTTGATCAGTCAGGGTCACGATCCTGCTTTTCCGGCGAAGCGAGGACTTTCATGCGCCATGTGATGGTAATGAACTCCAAGGGTGGTAGTGGCAAGAGCACGTTGGCCACCAACATCGCTTGTTACTTTGCCGGCCAGGGCAACAAGGTGACGCTGGCCGACTACGATCCCCAATGTTCCAGCCTCGACTGGCTCTCGGTTCGGCCCGAGGACCTGCCCAAGATTTCGGGCGTCAAAGGGTTCGAGGAGGGCATCCGAGGGGTGGCTCGCGACACCGAGGTACTGGTGATCGACGCGCCGGCCCGAACCCACGGCTCGGAGATGAATGAGCTGGTGCGCCGGGCCGAGACCATCCTGATTCCCGTGATGCCTTCACCCATCGATATGAAAGCCTCGGCGCGCTTCATGGAAGAGCTGCTGGAGCTGGGCAAGGTGCAGCGTCAACAGGCGCGGCTGGCCATGGTGGCCAATCGAGTCCGCGAGAACACGCTGCTGTTCGATGAGCTGGATCATTACCTGGAAAAGCTCAAAGTGCCTTACCTGGGCCAGCTGCGACAGTCGACCAACTATCTGCGGGCGTACCAGCGCGGCATGGGCATTTTCGAGCTGCCCGAATACCTGGCCGGCCCGGATTGGGAACAGTGGAAGCCCATCACCAAGTGGCTGGATAGCAAAAAGAGCCAGCCGTAGTTAAGCGCCGCCGGGCAGGCTCGCGCGGACGCCGGCTTCGATGTCCGTGTAGCGCAGCTTCACGCCCAGGTGTTTCAGCATGCGGTCGTTGCCGACCCGGCGGGACTCGTTGAGAAACGATAACCGCTCGGGGCTGAAGGTGAGCTGGGCTTCCTCCATGGACACGCGGGGCGGCGGGGGCAGGCCGGTCAGCCGCGCGACCAGGTCGATGAACTCGGTCGAGCTGATGGAGTTGCCGTCGGTGACGTTGTAAACGCCACGCGCTTCCTGGTTGTCGATGCCCGCTTGGCAGGCCATCACCAGGTCGTCGACATGGATCCGATTGCTGATGCCGGCGTCTTCGATCCGCACCACCGGCTCGGACTTCTTCAGTCGTTCCAGCGGCAGCCGGCCCGGGCCGTAAATCCCCGGGACTCGCAGTACCACGCGCCGAACTCGCCGCTCGTGACACCACACTCGGGTCATCTCCTCGGCGCTGACCCGGCGACGGGCCCGGTCGGTCATCGGTCGCACCGGTGTGCTTTCATCGACGAAGCCGCCATCGGCATCGCCGTACACTCCGGTGGTGCTCATATAAACAAACGTCTTGGGCGGTACGAAGGCCAGGTGCAGGAAGCGGTCGAGCCGTAGATCGCTCTCGCCCTGCCCGGGCGGCGGCGCCAGGTACACGATGGCCTCCTGATCCAGGCGTTCAGGAATGCTGGCGCCGGCGCGCACCCGATCCAAGTCGATCACGATGCTCTTCAGGCCCTGGCGCTCGAGCGCGGCGGCCGAGTCGTTGGAACGAACCAAAGCGGTGACTTCGAAGCGCTCGCGCAGCCGGGCGGCGAGCCGCTGACCCACATAGCCGCAGCCGGCAATCAACACATGGGGCCGGGGGGCAGTCATGCGCGGCTCCGCTGGCCGGGGTCACTATTGACAGGGCGTCGGTGCATATTTAAATTTCAGAAATTACAGAAATTACCGATGCGTCTAACCTATGAAGCTTACTCCGACCATGCATCGTTGCGTGCTCCATTGGGGCGAGATGGCCAGCCGCTGGGGGGTGAGCCGGTCGGTGGCCCAAATCCATGCCTTGCTGTTCCTGGCGCCGACGCCGCTGATTGCGGACGAGATTGCCGAAACGCTCAATGTGGCGCGCTCCAATGTGAGCGTCAGCCTCAAGGAGCTGCAAGCCTGGGATCTGGTCAATGTGACGCATCAACTGGGCGACCGGCGGGACTACTTTCAAGCGCGCAAGGATATCTGGGAAGTGCTCACCATGATTATGGACGGGCGCAAGAAGCGTGAAATCGATCCCACGTTACAGATGCTGCGTGAGTGCTCCGCCGACGCCAAGAAGGACCACGAGACCCCCGAACAGGTGAAGCAGCGGATCGGCGACATGCTGGAGTTTCTGGAAGAGGTGTCGGGTTGGTATGACCAGGTCCGCGGCATGCCCCGGCCGACCTTACTTAAGCTCATGCGCATGGGTACGAAGGTGGCGAAGATCGTTACATGAGCGATCCGGACGAGCGCGCGCGGGCGGTGCTGGTCACCGGTGCCACTGGGTTCATCGGTCGCAAGGTGTGCCGGCGGCTGCTCGCCGACGGTGACAGCGTCATTGCTTTGACGCGCGATTACGAGAACGCGAAGCAAATACTCGGTACCGACGTCCGCATCGTCACTTCTCTGGATGAGATTCTGCTCGGCGAGCGCATCGATGCTGTCGTGAATCTCGCCGGCGCGCCCATCATCGCGCGGCCGTGGACTGAAGCTCGTCGCGCCGAGTTGCTCGATAGTCGTCTGCGGGTCACCAACAAAATCACTGAGATGATTGCGCGGCTAGAACACAAGCCGACGGTGCTCATCAATGCGTCCGCTATAGGTTACTACGGTGTGCGTGGCGATGAAGAGATCACCGAGGCGGCGCGCGGCCAACCGATATTCCAATCGCATCTTTGCCAAGCTTGGGAGTTGGCTGCGCAAGGTGCCGAGCAGTACGGCGTTCGTGTGTGTCGACTGCGCTTCGGTATCGTGCTCGGTGCGGACGGCGGTGCTTTCCCCGGGTTGATTCGTCCGGCTCGCCTGCACTTGCGAGTGGTGCTCGGCTCCGGTCAGCAGTGGCAATCGTGGGTGCATGTCGACGACGTGCTCGGCCTGCTCTGGTACTGCATGAAGCACGACGACCTGAGAGGCGGCATCAATGTCACAGCACCGCATCCCGTGCGTCAGCGGGAGTTTGCGGCGCTGTTGGCTGAGCAGTTCGGGCGTTCGATTCCGTTGCGCGTGCCGGCGACGACGTTGCGGACCACGCTGGGTGAAATGTCACAGCTACTATTGGAAGGGCAGCAAGTGTTGCCGACCAAGGCGCTCAGTCATGGCTTTGCATTTCGCTTTCCCGAATTGAAAGCGGCGCTCACCGATCTGTTGCGTGCTAAAGGTCCTGCGGCGGTATGAAGGTCGCGCCGAGCTTGGCCAGCGCGTCGGGCGCGTAATCGAATGAATCGAAAAACAATTGCTCGGCCGGCAGACCACGATGCATGAACTCGTGTCGAATGGTTTCCACCATCACCGGCGGGCCGCTGGCATAGACATCGACCAGCTTCAGGTCGGGATGGTCAGCCAGTGCCGCTGCATGCACGAAGCCGACTCGACCTTGCCACTGATCCTCGGCGCGCGGTGCTGATAACACTGGGATGTAGCGCAGATTGGGGTACTTCGCGCACAGCGCTTTGATCTCGGCATCTTCGTAGAGATCGCTGGCGGTCTGCGCGCCCCAATAGAGATGCAGCTGCCGACGGTCGCCGACTTCCAACAGACTGTGCAACATCGAGCGCAACGGTGCGTAACCGGTGCCGCCGCCGATGAGCAAAGCCGGTCGCGGCGATTCGCGACGGAACCAAAACTGTCCAAGCGGACCTTCGATACGCAGCAGTGACTTTTCCAACGTGCCGTCGAACAGCTGCTGCGTGAACTCGCCGCTGGAGACGCGACGGATGTGCAGCTCGAGCAACTTGCCATCGCCCGGGGTGCTGGCAATCGAAAAACTGCGTCGCCGATTCTGCGGCAGCATGATGTCCAGATACTGGCCCGGCACGAAATGAAAATATTCGCTGGCCGGCACGCGCAGAAACACCGCCATGATGTCCGAGGTGAGTCGCTGAGTTCGCTCGATCCGGCACGGCAGACTCTTGACCACGATCTCCGGCACGGGCGGGCGAATCTGCCGTACTTCGATGCTGATTTCGTCGCTGGCGGCGTGGGCCTGGCAGAGCAGGGCATAGCCGTCGCGTTCTTCATCTTCCATCAGTCCGAGCGGTCGGCCCAGCGGATAACTCACCGTGCCGGTGCGAATACGTGCGCGGCACGACGAGCAATGTCCGCCTTTGCAGCTGTGAGGAAGATTCAAGCCGGTGCGTAACGCGGCGTCGAGAATGGTCTCGCCGTGCTCAACGGTCAGTATTTGCTGCGACGGCAACAGCGTGACGCGGGCATAGGGCCGGGCTACGGACATGGGAAGCTCTAGCTTCTCCGCCGATCGGTCTGTCTGCGCTCTTGAAAGCGGCGTGCGCGAATTTTCGGCAGATTGGTTTTCCGGCCCACCGCGAATGCGAGCGCGTCGTTGAGTGCCTTCACTGAGCGCTCACGCTCGCCGAGCTGTTCCATGAGACTTGCCAGCAGTTGATACGCTTCCAGTCGTGGACGAATCGCGATGCTGGTTTCGAGGAAGCTGCGAGCTTTGCCGTACAGCTCGGCGCGCGTCGCCAGCTCGGCGCAGGTGAATAACAACGCGGCATCTTCACTGTGTTCAGGCAGCCAGGCTTCGGCGCGATCCAAGGTCTTGAGCGGCTCATCGGTTTCCAACTCGCCATACGCGAGCACGGCCGATTCGTTCCATTGCTTGTTGATACAGTCACGCAGCGCCGCTTCGGCAGCGTCGTGATCGTCGCAGGCCATCGCCGCCCGCGCATAAGCGACCACGATTTCGGGATGCTTGGCCAGCGACTTGGAGGTTTCTTTCCAGGCGGCGCGCAACTCGTCCAGATCGCACTTGTTGCCGGCGTCTTTGAGCCGATCCAGATGCACCTGCGCGACGGACTCGTCGATCATCGCGGCATTGATGCCTCGCGTACTGCGTAGTCGCGGCTCTAGCGCCTGCAGTTTCTGCCAGTCGCCGTTCTGTCGGTAGACGCGAGCGAGCAGTAACAGGCCGCGTGCGTTCTGTTCGTTGGTCGCTTCGAGTTGCTCGAGCGTTGCCAGCGCAGCTTGCAGTTGCTTGTGCTTCAACAGCACTTCGGCTTGCATGATCAGCGCCGGAGCACGGCGGTCGCCGGACACCTCCAGCGCGCGAGCCAACCATTCATCGCGTCGCTGCGGGGAGCCTTGTAGATCCGCGGCGCGGGCGGCAGTCAAATAGTGAGCGGCCGGATTCTCAGCTTCACGCACGTGACGGGTCAGCGTGGTCTCTGCCGTTTCCCAATTACCTTCCGACAACTCCAGGATGCCCTGAGCAAAGCTGCGACGAGCGCGCTCATGGCGACGCGCCTCTTGCGCGGTTTTCCAAACGCGGCGTGCGGTGACCAGCTTGATTGCCAAGCGGATCAGGAAATAAGCCGCGACCAGCACCAAGCCGAAAGTGACTGCCGACATTTCGATCAGCCGACCGGCGAAACGCAGCGCCACGTAGCCGGGATCGCCCAACAACAT
>NZ_JAEUPY010000110.1 GCF_016790065.1 Steroidobacter sp.
CTGAAGCACCGTGGCGTCATCTGCGAGAAGTGCGGCGTTGAAGTCACCCAGACCAAAGTGCGTCGCGACCGCATGGGTCACATCGACCTGGCCGCGCCCTGCGCCCACATCTGGTTCCTGAAGTCGCTGCCGTCGCGGCTGGGCCTGGTGCTGGACATGACGCTGCGCGACATCGAGCGCGTGCTGTACTTTGAAGCGTATGTCGTGACCGACCCCGGCATGACTCCGCTGAAGAAGTTCGCGATCCTGAGCGAAGAGCAGTTCGACGTCGAGCGCGAGAAGCATGGCGACGAGTTCGTCGCTTTGATGGGTGCCGAAGGCATCCAGCGCCTCCTCGCTGACCTGGACCTGGACGTTGAGATCGACAAGATCCGCAACGACCTGACCGGCTCCGAGCTGAAGATCAAGAAGAACTCCAAGCGCCTCAAGGTCATGGAAGCCTTCAAGCGCTCGGGCATCAAGCCCGACTGGATGGTGATGCAGGTGCTGCCGGTGCTGCCGCCGGATCTGCGTCCGCTGGTTCCGCTCGATGGCGGCCGCTTCGCGACCTCGGATCTGAACGATCTGTATCGCCGCGTCATCAACCGTAACAACCGTCTGCGCCGTCTGTTGGAGCTGAACGCTCCGGACATCATCGTGCGTAACGAAAAGCGCATGCTGCAGGAAGCGGTGGATGCGTTGCTGGACAACGGCCGTCGCGGTCGTGCCATCACCGGCACCAACAAGCGCCCGTTGAAGTCGCTGGCCGACATGATCAAGGGCAAGCAGGGCCGCTTCCGTCAGAACTTGCTCGGTAAGCGCGTCGACTACTCCGGTCGTTCGGTGATCGTGGTCGGTCCGACCCTGCGCCTGCACCAGTGCGGTCTGCCGAAGAAGATGGCGTTGGAGCTGTTCAAGCCCTTCATCTTCTCCAAGCTGCAGCTGCGTGGCGAAGCGTCGACCATCAAGGCCGCCAAGCGCATGGTGGAACGTGAAGGTCCGGAAGTGTGGGACATTCTCGAAGAAGTCATTCGCGAACATCCCGTGCTGCTGAACCGCGCGCCGACCCTGCACCGTCTGGGCATTCAGGCGTTCGAGCCGGTGTTGATCGAAGGCAAGGCCATCCAGCTGCATCCGCTGGTGTGTACCGCCTTCAACGCCGACTTCGACGGCGACCAAATGGCCGTGCACGTGCCGCTGTCATTGGAAGCGCAGCTCGAAGCGCGCGCGCTGATGATGTCGTCGAACAACATTCTGTCGCCCGCCAACGGCGATCCGATCATCGTGCCGTCGCAGGACGTGGTGCTGGGTCTGTACTACATGACCCGCGAGCGCGTGAATGCGAAGGGCGAGGGCATGCTGTTCACCGACGTGCAGGAAGTGCATCGCGCCTATGAAAGCCGCGTTGCCGATCTGCAGGCCAAGGTGAAGGTGCGCATCACCGAATTCGTGAAGAACGAAGACGGCGGTTTCAGCCCGCGTAAGCGCGTCGTCGATACGACCGTGGGTCGTTCGCTGCTGTCCGAGATCGTGCCGAAGGGTATGTCGTTCGATGCTGTGAATCGCGACATGACCAAGAAGGCCATCTCCGGCGTGATCAACCTGTGCTATCGCAGCGTCGGCTTGAAGGAAGCCGTCGTGCTCGCCGACCAGCTGATGTACACGGGCTTCGCGTATGCGACGCGCGCCGGTGTGTCGATCGGCGTCGACGACATGGTCGTGCCGCAACAGAAGGGCCGCATCCTGGGTGGCGCCGAGCGTGAAGTGAAGGAGATTCAGGAGCAGTACGCTTCGGGTCTGGTCACCAACGGCGAGCGTTACAACAAGGTGGTCGACATCTGGTCGCGTACCAACGACCAAGTGGCCAAGGCCATGATGGACAAGCTCGGCGTCGAAGACGTCGTCAACTCCAAGGGCCAGACGGTCACGCAGAAGTCGTTCAACTCGATTTACATGATGGCTGACTCGGGCGCCCGCGGTAGCGCGGCCCAGATTCGTCAGCTCGCCGGTATGCGCGGCCTGATGGCCAAGCCGGACGGCTCCATCATCGAAACGCCCATCACGGCGAACTTCCGTGAAGGCTTGAACGCCATGCAGTACTTCATCTCGACGCACGGCGCTCGTAAGGGCTTGGCCGATACCGCGTTGAAGACCGCCAACTCCGGTTACCTGACCCGACGTCTGGTCGACGTGGCGCAGGATCTGGTGGTGACGGAAGCGGATTGCGGTACCAGCAACGGTCTGCCGATGAATCCGATCGTGGAAGGCGGCGACGTGGTCGAAGGCCTCGGCGAGCGCGTGCTCGGTCGCGTGGCTGCCGAAGACGTGATGAAGCCGAACGGCGAGTCGGTGGTCATCGAAGCCGGCACGTTGATCGACGAACGCCTGGTGAAGCTGCTCGAAGCCGAAGGCGTCGACCAGGTGAAGGTGCGTTCGCCCATCGCCTGCGAAACCCGCTACGGCGTGTGCGCGCAGTGCTATGGCCGCGACCTCGCGCGCGGTCATCGCATCAACATGGGTGAAGCTGTCGGCGTCATCGCCGCGCAGTCCATCGGTGAGCCTGGCACGCAGCTGACGATGCGTACGTTCCACATCGGTGGTGCGGCGTCTCGAGCGGCAGCCGCGAACTCCGTGGAAGCCAAGGGCAAGGGTCATGCTCGCTTGCACAACCTCAAGACCGTGCATCACGAGAAGGGTCACTGGGTCGCGACCTCGCGTTCCGGCGAATTCGGCGTGATCGACGAGTTCGGTCGCGAGCGTGAGCGTTACAAGATCCCGTACGGCGCCGTGATCACCGTCAAGGACGGCGATCCGATCACGCCGGGCCAGATCGTGGCCACCTGGGATCCGCATACCCACCCGGTCGTGACCGAAGTGGCCGGTTTGATCAAGTTCTCGGACTTCATCGACGGCTTGACGGTACAGAGCCAGGTCGACGAAGTGACCGGCTTGTCCAGCACGGTGGTGATGGATCCGAAGCAGCGCAGCTCGGGCGGCAAGGACTTGCGTCCGGTGGTGCGCCTGATCAACACCAAGGGCAAGGAAGTCACGTTCGCCAACACCGATATTCCGGCCGTGTACGCGCTGCCTGCGGGCGCCATCGTGAGCTTGGAAGACGGTGCCAAGGTGTCGGTCGGCGACGTTATCGCGCGTATTCCGCAAGAGTCGTCGAAGACTCGCGACATCACCGGCGGTCTGCCGCGCGTCGCGGACTTGTTCGAAGCCCGCAAGCCGAAGGACTCAGCGATCCTCGCCGAGTACTCGGGCACGGTCAGCTACGGCAAGGAAACCAAGGGCAAGCGTCGTCTGATCATCACCGACGAGCAGGGTGAGAAGCACGAGGAACTGATTCCGAAGTGGCGCCACCTGAACGTGTTCGAAGGTGAACAGGTGGAGCGCGGCGAAGTGATCGCCGACGGCGAGCCGAACCCGCACGACATCCTGCGCTTGCAGGGTGTGGAGTCGCTGGCCAACTACCTGGTCCGCGAAATCCAGGACGTGTACCGGTTGCAGGGCGTGAAGATCAACGACAAGCACATTGAAGTGATCATCCGCCAGATGCTGCGCAAGGTCGAAATCGCCCATGCCGGCGACACCGTCCTGTTGCGCGGTGAGCAGCTGGATCGCGCCCGGGTCACGGACGTGAACGAGCGGACCGAGGAGGCGGGCAAGATCCCCGCGCGCCTCGAGCCGGTGCTGCTGGGTATCACCAAGGCCTCGCTGGCGACCGAGTCGTTCATCTCCGCGGCCTCCTTCCAGGAGACCACCCGCGTGCTGACCGAAGCGGCCGTGCGCGGTCTGAAGGACGATCTGCGTGGCTTGAAGGAGAACGTCATCGTCGGCCGGCTGATTCCGGCGGGTACGGGCTCGTTCTACCACTTGCGGCGTCGGCGCCGGGATTCCGGTTCCGGCCGTGGCTTCATGGACATGGGCGGCGGCGGCGGGGATGCCGAGGAGTCGACATCAGACGAGGCCGCGTCGGCGGATTGAGTATGAACCAGGGGCGGGGAGGCTCAAAAGGCCTCCCCGGGCCCTATTGGCTTGGCTAAGCCGTTGACACTGCAGGGTCACATTCCTACAATCCCGCGCCTTTGATTGGGCCGGCGTCGACGTTGCTCCGCCCGCCAGTCACCCGAATTAACTTAGGCCGCCTTAGCGACCAGCTAGGCGGCCTCGTGTTCTCTCAAGGAATCATCAGGTTATGGCCAGCATCAGTCAGCTCGTACGCAAACCGCGCACTTCGCCCAACTACAAGACGAAGGTGCCGGCGCTCGCTGCCTGCCCGCAAAAGCGCGGTGTCTGCACGCGCGTGTACACCACCACGCCGAAAAAGCCGAACTCGGCTTTGCGCAAAGTGGCCAAGGTGCGCCTGACCAATGGCTTCGAAGTCATTAGCTACATCGGCGGCGAAGGCCACAACCTGCAGGAACACTCGGTGGTGCTGATCCGTGGCGGTCGTGTGAAAGACCTCCCGGGCGTGCGCTATCACACGGTGCGCGGCACCCTGGACTGCGCGGGCGTCAATGACCGCCGTCAGGGCCGTTCCAAGTACGGCGCCAAGCGCCCGAAGAAATAACCGGCGCCACTCCTAAACTATTTCCAAGGTAGTACCTCATGTCTCGTAGAGCATCGGCCCCGACCCGTACGATTCTTCCCGACCCGCGCTTCAACAGCCTGCTGCTGGCCAAGTTCGTCAACATGGTCATGGAGCGCGGCAAGAAGTCGGTCGCGGAAAAGATCGTCTATGGCGCGGTCGACCGCATCACCGAGAAGACCGGCAAGCAGAGCGAGCAGTCGATCGAACTGCTGACGCAGGCGCTGGACAACGTCAAGCCGACGGTCGAGGTGAAGAGCCGCCGCGTCGGTGGCGCCACGTACCAGGTGCCGGTTGAAGTTCGCTCGGCCCGCCGCCAGACATTGGCCATGCGCTGGCTGATCGAAGCCGCCTCGGCTCGCAGCGAGAAGTCGATGGCTCAGCGCCTCGCCGCCGAGCTGCTGGATGCCTCCGAGAACCGTGGTTCGGCTGTGCGCAAGCGTGAAGACACGCACCGTATGGCGGAAGCGAACAAAGCGTTCGCCCACTACCGCTGGTAAGCGTGGAGTGCGGTCGATGAACGTCGCCCTCCGCGACTCAGTCACCGCAACCCGCAAGAGACCTCATGTCACGCACGACGCCCATAGAACGCTATCGGAACATCGGCATCTCTGCCCACATTGACGCGGGCAAGACGACGACGACCGAGCGCATTCTTTTTTACACGGGCGTCTCTCACAAGATCGGTGAAGTGCATGACGGCGCGGCCGTCATGGACTACATGGAACAGGAACAAGAGCGCGGCATCACCATTACCGCCGCTGCCACCACCTGTTTCTGGAAGGGGATGGAAAACAACTTCCCCGAACATCGCATCAACATCATCGACACCCCCGGTCACGTCGACTTCACCATCGAAGTCGAACGCAGCCTGCGCGTGCTCGACAGCGCCGTAGCCGTGTTCTGCGCCGTGGCCGGCGTGCAGCCCCAGTCCGAGACGGTCTGGCGGCAAATGAACAAGTACAAAGTGCCGCGCATCGCGTTCGTCAACAAGATGGACCGCGCCGGCGCCAACTTCCTGCGTTGTGTCGAACAGATCCAGCAGCGGCTGCGCGGCGTGCCCGTGCCCATCCAGCTGCCGATCGGCGCCGAAGACAAATTCGTCGGCGTGGTCGATCTGATCCGCATGAAGGAAATCTGGTGGGATGACGCCACCCAGGGCACGCGCTTCGAGCATCGCGAGATTCCCGCGGACATGCTGGAAGAGTGCGAAGAGTGGCGCGCCAAGATGATCGAGGCGGCAGCCGAAGCCAACGAGACGCTGCTCAACAAGTATCTCGAGAGCGGCACGCTCAGCGAAGCCGAGATCAAGCTGGGCCTGCGCGAGCGTTCGATCCGTAACGAGATCGTCGTCTGCATGTGCGGCTCGGCGTTCAAGAACAAGGGCGTGCAGGCCATGCTCGATGCCATCATCGAGTTCATGCCCTCGCCGGTGGAGATGCCGCCCGTCACCGGCCTGCTGGCCGATGGCAAGGAAGGCACGCGCAAGGCCGCCGACGACGAGCGCTTCTCGGCGCTGGCGTTCAAGATTCTCAACGATCCGTTCGTCGGCAACCTGACGTTCTTCCGTGTCTACTCCGGCGTGCTGAACTCCGGCGACACGGTTGCCAATCCAGGCAAGGGCAAGAAAGAGCGCATCGGCCGCTTGCTCCAGATGCACGCCAACGAGCGTAGCGAGATCAAAGAAGTCCGCGCTGGCGACATCGCCGCAGCCGTGGGCCTGAAGGATGTGATCACGGGCGACACGCTGTGCGACCCCGACCACACCGTGCAGCTGGAAAAGATGGATTTCCCGGAGCCGGTGATTTCCGTGGCGGTCGAGCCCAAGACCACCGCCGATCAGGAAAAGATGGGCCTGGCCCTGCAGCGCCTGGCCAAGGAAGATCCTTCGTTCCGTTTGTCGAGCGATCCGGAGTCCGGTCAGACCATCATCGCCGGCATGGGCGAGCTGCACCTGGAAATCATCGTCGATCGCATGAAGCGCGAGTTCAAGGTGGATGCGAACGTCGGCAAGCCGATGGTCGCCTACCGCGAAACCATCCGCGCCAAGGTCGATCAGGAAGGCAAGTTCGTGCGTCAGTCCGGCGGTCGCGGTCAGTACGGCCACGTCTGGATCACGCTGGAACCTAACGCCACCGGTAAGGGCTTCGAATTCGTCAACGGCATCGTCGGCGGTACGGTCCCCAAGGAATACATCCCGGCTGTCGAGAAGGGCATCAAAGAAGCCACCGCCAACGGTGTGCTCGCCGGCTATCCGGTCGTGGATGTGAAAGCGACGCTGTTCGACGGCTCGTATCACGATGTCGATTCGAACGAAATGGCGTTCAAGATCGCCGGCTCCATGGCTTTTCGCGAAGCCATGTCGAACGCCAAGCCGGTGATTCTCGAGCCCATCATGAAAGTGGAAGTGGTGACGCCGGAAGATTATTACGGCGACATCGTGGGCGACCTGAACCGCCGTCGCGGCCAGATCGTCGGCATGGAAGATTCCATCTCCGGAAAAGTGGTCACGGCCGAAGTGCCGTTGGCCGAGATGTTCCAGTACTCCACGTCCATGCGCTCGATGAGCCAGGGCCGTGCGACGTACACGATGGAGTTCGCCAAGTATCAGGAAGTGCCGTCGAACGTCGCCAACGTCATCAAGAAGGCCTGACGATTTGGCCCAGCGCGCTGAGCGCCGAGCCGAACAGACAATCGCAGATATTTTTTTCAGAACTAAAGATTAGCTAGAGGAAAGCCGCCGTGGCCAAAGAGAAATTCGAACGTAATAAACCGCACGTAAACGTGGGCACCATCGGTCACGTCGACCATGGCAAGACGACGTTGACGGCCGCCTTGACGAAGGTGATGGCGGAGAAGCACGGCGGTGAATTCAAGGCGTACGATCAGATCGACAAGGCGCCTGAAGAG
>NZ_JAEUPY010000162.1 GCF_016790065.1 Steroidobacter sp.
CGTCCGCCTGCACCCAGCCCACCGTCGCGTTGTCATTGGCGTCGATGCTGGAGACCAAGCTCGACGGCGATTCGTCGCGAGTTTCCAGCAGCGTCGCCGGACCCCACACACCGTTCTTCAAGCGCGCGCCGTACACATTCTGGCGAGCATCGTTATGCACCCAGGCAACCACACCGCTGCCGTTCACCAGACTCACGGTCGGATCCAGGTCGATGTTGGCCGGATTGGCGCTGTTCTCCAGTGCAGTCGCGACACCCCATGACTGGGTGGCCGCGCTGTAGAAGCGTGCGTACACCGAGTTCACCGAGCCGTCGTACTGCACGAAGGTCGCCAGCGCGTTGCCTTGTTCATCGACCGCCAGTTCGCCGTTCCAAGCACCGCTGGTGGCGCTATGCAGCTGCACCTGAGTGCCCCACACGTTAGTCGCCACGTCGTAGCGACGTGCATACACACCGTCACCGCGCCACAGAGCGAACGCGTTACCGGCGGCATCGAAGCCGATGCGAGGCTGACGATCGCCGTCGCCATCGAGATAGCTGACGCTGCCGAAGCTCTGCGTGGTGTTGTTCCAGCGACGCGCATTGATGCGGAAGTCGCCGCCGGTATCACGCTGACGCCACAGCACCGTCGCATTGCCGCCTGCATCGATCGCCACTTCCGGATGCAACGCCGCTTCAGCGCTGGTGTCGATCACGGCCGGTGTGGTCCACGCGCCATTCACCCAGCGCGAGAAGTAGATGCCGTCGACGGCACCGTCACGCTGCAGCCAAGCGATGGCCACTTGGTCGTTGACGCGCGAGATGGTCGCATATTCGGTCGACTGACTGACCGCACTGCTGCTGGTCTCGATCAGCCCAGCCACACTCCAGCTGTTGGTGCTGGCGTTGTAGTTGCTGAAGTACAGCGAGTCCGCCGTGCCGTCACTCTGCGCCCACGCCACAGTGGCGTTGCCAGTGACACGATCGATCGCAACTCGCGCGTTGTACGCAGTGTTGTTGTTTGTATCCAGAGTTACAGCCGCGGACCAGGTACCGGTGCTGGCGACGTAGCGACGCGCGAACACGTCAGCGCCTTGCGCCCACACAGCGATACCGTTGCCATTGGCACCGAAGGCCACTCGCACGCCGTACACGCGGGTGTTGCTGTTCTCCAGCAACTGCGGCGCCGACCAGACATCCAGCGGCGTCGTCAACATGCTCGGATTCAACGAGTAGTAGTTGGTCGACGTGGTGTTGACCAAGCTCCAGGTCAGCGGCGCGCTGAACGAAGCCGACTCGGTGTAACCGAAGGTGGTCGGCACCACCAACTGCAGACCGGCGGTCAGCGTCGGGTTGCCCAACAGCGAACGCAGCTGCGCGATGGCATTCACGTCGGTGATGCCATACACGGTGCGCGCGACATGCGACCAAGTGTCGGTGGCCAACACGGTGTAATAACCAGGCACCGTCTCGGTGACATTCAACGTCGCCGGGAAGCCATTCAAGAACTGGCCAGCGGTCAGCGTGCCGCCGCCCATCGCGGCTTGCAGCGCGTTGCCGGCAGCACCCGAGTTCGCACCGTACAGAGTGTTGGCGATCGACTGCCAGGTGGCGCCGCTCGGCACCACGAAGTTCGAGCTGCGATACATCGACTGATAAATGGAACGAGCCGCGCCGTCGGCCTGCACCCACAGAATGGCTGCGTTACCGGCGACGTCGATGCTGGAGGTCAGTTCATCCGTCGACTCTTCTCGCGTTTCGAGCAAGCGCGGTGTCGACCAGCTGCCGGAGACACGTCGTGACGCATACACATCGCGTGTGTTGGTCGCGCTCTTCTGCAGCCAGGCCACGACGGCTTCGCCGCCATTGATGGCCACAGTCGGGTTGTAGTCGATGTCCACATCGTAGTTGCTGTTGTCGACCAACTCAGCGGCACCCCACACGCCGGCAGCGACATCGTAACGACGGGTGTACGCGGAGTACGCGAGACCATCGTGCTCCTGCCAAACCGCCATCGCGTTACCGGCCGCATCGACCGAGAGCTCGCCGCCCCAGGCGCTGTTGGCCGGATTGGTTTGCAGAGCGACCTGCGGTTCCCACTGCGTGGTCAGCACGTTGTAACGACGGGCAAACACGCCGTTGCCGCGCCAGAGCACGAAGGCATTGCCGGCAGCGTCGAAGAAGATGCGCGGCTGACGGTCGCCATCGCCATCGAGGTAGGTGACGGCGCTGAAGGTCTGCGTGTTGTTGGTCCAACGACGCGCGTTGATGCGATAGTCGCCGCCGCTGTCACGCTGACGCCAAACCACAGTCACGTTGCCGCTGCTGTCGATAGCCACTTCAGGATGCAGCGCCTGCTCGGCGCTGGTGTCGACGACCACCGGAGCGGTCCACACGCCGTTCACCAGTCGCGACAGATAAATGCTGTTGACCGCGCCGTCGACTTGCAACCAAGCGGCAGCTGCATGGCCACCGGCGTAAGAGATCGCATTGTTTTCCGGGCCCGGATTCACAGCAGCGCTGCTGTTCTCGAGCACTTCCGGCGCGCCCCAAGTATTGGTGCTGGCGGTGTAACGGCTGACGTACATCGATTCGGCGGTACCGTCGCTCTGCGTCCAGGACACGATGGCGTTGCCGGTGCTGCGATCGACCGCGACACGCGCTTGATGAGCGGCTTGAGTGTTGCTGGTATCGAGCGTCACTGCGTCCGACCAAGTCGACGTGCTGGCGACGTAACGACGCACGATGCAGTCGGTGCCTTGCACCCACGCGGCGAAAGCGTTACCGGAAGCATCGAACACCACGCGCGGGCTGGTCGCTGTGGTGTTGACGTTCTCCAGCAAGCCGGTGGGCTGCCAACCGCCGCTCGACAAAGCGCCGTTGCTCAACGTGTAGGAGACCAAGCGCGTGTTGGTCAGCACTGCGTTGTTCGCAGTTGCCACCGCCGGATCGCCGATGGCGTTGGCAGTGCCGCCCGGCGTCGGATTGCTGGTGGCCGGAGTCGTGGTGGTCGGAGTGCTCGAGCTCGGCACAGTGACCGTGCCGCCGGTGCTCGGCGACGAGCTGCTCGCCAGTGGATTGCTACCACCGTTGCCGACCGTGCCCCCGCAACCGGCGAGTCCCAGTGTCGCTGCAATCGACAGCGCCAACGAAACCTGCCCCAAACTCGAGATGCGCGTAGTCATCTATTTTCCTTTCGCGATGTTTGTTCCGTAGACACTGCGCTTCACTCGATTCGAGTTCAGTCACAGCGCTGCGGTGTCGCAACTTACTTCGTATGGGGCGCGAGTCTAGTGATCGAACGGGTCGTTGTTAATCCATCGCAGCGCGTGTGAATTTTTTTGCGTGTCTGATTTTTTTACAGCGAGTGACGGCGCCTTAAACTAAAAAAGCTTGCTCACTGCCGAGCGATGACAACGAGGAGTAGTTCTTCGCGTTCGCGTGTGACGAGCGACACACTCCGAGTCGAATCCATGCGTCGCGCCGTCGAACTTTCATACAGCAAAAAAAGATTAAATATTTATTAGGAACGCATCGTTTCGGGTCGCTCAGGCGTGTTCAAGGTGTGAACCGAACCTGGCGTGCGCAATCCGGTAACGGCGAGCGAGCGTCGCATCGGTCCGGAACCGTCGATCCACTGCCGAGCAGGAAGCCGGTGGCCGGGGCTCGGTTCCGGCAATAAGTAAGATCGGCCAAGCAACACTAACTGTCGGTGCTAAGCGACGTATCACGTTGCCAATATCGCAGTGCGTTTCGCGTGTTATCGTGTACGCCTTCGCCCCACGCGGGAGCGCTTAGGGTGAAGGCTTTACGCCGTCCACTGCAGAACAGATCGAACCTACGGATGGAATCTCTCGGGGATCGACCGCGCGTGCTAGACCTCACGCACGGCTCGCTTTCGACTAGGTTGGCAGGCAGCTGGCGCTGCTGCGGGTGGGCATAGCTGAGGTATGGTTTCTTGAACTCTCAAAACGCGGCAGTAACGAACAAAGCCTTTGCTGGCGACGGTGGCGTGTCCGCCCCGGTCAGCGCTGGCCCGAGCCCCACCCGCAATGGCCTGCCGGGCACCATTACGGTGATCGTGCCGACCTACAATTGCGGCCGTTTCATCGCCGAATCGATCCAGTCCATTTTGGCGCAGACGCTGCAGCCCGAAGAGATCATCGTGGTCGATGACGGCTCAACCGACGACACCGAGCAGGTGGTCGGAACCTTTACCGATCCCCGCATCCGCTACATCCGCCAGCAGAACGCCGGCGTGTCAGTGGCTCGTAATACCGGCCTGAGCGCCGCCCGGGGCGAGTACATCGCGTTCCTGGACGCCGATGACCGTTGGCGCCCGACCTTCCTGGAAAAACTACACGGCGTGGTGTCGCACGATTCGAAGCTGGTGTGCGCCTTCGCCAATTTCATCCGCTTTGAACAGGACACCGGCAAGGTGATGCCGAGAGACCAGTTCAAGCTGTACCCGCATCTGCGGCATCTGCCGGCCAAGCCGGGCCCGATCAACGGCAGCCATGTCCTGCAAGGCGACGCCTTCTGTGCCCTGGTGGCGGGCGGCGAGATCCCCTCCTTCACCCAGGCCATGATGTTTCGCAGCCGGCTGATCGACAGGCTGCGCTTCAATCCCACGCTGCGCATCTGCCAGGACATGGAATGGGTACTGCAGACCTTCATGCGCGGCCCGGTGGCCTTCATCACCGAGCCCCTGACCGAAGTCCGCCGCCACGACACCAACGCCACCCGCAACTACCAGGTGATGGCGTTACATAAGCTCAATGCCCTGCGGGCGTTGGAGCCGCACGTGGTGACGCCGGCTCACCAGACGGCCTACCGGGACCGGTTGGTCAAGGCTCACATCGACGCCGCCTTCAATCAGTCCCAGCGCGGCGAGCTCGGCCCAGCATTGAAGACCTTCAGCGAGTCGTTCCGGGTGAAAGGTTCGCCGCTGCGTAAGGTGAAGGGTGCAGCCCGCATCACCCTGGGCGCGTTCACGTCGCTGTTCGCGCGCTAAGCCCCGCTTCTAAGGCTCAGGCGTTAAGCGCCTGAGGCCGGGCGTCGCTGTACGCCCGCCGCCACGCGCCGGCGAACCTTGCCGGCCGGCGCCTGCAACACCGCCATATCCATACCGTTCCTGGTCGCCATGATGGCGCGCGTCGAAATCATCAGCCCGGTCAGCACGAAAATGTGCGGGTAATACGCGACCGACAAGAACGCGCCGGCCACGGCGAAGCCGAACATGCTGGCGTTCATGAACCTCAGCCACAACACCGAGTGCTTCAGATTGTCTGCGACCGTCTGCGGGTCGACTCCGTCTTGAGGCGGACCGGTGGCCCGCTCGGTCAACACTTTGCGCAAGCGGGCATTCTCGGCCACGTTGCCGAAGATCAACTTCAAGAGCAGTAACAGACCGAGGATCCCCAGCTCGCCCAGGATCAGGAAGTACATCGAGTGCGCCGTCATCCAGCGCACCGGCGCATCGTCGCTGCGGTACTTCGGAAAGCTGTTCGGGAAATTGCCGGCGCCGACGCCCAGCGGATTGTGAAGCGCCATCTTGGTGCCGGCCTTCCACGCGTGGATACGGCCTTCGGCGGAGCTTTCGTTCTCGTAGTTAGTGATCGTGCCCATGCGCTGGAAATACACCGGCGGCGCATAGATCAGCACCACCAACACCGCCAGCATCACGCCCACCACACCCAAGGCCTTGCGATTGCTCTGCAGCCACAGATAGCCGAACACCGAGGCAATGCCCAACGTCGCACCACGCGACTGGGTGCCGATGATCGCCAGCAGCAACAGGCCCATCACGCCCCAGTAGAACATTCGCCGCATGCCACTGGACTGCAACGCCGACAGCATCGCGAGCGGCATCAAAATACATAGCGACAATGAAAAGTCGTTACCGTCGCCAAGGAACGAGGCACCGCGAATGTAATTGCGGTTGTTGGGATCCAGCACCACCTCGGGATTCATCGCCAACAAGAAGATGTGGCAGAAGATCAGCGTCAAGAACACACCGCGCAGCCGCTGCTCAGTAGTGACGATACGGGCAATGATCCAGAACAGGAACACGTAGCCGAGCACCAGCTCGAACACAGTGAAGGCTCGCATGCTGACTTCGGCATAGCCCATCGAGAGCAGGATGAAGCCGATGAACACCAACGGCCAGCGCGCCATGCGATCTTTGAAGATCTCGCTCACCGGTCGCAGCCCCGGCGCGAAAAAACACACCGCGGTCAGGCCGAGTGGCAGCGCGCTGTTGAGCGGTAGAGCACCGAGCGGCGGAATGTAGCTGGCCGGTCGCGCGTACTCGAAAAACAGCACCAGCAGCAGCCAGTAGTAAAGAAAGCGGGTTTTCTTTTCCGCTTCTTCCGGCGACAACAGGCGCGGGCGAGTCGTCACGGCCTGCGTCCCAGCAGTCGCTCGTAAACCTGCGTGAGCTTTTCGGTGCGCACGTCGAACGAATAGTTTTCGAGAATGCCCTGGTGTGCGCGCTGCGCCATGCGGACGAAGTCTTGCGGCCGCTCCAGGAATTGGGTGATGCCGTCGGTCAGCTGTTCGAGCGTCGGCTGGATCAACCAACCGGATTCGCGATGACTGATGACCTCAGCCGTGCCGCCCACCGCAGTCGCCACGATCGGCACGCGCAGATAAGCCGCCTCGAGGATCACGTTGGGCAGGCCTTCGGTAAACGAGCTTTGCACCACCAGATCGATGTCGGCGTACAGGTGTGGCATATCTTTCACATAGCCCACGAACTCGACTCGGTCCTCGAGCCCCAGCGTCTTGGCCACCGAGCGCAGCTGCTCTTCCAGCGGCCCGATCCCGGCGAACTTCAAGCGCAGTTTAGGCCAACGCGGCGTCAATGCATGTAATGCATTGAGCAACATTTCCTGACCCTTCTCCGGCGACAGGCGGCCGACGTTGACCAACACGATCTCGCCATTGGGATCGACGGCCCGGCGCGGCTTGTCGATGGTCTCGCTGCCATACGATTTGAGTACCAATGCATTACGCAGCACCGTAGCTCGCGAATCCGGCAACCACCACCTCGGCACCAGCGAACGCGTCGCCTGCGACACGATGATCACGTGGTCGAAACGCCGAAACATGATCTTGTCGAGCAGCCGCGTGATGCGTCTACGTAAGGTGTTCGCGATCCAGCCATGCGCGGTCGCGACCATTTTCAAATGCGGCCGACGCCGCTTGATGATCTGGGCAATCAGCGCGGAACGAAACTCGCTGGTGTGCAGGATATCGATCTGACATTCATCGATGACGCGCAGAATGGGTTCGATGAGCTCGGCACCCAGCTGACCATGATCGTCGAGCGCAGTGATGGTGATGCCGCGTTGGCGAGCGGCGTCGACCAGCGGATGTTCGCCTTCGCGCTTCGCGACCAACACGCCGATGTGATAATCGACGCGCGACGGATCGACATGCGAGCCGGTTTCGAGAATGGTGCGACCAGGCCCGTCCACCCACGGCGAGTCACGCAGGTGTAAGACACGGATTGGCCGGTGACCGGCGGTATCGACGTCGCGTTCGGCCTCGAGCTGACGAATGGCTTGCGTGTTCATGCTATTTCGGTCGCTGCGTCGGCTGCCAGACTTCGACGCGGCTGCCGACCAGCCACAATGCTAACGCTTTCAATGCCGCCGCGTTCACCAGTACGAAAAACGCACTGAGTCGCACCAGCGTCAGGCGGGCCGCGAGTTTGGGCCACAACATGCCGGCCACAGCGGCCACATACAGCACGATTTGCAAAATCAACAAGCCGAAATACAACGGCTGTGCACGCAGTAAATAGGCCGCCAGCAAACAGCCGACCATCGGCAATGGCGCCAGCCAACGCGCCAGCTTGTGCGACCAAAGAATGAACGAAAACGCCGGATGACTGAAAGGATTCAACAGGCCGGCATTGCCGAACAACGCCGTGATGCCGCGCAAGAAGGTGCGAACCTTACGAGTGAACTCGGCCCGCTGACTGGACGTCGCCGTCATCGAACCTCGCGCCAACGGCTCGGCTAACGCACGTTTGCCGCGACGAACCGTGTTGAGGACAGACAGAAAGTCCGGCGCCATGCCTGAGCGAAACGGTTCGCACAGCTCGCGGCGCTGGCCGTAGAAACATCCGCTCGCACCGGCGATGGAGTGCAAGCGTGCCTCTTCACGACGCAGCAGCAGTTCCAACTTGCCGTACAGGCCTTCGGTCTCCGAGCCTTCGATGTAGTCCTCACCCGAGACACAGCCGACGGCAGGATCGGTGAAGTGACCGACTAAATGACGCAGCGACGGCCGATCTAAAATGATGCCGGCGTCAGTGAACACCAGGATCTCGCCGGTGGCACGCTCGAGACCTGCGTTGAGACCCGCTGCTTTACCACCGCGGCCTTGCAACGGCACGACGGTCACGAGGCCCTGCCCCGCTGCTGTCGCTCGCTCCAAACTGTCGTCGGTGCAGCCATCGCCAATCACCAGGATCTGCAGCTTGTCGCGCGGATAGTCCAATGCGAGCAGATTGGCGATCTTGGCTTCGATGCGCCGAGCTTCGTTGTGCACCGGCATGATGACGGTGACGGTCGGCTCGTAACGCACGTCTGCAACGTGCGCACGGCGCCCGCCGAGCCGGTTGCACGCAACCAGCACGACGGGATAGATGGCGTAGGGATACGCCACCAACAATGCACAAACCCAAAACAACGCTTCCACGCAGTTTGTCTCGCCTAAAAATCAGCTAACAAGCGGCGCGGCCGCTGGCCCGAAACCGATCAGAGCTTCAGTTCTAGCACCGGCTCGACCAGCACCGGCTTGAGGTGCATGTAACGAGTCGCCTTGCGCTTGGCTTCGATGTCACGGAACACGTTGGCGGCCTGCTGCACAGTGACGCCGATGGCGGGCGCGAGTTCCTCAGCCGTGTAACCATTGTTGAGCGCGTACAGCGCCAGATCCATTTGCGCATACGGCAACGCGAAATAGAACTCGTCCTGACCCTGCGCCAGGCTGTACGTGTCCGTGGTCGGAATCGCGTCGCAGATTTCCTTCGGCAACTTCATGTGACGCGCCAGCGCGTACACCTGAGTCTTGTACAAGTGCGCGATCGGCTTCACGTCGGCGCTGCCGTCGCCGTTCTTCACGAAAAAGCCCTGGTCGTATTCCAACCGGTTCGGCGTGCCGATGACGGCGTAGTTCAAGCGGTCGGCGTGGAAATACTCCACGGTCTTGCGGATGCGCTGCTTGTGGTTGGTGGCCGCGACGATCTGCAAATATTCCTTGAGGCCCAGACGTTCCTGCCTGGTCTCGCCGCTCGGCGTCTGCACCACCAGCTGGAAATGATTGATCTGGCCTTCCAGACCGCCGCTGATGACGATCTTGTTTTTCCAACCGTCGCCATACTCGGGGAACACTTTGCGGATGGCATCGTCACGCCACTGGTAGCAGCCGATGCCTTCCAGCGCCGGCGCGATGTCGAACACTTCGTACTTGATGCCCAAGTGCTCGGCGAGCTGACGGCCACGCGCCGTGCTGAAGCCCGACGAATCGCGCTCCGGCAACATCAAGCCGTAGACCTTGTCTTTGCCCAGCGCCTTTACGCACAGCGACGAGCTCACCGAGCTGTCGATACCGCCGGACATGGCGCACACGAATCCGCGACGGCCCACGTCCTTGGACAGGATGGAGCGCAAACGCGTAGCGATGTTCTCGATGACGCGGTCGTTATCCATCTCCAGGACTGATGCGTCGAGCTTCTTGCGTGCGGCCATGAAGGTTCCTCTTAAGCCAATTTGAAACGTTGAACTTTGCCCGAGGCCGTCCGCGGCAAGACCGCGGCGAACTCGACGATTTTCGGTACTTTGTAGCTGGCCAGGTGCTGGCGGCAATGCGCCTTGACGCCACGCAGGTCCGCCGGCGCGCCTTCGCGCAGCACGATCACGGCCTTGATGGACTGACCCAGCACTTCATCGGCCACACCGGTGACGGCCACTTCTTCGACGCCGGGGAACGTCGCGAGCACTTCCTCGACTTCTTGCGGGCTGACGCGGAACGCGCCCACTTTGATCATCTCGACCGCCCGGCCATCGATGAACAAAAAGCCTTCGCTGTCGAGGTGGCCGAGATCGCCGGTGTGTAACCAGCCATCACGCAGCACTTGCGAAGTGAGTTCCGGCTCGCGCCAGTAACCCAACATGATGTTCGGGCCGCGCGCGCAAATCTCGCCGATCTCACCCGTCGGCACGGCTTTGCCTTCGCTGCGGACTTCGATTTCCACGCCCGGCAACGGCATACCAACGGAGCCTAGTTTGGCTTCCAGATGTTCCGGCGACAGATAGCTCAGACGCGCAGTCGCTTCAGTCTGGCCATACATGATGAACACTTGAGTGTGCGGCAACTGTTGCCGCAACTTCTCGATCTGAGCTCGCGGCATCGAACCGCCGGCCTGAGTCAGATAACGCAGATTGCCCAGATCGAAATCGCTGAGCTGACAGCGGCCCAACAGTAACGCGAACGTCGACGGCACGCCGGGGAAGCCGGTCACGCCCTCGTCCTGCATTTTTTTCAGCGTCTGTTGAGGAAACGCGAAATTGTCCTCGAGCAGCAGCTGCGCGCCGGAGATCAAGTTACTGTTGAGCACCGAGCTGCCATACGAAAAATGAAACGGCAGACCGCACAGCACTTTGTCGCTGGGCGTGATGCGCAAATAGGCGGCAATGGCTCGGGCATTGGCCACGAGCGCGCCATTACTCAACAACACCCCTTTGGGGCGCGAGGTGGTGCCCGAGGTGTAAATCATCATCGCCGGCTCGTCGGCCTGCAGCTCGGGCAGGCTCAACTCGGCTTCGGCAGCCCCTTCTGCACCGAGCGCCGCACAGAAGGCGTCGCATCCCGCAGAGCCCGGCTGCAATTGCAGCGTGACCAGCAACGGCCCAGTCTCGGCGATGGCCGCGCTCAGCGGAGTCCATTCCGGATGCTGGGGGTCGGCAATGACAGCGGCGCAGCCCGCGTGCTCGATTTGCCGAGACAACACGCTGGCCCGCTCTTGCACGTTCAACGGCACAGCCACGCAGCCAGCGGCGATCACGCCGAAGTAGCTAGCTACATAGTGAGGCGAGTTCCGCACCAGCAATGCCACCCGTGAGCCGGGTTCGACACCGTTCTGGCGCAGCTTGCCTTGCATGCAGCCGACCGCTCGGCGCAACTCCGCATACGTCCACACGCCGCCATGCCACGACAATGCCGGCACGCCCGGCATTTGCCGAGCGATCCAGTCGAAGTCATGGACCAGTGAAGCTGTCATGCGAACGCTTGGTGAGCGGCTCAGGCAGCCTTACGGCCCTGAACGAAGGCAGCGATCTTGTTCACGCCGTCCAGATTGTCCGGCACCATTTCCTCGTCCTTCACCTTCACGCCCAGCTGTTCTTCGATGAAGAAAATGATTTCCAGCATGCCGGTGGAGTCGACGATGCCGCGCTCGAGCAGCGAGTCATCGAGCCCCAGCGCCGACTTGTCGTCGGTGAACAAGTAGTTTTCCAGGATGAAACCGCGGATCTGTTCGCGCAGCGCATCGGTCATGAGCCATTCCTCGATAGAGACAAACTAAGTTACAAAATCGCCGTGCAAGCTCGGGCGCTCAGGCGTCGAGCTCGTCATTCAAACTTTTGGCCCGCGACGAACTGTGCGTGCCACAACTGGGTGGACAGGACGCCGACGAAAGCCATGTTGTCACGCGCTGCCGGTACCTTGGCACGTTGCAGTTTCGTGACCAGGCGCGTGACCTTGTCCGGGTCGAAGTAGCCAGTGCGCGCCAGAGCCTGTGGACTCATCAATTCTGTCACATACTCGGGCGTCTGAGGCCCGACAAATGCCGCAGCGTCCGGCGCGCGATAAGGCTGCTTGTGACGCTGCAAGATGGCAGCGGGCAACCGCTCTCGCATGGCCTGCTTGAGCAGGTGCTTCTCCTTCAACACACGCATCTTGTAACGCGGGTGCAGACGGTTCGCGAATTCGATCAGGCGATGATCCAGGAATGGGAAACGCCCTTCCACCGAACTCGCCATCAACATCCGATCGCCCTGGGCCGACAGCAGGTAGCTGGGCAACAAGGTCTTCGCTTCCAAGTACTCGCCGCGATTGAACCGATGCCAACCGCGCACTTGAGCCGGCAACGAATCTCGGAACCGCTCCACTGCCGAACCTTCTACCCGGCTGCGGAAATCGTCCGACCAGAACAACTTGCACTGGGCCGTAGTCACCCAACGCGGCAGGTGCGAGAAGCACGGATCGGCCGGATTCTGCAGGCCGACGCCAAAGAATTCCTTGAGATACGCCGCACTCTGCGCCGAGGTCAGGTTCAGGTACGGATACAGGCGCTTGAGCAACCCCGGGCGCCAGCTCGACTCGGGCTGTTGTGCCCAGAAATGGCGCACCTTGGCTTCTTTGAAAATGTCGTAACCGCCCAGCACTTCGTCGGCACCTTCGCCGGTCAGCACCACTTTCACATCGGAGCGACGGACCAGAGCCGACAGCATTTGCATCGGCGCCGGCGCGGTACGCAGGATCGGCATCTCGCTGTGAAGAATGGTTCGCGGGAAAGCGCGGGCAATGTCCGCCGTCGAACATTGGACGTGATTGTGAGACGTCCGCAGGTAGTCGACGACTGTACGTTGGTGCACTGACTCGTCCAGCCCGGCATCGTCGAAGCCGATGGAGAACGTGCGCAGGGTCTGCGGCACGCGTTCCTGTAACAGTGCCACCAGCGACGAGGAGTCCAAGCCGCCCGACAGGTACGCACCGACCGGCACGTCGGCACGCAGACGCAGCCGAGTGGCATCGGTCAGCACTTCGCGCAGCTCTTGCTCGAGGTCCGCTTGAGTGCCGTGCCGATGCGCGCCCTGCTCCGGGAAACTCCATTCCCAGTACTGGCGACGCTGCACCTTGCCGTTTTCCACGATCAGCATTTCGCCGGGCCCGAGCTGATTGATGCCTTTGAACATGGTGCGCGGAGCGACCGGCGCCCAGAAGGTCATCAACTCATCGAGACCGTTGGGATCGAGTTCGGCTTGCACCGCCCCGCTCGCCAGGATCGCCTTCACTTCCGAGGCGAACACCAGCTCATCGCGGGTCTGGGCGTAAAACAAAGGCAGCATGCCGACGCGGTCGCGGACCAGCACCGCACGGCGCTTCGGGCGATCCCAGATGGCAAACGCGAACTGGCCATTCAATTGATCGACGAACCGATCGCCGAACTCCTCGTACATGTGCACGATCACTTCGGTGTCGGAGTGGGTATAGAAGCGATGGCCGCGCGCTTCCAGGTCCTGGCGCAGCTCGATGTAGTTGAAGATTTCACCGTTGTAGGTGATCCACACCGTCTGCTTGCCGTTGTGGATGGGCTGAGCGCCGCCGCCGAGGTCGATGATGCTCAGGCGCGCATGGCCCAGGCCGACGCCGGGCTCGATGTGGTAACCGTCGCCGTCAGGGCCCCGATGCGCAATGGCCTGCACCATGCGCTTCAGACGGCTCTGCTCAGGCGCCCGCTGCGCGTCGAAATATAGGGTGCCTGCTATGCCACACATCTTGGAAAGTCGAATTGAAAAGCTCGTCCGGCGCGAGCGGCAATTGTCCGGGATTTCGTCGTTAGCGGCGTGATCGGGGTCACGAGCACGTTCCGTAAACTGTCAGGCTCGGCGACAGAAGGCTCATTCCTGCTGTGTCGACCCCGCTTTGGCCCCGGTTCTTGCCCCGGCCCTGGCCTGGGAGCGCGCGCCCAGGCGCTGCGCGAAGGCTCTCATTATGTCAGCGCCCAACGCAATCATGCCTCGGCCGTTGTACGGATAGAAAGCCAAGGTCCGATAGGTTCGCTCCTGCTTGGTCCAGATGCTCAGCCAGGGCTCGGCACTGCCCAGCATCTCGAAGGCGCTGAGCCGCTCGTCGAAAGCGGCGCGAAGCGCGTCCCACATCAACTGGATACCGGGCGAATGCTCGGCCCAGCGCTCGTCATAACCGATCTTGAGCACCCACCACCGACCGGCATGGACCGCCCCCACCTGCATGGCGATGGCCACGCCGTCCAGGCGCAGAAAGCACAGCCGCAGCTGCCCCTGACGGGCCAGCCGCTCGGCCAGCTGCAGGAAAAAGCCGCTCAAGCGCGGATTGTGGAGCATGGCGCTGCCACCCCGGCCCTTCCAGCTGGCGGCCTCGACCTGCATGGCCTCGGTCATGGCCGCCTGCAGCTGCGCTGGCTCTGGACAACGGATCTCGACCTCGACCTTGCCGAGTTTCTCCAGATTGCGCCGGGCGCGGCGATAGTCCTGCCGCCGGCGCGAGGACAAGGTTTGAAAGTACTCATCCCAGGTGCCCGCGATGGGCACGAACGGCGAGCCCGACGCTTTGAACTGCAACAGCTGACCGCGACCGCGAGCGGCCGCTCTGAACGTTTTCTCGAGCGGGCCATCGGCAGCGATGCGCTGTAACACCAGCGGTCGACCGAGGCCGATGACGGCCTTACACAACGCCAACAAGGACTCATCGTCGCGATAGCTGAAGCCGCAGGGCTCGTACAGCGTGGTAGCGCCGAGGATCTCGAGTCGCTCTACCCCGCCCCCGTTGCTCACCCCCAAGGGAGCCAACCCAATCACCTCCGCCCCGGCGCGCGTTTGCACCAGGCGCAAAGCGTCCGCGCCATACAAACGTTCGGCAGCGACCAAGGTCCAGTCGATGGATTGCGGAAATTCTTGCGCGGCTTGCGGCAGGCCCTGCCAGAGCGCCGCCAGTGTTTCGGGAGAGTCGATCCGGCGCAGCGTCTCGACGGTGAGTTCTCCCGCCGTCACTGAGCTCATTGTTGAGAGACGCGAGCCGCCAGGTCTCTGGCGCCATTCAGAGTTGCGCGCATGCCTCGCAACACCCAGCCACTGCCAGGGACGCTCGCGATCATCCGCAACACCGATTCGTTCAATGATTGTCGGTCGGTGTCGATGCCGGCGGCACGCTTCAGTTGAGCTCGAGCCATCGCGCCGCGCGCCGACAACAAGTGGCGTTTGGCCGCTTGTAGCAGCAAACGACGCTGCACCAGGTCGACCTTATCGCCGTGCTGTGTGTAGAACTGCCGATCGGCGCGCCACACGCGGTCGATCATCGAAATACGCTTGTCCAGACGCACACCCGGATCGCCGCGAGTCAGGCGGACCGCATCTTCATGGCTACGGTTGTACGTGGTCGGGATGTCGGCATAGAGACAATCGCTCTGCTTGGAGAAGCGCGCGAAGAATTCCCAGTCGCCGCAGGTCGCCTGCACCTCAGGCAAACGCAACTGCCCGAGCGCCGATTTACGAATCAGCGACGCACTCGGCAACACGTACGGCACGAACAGCGACGCGGCGTAGATATCGCCGCCGCTGATGGTGAAATCCTCGACCGGCAAGTCGAGCCGCTCGGCTTTGAGGGATGAATACGGCTTGTGCCAGCGATACGGATCGAGCCGATCGGGTACTGCATCCAGCCAGGTGCCCAAACCATTCATGATCGGCAATACATCCGACTCGACCGTCGGGCCGCGAAAGATCAGGAAATTCGAGAACGTGAACCCCACGTCCGTGAAGAAGCGCAACAGCTGTACTTGCAGTTCGAGCTTGTATGGGGCCCACAGATCGTCGCTGTCGAGCAGCGCGATGAATTCGCCACGCGCCTGCTTGATACCCAGGTTTCTTGCAGCGTTGACGCCAGCATTCGCGCGACGCGTATAACGCACGCGATCGCCATACTTCTGGATCGCCTCGGTGGTGTCGTCGGTCGAACCATCGTCGATGACGATGATTTCAATATTGGGATACGTCTGCGCCAACACGCTGTCGACGGTCTCGCACAGCAAGGCAGCCCGGTTGTAGGTCGGGATGATGACGCTGACCAGCGGTGAACTCATGGCGCGGCGTCCTCATTCGCGGCGCTGTCCTTGGCGACCGGAGCGGACACCGGACGAGCTGCAATCTTGCGACGAACCCGGCCCAGATTACGCCGCAGCCAACGCCAACCATGCGCGCGCCAGGCGCTCGTGCGGCTGTGATAAACGCTCATGGTCACATTGAAGCGCGTGACATTGGCGAAGCGATCCTTGAACGCCTCCTCGCCAATGGTGAAATCCAGCTCACGCCGCTCGCGCTGCAAGCCATCCTCGATGATCTTGCGAGTCAGCAACAGGCCCGGCGAATGTTCGGCATAACGCACTTCGAACGACGGCTTGTACCAGACGATACTGCCGAAATAATCGAAGCCGAAATGAAAGGCGATCGGCGTGCCGTTGAACTCCACCACCGAGAACAACAACCAGCCGGCGGAATGCAACGCTGCCGCCAATGCCAAATAAAACGTTCGCTGCTTGTTGGTCTCGAACAGACTCGGCCGGCCGGCCGCACGCCAACGCCGCGCATGCTGTTCGAAAAATATCGGTAACAGCTGCTGGATCTCGCTCAGGGCCGAGACATTGCGGAAACGCACTTCGCCGCGCGAAGAGAACCAGTTGAGCGGCCGCTTCAGGCTGTACTTCTTCAACAGCTTCTCAGCATTGCGCCGGTCGCTTTCCAACTGCAACGCCGGGCACCGCAGCTGTGCTTCCTGGACGAAATGCAGACCGAACTTGGCGCCTTCGCGTCGCAGATGCTCCACCGTGCTGGATTGGGCCGGCACATTGCTCAGCCAGGCACTGCGCCAGCGCGATGAGTGGGCCTGCAGAAATTTACAAACACAGGCCATTGCTGCCGCTTTTTCGTAAGGCAGCACGAAGTCCTGATAATCGGCGTTACCGGTGCCGACGAATTCCAGACGGCGCCCGCCGAGCGCCACGTGCCGCAGCATCATGGCGCCGAAACCGATGACGCGCCCATGCCAGCGCACCAGCATGAAAAACAAATCGTGAGGTTCGCCGAAGGTCCGCCACCAGGCGTCGAACCATTCGTAGGTCTGGAAGATGGAATTGGTCTCGTTGCTGGCCACCAGACCGTTCCATTCGGTGGCAGTCAACGGGATTTGCGAACGATCCTGAATCAGCTGAATGTCGATGGACGTGGTGCTCGCGAACGACAACGGCTCGGACGACGCATCAGCGTCACCCGTCAGAGCCGCCGCCACTGGCAATGAAGGCATTGCCGTCGCTGGAGGAACAGAACGCATCGACATGCACCCGCTGTGGCGTGCTGAGAGGTTTATTTCGCCACGAAAGACAACATACCGCCACACACGGCCGTGTGGCTGCTCACCACGTCACACCGAAGCAGCAGCGAGCCGGCCCACTTGGGCAGCTTCCAGCTGCGAGCGCAGCACTTCCTTGACGGTGGTGAACTTGAACTCGTCGATCAAGCGCGTCAGGCGCGCTTCGCAAACATCCAGGTTGGTGTAGTGTCGGAATTTCGACAGCCAGCTGGCATTGAAGCGCGGCTGCTCGGCGTCGATTTCCCAAGGATGCAAATAAAAGATGAACGGCTGCTGCTGGCTTTCGTTGATGGAGCGCAGCCCCCAGCGTGTGAACCAGTACGGCAGCAAACGGAAATAACCGCCGCCGGCCACCGGCACGCGACGCCCGAACAACTCGGCCGTCGACAATGGAAACTCGACGATGCTGGCGCCGCTCTTGGCATGCATCAGTCCCGGCCGCGTCGACGCGCCGGGAATGCCGTAGCGATCGTGAGCGATCGGAAAGATGCTCGAGTCGTAGCGGAAGCCCAACTCACAAAGAATATCGATGGCCCACAAGGAACGCGCCGTGATCGAATAGCTCGCCGCGCGATAGCCCAGCACCGGCGCACCGATCAAATCTTCCAACATCGCTTTGGACTCGCGTGTTTCCTGACGAAACACTTCCGGAGTCTGGCGATACACGAGTTCGTGCGTCAGGCCATGGCACGCGACCTCATGACCGGCGGCGTGAATGCGCTTGATCAACTCGGGCGAACGCTTGGCCACCCAACCGAGCACGAAGAACGTAGCGCGCACGCCTTTCTTGCCGAACAACTCGAGCAACCGGTTGGTGCTGTGTTCGGCCCGATACTCCATCTGATTCCATTGATCGCGCCGAATGACTTCGGCCAGCGCTGACACGTGGAAATAATCTTCCACGTCCACGGTCATGGCATTAGCGGTCGAGTTGGCGTGCGAGTGACTCATCGAATGACCGGCGCCTCGGCGCTACCCCAGTGATATGCCAACGTCAGGAAGGCACGGTTTTCCTGGAACTCGCCAGTGCGGCCGCCGCTGCCGCTGCTGGTGCCGCTCGCGTCGCGATCGTAACGTTCGATCAACAGACGCAGGCCCATCCGACGCCAGGCACGCCAGTTGAGCGTCGCACTGACGCGCAGCTCATCCGTCTCAGCGTTGCTGTTTGCGTAGTCTTCGTTTTCGAGCGTCGCACGCAGATCGAAATCGAGCGTGGGCGACAAGCGCCGCGATAAACCTGCGGTGTATGTCAGGCGCGTACGATCGAACTGCGTGAGCGTTTCATATTGGTCCTTGCCTCGGGACACGCCCAAGCTAAAGCCGGAACGCCCGCGCGAATACATCCATTCCGCCGAAGCCACCCGACTCTCGAACGGATCGGAAGTCGCAGTGATCTGCCCGGCCGCGCCCACCACGTTGCCACTCAATTGGGAGCGCAGCGAATCGCCGGCGTCGCCCAACTGTTGACTGACGGAGAGGCGCAATCGCGATGCTGCTGAGATTTCGCGCGTCACACCCACGTTCACCATGGCAGTGCCGTCCTTCTCGTCGCCATCGCGCTTCAGCCAGGTATAACCGAGCTGGGCATCGATGGTGGTACGAGCAGCGTCGAGCTGCCAGCCGACGAACACGCTGTCGCGATCGTAGTCGGTGTTATCGGCATCGTCGAAGTCGATGCTTTCGGTAATGGCATTCAACGACAGCTCGCTGCGTGCCGACGCGCGACGCCCCACCGACAACCCCGCAGTGGTGCGCTTGGCATCGAACGGGCTGGTTTCATAAGTCGTCGACGACCAACGGCCAAACAAACGACCGAAGCCGGCCGAGCCGAACCGCAAGGTGAGATCCGGACCGGTGGAAAAATAGTTCAGGTCTTCGCGGGTATCGGGCGTGGCCGCGAGGAACGGATCCGACTGGGCCTGACCGAAAGAGTCCTGCACCACCCAGGTCAACGTCTCGGGCACGATGCCGAACGCCAGCATGCCGTTGGCCGTGCCAGTCAGCTCGCTGTCGTAGGTGTTGTCCATGTATTCGAAATAGGACAGATCGACCACGGCATTGCCACGCAGGCGCCGGGTACGTTCCTGCCACACCAGATCCAGGCCGACGGTGCCGATGGTCTCACTGCTCTCGTTCGTAGGAACGCGAGTGATGTTGTCGGAGTAGCCGACGCCGGCTTCGGCGCTGGCACTGATTTCGGCTTGCACGGGCGCGCCCACGACCAAAGCCATGACACCGGCCGCGGCCGGCGCTGCAACCCTGTTTCGGCGCTTCTGCCCCATGTACTGTTGCCCTTTTCGTGCGTCACGGGTGAGGTCACCGTGACATTTTTTTAAGGTCGACTCAACCGTCACCGACGCTGCGCCGCAGGGCTCCGTCGTCGCCCTCGCCGGCCTCAGCGGTACGCTCGCCGTCTTTGTGGCCATAGTACTGGTAGTAATAACCCGGGCGGACTTGCTCATCGGTTTGATTCAACACCAAACCCACCGACTTGCCTTCGCCCAGAAGTTCAATGGCGTCCAACACCGCGCTCTGCGGCGTGACACCGGCACGCACCACCAGCACGATCTGACCGACCGAGGCGGACAGCGCCATCGCCTCGCTGGTGATCAGCAACGGCGGCGAATCGAACAACGCGATCCGATTCGGATGGCGCACGCTGATCTGGTTGGCGATCTGTTCCATACGCGCGCTGGCCAGCAATTCAGTGGCGTTATCGGTCGACTTACCGGCCGGCAGAATGCTCAGACCCGGCACGTCGGTAGCCAGAATCAACGAGTCCACGTCGAGCTGTTCATCGCGCAACAGGTCCATCAGACCCGGCTCGTTGTGCACGCCGAAGGTGCGGCTCAAATGTGCCTTGGCCACGTCGGCATCGACCAATACCACCGACAGATCTTTTTCCTGCGCGAACGACAGCGACAGATTGATGCTGGTGAAGGTCTTGCCGTCGCCGGGCATGGCGCTGGCAATCATGATCCGATGGCCGTTGGGAAGCTTCTCCACGCCGCGGCCGAGCGCATTGGCGATCAGCGGACGTTTGATCTGACGATATTCGCCGGCCAGCTGGCGTTCCTGACTCGCCGGCGGCAACAGTTCGGCATGACGAAGCGCGTCGCGATCGATATGAATCACGCGCGACGGCCGCACCGGTTCCGGGCTCGGCACGGCGCTGACCCGAGGCGCTGCATTCGACACCGGCCCCTGCGGCTGTGCCACCGCCGCCCGTGCCGACTGCAACGGGATGGTGTTCGAAGCCGATCCTGCCGCAGGCTGCACAGGCGCAGCGTGCGCCGGCGTTCCTTGCCGGGATTCCTGGATCTTTTTCAGTGCTCGTTCGACCAGACTCATCGTCTACTCCGGGCCCTTAGCCCAACATCTGACGCAACAGGCGCGACCCTGGCTGCTGTACGACCACAACCACGATGAACACGACGAACAGCAGCGCCGATGCGATCGAATAGCGCAACAAGCCGCTGCGCAATTGCGCGCGATATTTCTCTACCCAGCTGCGTGTCACCGTCCCCAGCACCGGCAGGCCGGTGAGATCGGACAGCGAGCGACTGGTCGCGAACACCGGGCGCATCATGTGCATCACGTAAGCGACGCCACAACCCGCGCCCACGCCGACCACCAGCACCGCGAACAGGAACAGCGGCCGATTCGGGAAGATCGGGCTGAAGCCGGCACTCGGCGGGTCAACGATATTGAACTTCACCACGCCAGTTTGTTCCGCATCGCCCGACAGACGCGCCTTCTCCAAGCGCTCCAGCAGGTTGTTGTACTGAGTGCGGGTGACCGTGTAGTCACGAGTCAAACGGGCGTATTCGGCTTCCACTTCCGGAGCGGTATCGACCAAACGACGCAGCTCGCCTTCGTTACGCTGATGATCGGCCAGCTGACTGCGCAGCGCCGCGATCTCCACGTCGGCCGCGTTCAGCGTGGTTTGAATGCTCTGGTACACCGGATTGCTGGATGCATTGGCCACGGCCGCCGCCCCCGGATCGCCACGACGCAGCGCTGCCAGCTCTTCCTTCTGGCGCGTCTTCAACGCCTCGAGCGTTTCCTTGGTCGCGATGACTTCCGGATGTCTCTCGGTGTACTTCAACAGCAGATCGTCCAGGCGCGACTGGGTTTCCTGAATGCGAGCCGCGGTGTCTTGCGGACCGGCCGAAGCGCCGGTCGAGCGCCCACCCGAACCACCTTCAGCCGGCGGCACGAACGGCGTTTCGCCACGCAGCTGGCGCTGCAGTTCCAAACGGCGGCTGTTGGCCACCGCCAACTGGCCCTGCAGACGTTTCACTTCCTGCATCTCGGTGGTGAGGCGCGCGAAATAACCGCCCTCATCGCCCGGCACCAGACCGACGTTCTTTTTCTTGAACTCGGCCAGCTGCGATTCGGCATCCGCCAGGCGGCGGCCGTATTCGGTCAGCTGCTCACGCAAGAAGCGTTGCGCCGACGCAGTACCGTTACGATCCGAACCGATGGTGTCCTCGACGAACGAGTTCAGCAGCGTGTCCACCACCTTCAACGCGGTCTGGCGGTTCTGATCGGTGAACGTGATACGGAACAAAGTATTCGGGATGCGCGGGTCGCGAGTCATCGGCGGCTCGAGCGCAATCTCGATGCGGGCCATGATGCTGTTCAACAGCGCTTCGCGTTCCGGACCGGTGCGGGCCGTGACATCCAGGCCCACCTGCTGGGCAACTTTTTCCAGATTGGCGCGACCGAGCAACGACTGGCGCACCAGGTTCAATTGCGATTCCACGTCGATGTTGACGACCAGGCCGTCGACCACGTTACGCAACGCGGTGCGCGTATCGACGTTCACGCGAGCGCTGGACTGATACGTGTCCGGGATCGCGTAGACCACGAACCAGCCGAACAAGCACACGCCCCACGCCACCGCCAGCGCATAGCGCCGGAAGCGCCACGCGCCGCGTAGCTCGTTCAAAACCTGTTCGATCAGTGCCTGCATGGTGTGCTCAGAAGAAGGATTGAGGCACGACGATCACGTCACCCGGCCGCAATTCCAGGTTGTATTTCATCGCGCCCTTGTTCACGAGGTCTTCGACCTTGACACGCAGCTCCGTGTCCTTGCCATCGACTTTTCGGACAATCTTGCCGCGGTTACCAGCGGCGAACTCGGTCAGCCCGCCGGAGGCCAGAATCGCATCCAGCACGCGCATGCCCTCTCGATAAGGCAGCGACTGCGGATTGGTCACCTGGCCGATGACTTTCACCTGGCTGAACGCGCTCACCGGATTGGTCACGATCACGTTGACCTGCGGCGAACGAATGTATTCGCTCAGCACGCCTTCGATGTCACGGGCCAACTGAGAAGGCGTTTTGCCGACGGCGACCATGTCCTCGACCAGCGGCGTGGAAATCTTGCCGTCCGGTCGTACCGGCACGGTCTGGGTCAGCTCGGGATTACGCCACACGAAAATCTGTAGCGAATCGCCCGGGCCGATGCGGTAATCCGGCGCCACCGAGCTGCTCGCCATCTGCGGCATGGGAGCCGCCGGTTGAGCAGGAGTGTCGGCTGGATTGACAGTTCCTTGAGCGGTGCTCGGCTGTGTGGCCGGCGCGGGGCTGGTTGCGGGAGTCTTGGTAGCTTGGCTCCAAACACTCGTGGCCCAGAACAACGTCAGTAAGGCCACAAAGTTGAGCGCCGAAAATTGCTTCTGCATTCGATTCGTCACGTGTCAGAGGTGGCGGATGGTCGCCACGCCAGCGACTGCAGTACGGCTCACGTCATGCATGCATCACAGCGGCAGTAGCCTAACAGAAAAGGCGCCAAACCCGCGGGAATAGCCCTTAAAACCGTGACGTAGCGCGCGTTGTCGATCTTGCCGTACTACTCCTGCCCACCCAGCTCGTTCAACAGGCGCTGGGCTGCAGCGCGGTTGTCGAAGTTCGCCGGGTTGGCTAACAGCTGCGCCAGCCGCTCCTTGGCCTCGGGCTTGGCCCCCGAGCGCGCCAGAGCAGCGGCGTAGTGAAACTTGATATCGGGCGAGGCTTGCGCCGAGTTGGCGGCCTTTTCGAGCAGCGGCAAGCCCTCGGCAAGCTGGCCGGTCTCGACCAGGATCCAGCCCAATGTGTCCATGACAGCGGGCACCTGCGGCGCCAGTTGCTGTGCCTGGCGAGCGGTCGCCAGGGCCCGCGGATCGCGTTGTTGGTGATACAGCCAGGCCAGGTTGTTCAACGACGGCACGTGCTTCGGCTGCCGTTGCACGATTTGCTGATACTGATCGATGGCCTGCTGCGCCTCGCCGCTCTTGATGTAGGCATCGGCGAGCAGATTGCGGAACGCCAGATCGTCGGGGTGCGCCCGCGACCAACGCTCCAGCGGCTCGACGGCATTCGGTAACTTGCCGGCCACGCGCATCTGATAACTCTTGCTGGCCAGCTCGCCGGACGGCCGGAGAGCGGCTGCGGCGTCGTAGGCTTGCGAGCTTTCAGAATACTTCTGCAACACCGCGTACACCTCGCCTTCCAACGACAACACGCTCGGGTTGTTCGGGCGCGATTGTTTCAAGGCCTGAATGCGGTTCAGCGCGGCCGTGCCATTGCCTTCCTGCACTTCGAGGAAGGCCAGAGCACCGACTGCCGGCAGCCACTCGGGCTGCAAGCTCAAGGCTTTTTCCAACGACTCACGCGCCGGTCCGCGTTGATTCAGACCCAACTGCGCGCGGCCCAGATTGAGCCATAGCATCGGATTGCCCGCATCGCCGGCGGTGCCTTCCTTGAACAAGGCCTGGGCCTGATCGAAACGGCCGCTGCTCAAATACAGCAAGCCGGCAGTGTTCAGCACTTCGCCACGTTTCGACGCGCTCTCCAGCGCCGCTTTGACGAACTCGTCAGCCCGTTTCGCGTCGTCCTGGGCGAGCGCGAGCCGCGCCAACATCAACGGCGGCTCGACCGCTTTCGGATCGGCCTGATGCAAAGCTTCGAGTCGGCTGGTTGCGGCTGCCGCATTGCCCTGCGCGAGATCGATTTCCACTATCGCCAGCTGCGCGCCATTGTTGTTCGGGTCCACTTCCACCAAGCGTTGCAGCGCTGCCTTGGCGGCGTCGGGCTTGCGTGCAGCCCATTCGACTCGGCCGAGCGCGAACAGCAGTTCTGGCTGCTTCGGATTCTTGGCGAGCGCTTCGGTCAGCAACGACCGGCCTTTGTCGAGATCGCCGGTGCGTGCATAAAACCCTGCCGCCATGCCGACCGCGACTGGTTCGTTCGGATGCTTCGACAACATCGATTGGATTTGCGCGCGCGCTGCCGCCTGGCCCTCGGCCGCAAAGACGGCTTGCAAGAGCACTGCTTCACGGCGGGGATCGATGACCCCGCCGCTATCGACTTTGCGAAGCAGCGCCACCGCCTTGTCTGCACTGCCGGCCTGCAAGTAGGCACTCGCCAGTTGCACCTGCAGTCCGCGACTGTTCGGTGCCGCCTGAACCGCCTTTTCCAGCGTTACGAGAGTCTGCCGATCCGCGCCGGCGGCCACTCGCGCGCCTTCGAACAATGAAGTCAGTCGCGAGTCGTCAGCGTTGGTTTCAATCGCCGGCACCAACACGCGCAACGCGCCGTCGGGATCCTGCAAACGCATGCGCACCTGAGCGAGCAGCTGACGCGCTTCGAGATTCTGTGGCACCTGCTCGACCACCTGCCCCAACTCGATACTCGCCTGCTCCAGATTTCCTTGCGCGACCAGCGCGACACCGAGCAGGTAACGCGCTTGAGTAAACTGCGGCGCGCCGTTGACCAATCTACGCAGGCTGCTCGCGGCCCCGGCGTAATCGTTGGCGGCCATCGACACACGCGCCGACATCAACACCCCCAATGGCGATCCCGGCAGCAGTCGATTCATCGCCTCGAGGTTGCCGCGAGCCGCATCGAGATTGCGCGAGGCCAATTGAATTTCGATCAGCGTCGACAGCAGTGCTGCCTGACGCGTCACTTCGAGCTGCTTGCCCGCCAGCTCACGCGCTTTGAGCAACGCCTTCTCAGACTCTTCAGTCTTGCTGGAGCGAGCCAGCATGGAACCCTGCGAGTACCACGCGACTGCCGACTGCGGATGTTTCTCGGTGAGCTGCGTCGCCAAGGCTAGCGCGCCCGGCAAATCGCCCTGCGCAGCCAAGGTGTCGATGATGCCCACCTGAGCGTCGATCAATTCGGGATCGGCGGCGGCGGCCGCGCGGAAAGCCTGCTGAGCTTCGCCAGTCTTGCCCTGCGCTTGCAACGCCAAGCCACGATACAAGTCGACGTGCGCCGGCTTGAGCTGCGTGGCAGACGAGTTGAGCTTCTCGAGCGCCGCCGGAAACCGGCCGAGCGCCAAATCGATGCGAACTCTGAGTTCGACATACGGATCCGGGCCCTCGACCTGGGGTAATCGATTCAGTTCCGCTTCGGCCGACGTCGGATCGCCGAGCCACAGAGCGACTTCAGCGAGCAACGCGCGAGCGGCATGCAGATCGGGCTGTTTCTGGAGCGCGTTCTTCAGTTCGACCAAGGCGCTGCGATAGTCACCCGCCGCCACTTTGGACTGGGCGCGCTCATAACGCTGTTCGGGACCTACCAGGAAATCGCAACCGGCAGTGGTCAACAGCGTCGCGCCCACCAGGGACGCCACGATCAACGTGCGAATGCGCGCGTGCAACTTCACCATACTTCGTGTTCCCCGTTCAGCGCCCGAGAGCGGACGCAAGGCTCGTCGTCATTTCGCGCAACGCATCGCTGGCGGCCGAGCAATCCTCGCCTTCGCAGCGAGTTCGAACCGCAACGATTGCCGACAGCGGCGCGCTGAACAACGATCGGACGCCATATTGAATTTGCAGGGGCAGCGTGCGCTCGTACCAATGGGCATCGAGCCGATACGCGTGCCAGATCAACCAACGATCACCCCGTGAGTCAGTCGCTTCCGTGGCCATCCAAGGCCCCTCGCCCACACTCGACGCGCGTCGGCGCACGACCAAGGACTCGCCCAGGATTGAGTTCTTGAACGCCACCAGCTCTTTACCCTGATGCTGATCGGCATACAGCGCGGCGTAGGCTTCGACCGTGTCGGCACCGTTCGAATAGATGGCGCGCTGTGTAACGTCGACGCCCTCGAACACCGGCTGCCAGGCGCTGCTCGTGGCCGCTTCAGCCGACCATCCGTCGAGCGTCATCGGCAACAGCCGCGGCAGCTGTTCGGTCGGCGTCGTGTTGTGATCGGCCACTAGCCAGGTAGGTGCCACCAACAAACTGCCC
>NZ_JAEUPY010000019.1 GCF_016790065.1 Steroidobacter sp.
GTGATGCGAGAGCCAGCAGGCTGGGTTGGAAGTCGTGCCTCCTTCGCGCTCGTCGTCTGGTGTGGTGTCTGCGCTTTCGTGCAGTCAGCGGCGGCCGCACCTGCGACCTGGTGGCGTGAACCGGCGTTGTCTCCCGACGGGCAGTGGCTGGCCTTTCGCGCTGACGGTGATCTGTTCGTCGCGTCGGTGAATGGCGGTGAGGCGCGTCTGCTGCGTGGGACGTCTGCGCATGAGCACAGTCCGACCTGGTCGCCGGACGGTCGTCAGGTCGTGTTTGCTGCCGATCCCGACGGCAATGACGATGTCTTCAGCATCGATGCGCAGGGCAAGCAAGAGCCGCGCCGCTTGACCTGGCATTCCCGGAACGAGATTCCCGTCGCGGTCGCACCCGATGGACAGAGCGTGCTGATACGTAGCGGCCGGTTGGATCTGAGCGCCAGTCGCGCGGTGTATCCGCTGCAACTCAGAGACCGGGACGATCTGGAAAAACATCGTCCCTGGACGGCGCTGTTCGCTTTGCCGTTGCACGGTGGACTGCCGCGCATGCTGATCGAACCGAGCGTGATGGATGCTGGCTGGGCTGCGAATGGCACGCGGCTGATGTTCAGCGTGCGACCGGGCAGCGAATATATCTATCGTAAACACGAGCGCTCTGCGGCTACCTGGGATCTTTGGATGAGCGATGCCGATGGCAACAGCCCGCGGCGTTTGACTCACATCGAAGGACATGACACCGCACCCCGATGGAACCAGGCCGACGGGCATATCTACTTTTTGAGCGAACGTAGCGGGTCATTCAACGTTTGGCGCATGTCCGAGCAGGGCGAGGCCGACGCGCGGCAGATCACTCACCACAAGCGTGACCCGGTTCGTGATCTGACGGTATCGAGCACCGGACGGATCGCCTATTCCTTCCAGGGGGGGGTGTATGTGGGCAGTGTCGGCGTCGGATTCCGACCACTGTCCTTACGGCTGCCGACGCGCCAGCCACTGGTCCAGCCCGCTTTGCAGGATCTGAGTGCATCGCTGCGTCAAGCGAGTCGGGTGCCGGGGCGTGACGAAGTCGTGGTGGTAGCTCGAGGTGAGGTGTATGTGCTGGATCCGTTGTCCCAGCGAAGCCAGCGACTGCTCAGCGACTGGCCCGGGGTGAAGAGCTGGCCGACGTTCTCGGCCGATGGTCGGCAACTGCTGGTGGTGCGCAATCGAGGGAATGTGAGCGATCTACTGCTGACTCAATTGCCCGAAGGAACTCAGTCCTGGTTGGAGGCCGGACGCCAGGCACGGGTCGTCGCGCTGGCATCGATGCGAGAAGAAGTGATCATTCGGGCCGGGATCTCGCCCGATGGACGGCAAGCGGTATTCACCACTGGGCGTGACCTGCGCGTCGTGCAGATTGCCGACCGCACGGTTCGTCATTTGCTGAGTGCATTGGCGGGGTTGGACAAGTACGACCAACCGCTGGTGTGGCATCCCAACAGTGTTCATCTCGCCATTCATTTCCGCACGCTCAAGCGCCGCAGCTCGGACATCGCGGTGCTGTCGACGCAGGACGGCTCGCTGCTCAATGTGAGTCAGAGCGGCTTCGATGAAGCCGATCCGCAGTGGAGTGCCGATGGGCGTCGGTTGGTCTGGCAGAGCGATCGCGACGGTATGCGGGCGTTCACTGTGCACAACACCGCGAGCGATGCCTTTGTTTTGGAACTGGATCCGCAGCGACGACGTGCGGAAGTCATCGCGGCCCGTCAGGCACCGACGTCTGTGACAGGCGCTGTGCACCGTGTGGCGGTACCTGCCACGAACGACGAGCTTGCAGCCTGGATCGACGCCCTTCGACAGCAGCCCGACCGACTTCAAGGTGAACGCACGCGCCTCACGGCAACGTCGGCTCTGGTGCGTGCCATGGGACTTGCGCCCAGTGCGCGGTTTCTTCTGCAACTGCGCGAGGTGGGAGGACACACTGAGCTGTGGCGTACCTCGTTCGCTGCGGCGGGCGGGCGTTCGGACGAGCAGCGCATCGCTCGTCTACCCGGGAGCCCTCCGGGTGGCAGTGCGCTCGTCGATGTCGATCCGAAATCGATCAGCGTGCCATCGATAGAGATCGGCAGCGACGAGCGCGATGCGCTGCTGGTCGTCGACGGCGTGGGTTACTGGGCTGATCTGTCGAGTGGCAAGCTGACACAGCTCGCGCTTCCACAGATGCCCGTGGAGGATGGTAGAGAACAGCGGCGCTGGCTCTTCGAGCATGTGGTGCGCACGGTCGATCGTGTTTACTACCGACCGGAGTTTCTGGCGCAGATTCGCTGGCCGGAATACGTCAGTGCCTATCGTGGCTTGTTACCTGCAGTGAGTGATCCCGCCACGTTCAGCGAATTCATGAACGAACTGCTGGGCGAGTTGCAGGGCTCGCACACGTATTTCCACCATCAACCGCAACGGACGTCGGTTCGCAGCGGTTCGCTGGGCGTCATCTACGATGCGATGCATGCGGCGGAGGGATGGAGAATCGCCGAGATATTGCCGGGCTCACCGCTCGACGGCGTCGTGCACGAGGGTGAGCGCATCGTCGAGATCGACGGCGCCGTCATTCCAGCGGGCAGCGATCCTGCGAAATGGTTGCGAGGTACGGTGGGGCGCGTGTTGAGTTTGCAAGTCGTGTCGCCGGAGGGAAAGCGGCGAGCTGTCCACGCACTGGCCATCGGTAACGCTGAGGAGGCCAGCGCCATGTACCGGCGTTGGGTGGCCTGGCAACGCCGCGAAACCGATACCTTGTCCGGCGGCAAGCTGGGCTACGTGCATATGAGCGCGATGGGGGAACAACCGTTTCGCGCGCTGGTGGAAGACGTGCTCGGCCGGTTTGTCGGCAAGCAGGGCATCGTGTTCGATACTCGTTTCAATCAGGGCGGGTGGATGCACGAGCCGTTGATGACGTTCTTTTCGACACCGCATTTCTTCGACCTGGAAGGAGTGGGGCGCATATACGCGAGCGAGCCGGCGTTGCGGGCAGGTCGGCCGGTGGTGGTGCTGATGAATGCCGGCAACTATTCGAACGGCTCCGAAGTACCGACTTTGTTTCAAGAGCATGGCGTGGCCAAGTTGGTCGGTGAGCCTTACGCAAGTAGCGGCCTCGGCGGGCACAGCGATCCGTTGCCGTTTCCCGAGTACCGCTACGGCGTCGCGCATGACGCCTGTTTGACGGCAGACGGTCACTATTGGGAGAACACCACTCAACAGCCGGATGTGAACGTCCGCTCGGATCGGATTGGTTTGCGGGCTGGGCGCGATGCGCAGCTCGCAGCGGCGGTGCAGGTGCTGTTGCAGGCAGATGCAGCGGCGCGCAGTGAACAACTTCTTGAGAATCGGAGTGCACGATGAACTTCGCGGGAAAATGGTCGGGACTGATGCGTGGCTTCATCTTGCTGAGCGTGTGCGCCATCGCGGCGCCGGCAGTGAGTGAGCCTCGGTCGCAAGACTTGCAGCTGAAATACCTGGGCGCCGCGGGCTGGGAGATTCGCTCGGCAGATACCGTGGTGCTGGTGGATCCTTACATCTCCAGGATCAAGTATGACGGCCGGCGTCGCGACGACGACCCGAGGCGGGATTTCGCAATGACGGACCAGCCGCTATCCGATCATCAGTTGATCGACAAGCTCGTCACTCGCGCGGATTTCATCTTGGTCCATCACAACCACGTCGATCACGTCATCGACGTTCCCTATATCGCGAAAAAGACCGGCGCCAAGGTCATCGGTACGGAAACCACGAAGAACATACTGCTCAGCTACGGTATTCCTGAGCAACAGCTGTATGCAGTCCAGGGCGGGGAGGATTACCAGTTCGGCGCGTTCTCGGTGCGCGTGGTCCCGTCGTTGCATTCCGCCTTGGGAGAGAAGCGATACTTCAGTTCCAAACGATATGCGCAGCCGCTGCAGAATCCGTTACAGCTGTCCGACTTCATCGAAGGCGGTTCGCTGATGTATCTGTTGCGAATGGGAGGGCGTGAGGTGCTTACGATGGGGTCGATGAATTTCATCGAGCGGGAGCTGCAGGGACTACGGCCCGATGTCCTGCTGGCGGGGGCCGGCTCATCGCGAACAGAAATATATCGCTACACCGAACGCCTGCTGGCTGCCACGGGATATCCCAAGGTCGTGATCCCGACACATTGGGACGATTTCTTCGTCCCCTACCAAAACGAGGCGGCACAGGCTCGAGCCAGAGAAGAGAAAGCATATCCATTCGTTCGGGAGGTCGCCGGGGCCTCTCCCAAGTCGAAGGTCATCGTACCCGTGCACCTCGAGCCGATCTTCGTCGGGGGCCGAACCGAGTAGCGTCCTGTGTGTGGCGAATTCGAATTTATCGCATAGATGCAGAGACGAACCAAGACTTGTGCAACCTACCGCCAGAGCGCCGAATCTGCGATCCATTGATCGCATCATCGCCAGTCTGTGCGCGGGTCTGATGCATCCGGCTCGCTTGCTACGCTCGGCCATCGTGCTGAAGCCGTCGACGCTTATGGCGTTTCGCCGAGCGTTGGTGAATCGTAAGTATCGGCGGTCTGTCCTGGCTCGCCTTCCTCGGACATGCCAAGGACAGCCTCTGGAGCGTGCTGACGTTTGATTGCACCACGGCGCCCGATGCATTGCTCTGCGCGATCGCCTCGGGTTAAATCGGGGCGGGTGCCGAGGGATCAGTCTCCGGTAGGTATCGAGGTTGGTCGGGCCGCCAGTCTCCTCAAGGGAGCATTGCGTCTTGAACTCGCCTAATCGCGCGCAGGAGCCTACTGCGCCACAGATCTTAGCCGAACGATTTTTCTCCGCGTTAGAGCGCTTCCTGCACGTCGAGGCAGTCAGCGGAGTTGTTCTGCTGCTGGCGGCGGCCGCAGCATTGATCTGGGCGAATTCTCCCTGGGCGCCGAGCTACGAGCACGTTTGGCACACCCCGGTCAGCATCAGTGTCGGCAACGCGACCTTCTCACAATCGCTGCATTTCTGGATCAACGACGGCCTGATGACGGTGTTTTTTCTGGTCGTCGGCATGGAGATTCGCCGCCAAATTCATGAGGGCGCGCTGTCCACCGCGGCGCTGGCCTCCCTGCCGTTGGCCGCAGCAGTTGGCGGCGTGGCGGTGCCAGCGCTCATTTACCTCACGATCAACACGGATCCGGCCTTGCAGAATGGCTGGGCAATTCCGACCGCGACCGACATCGCGTTCGCGGTAGGCGTGTTGGCGCTGCTGGGTCGGTCCATCCCTGGCTCCATCAGGGTCTTTCTGCTCGCGCTCGCCATCATCGACGATATCGCGGCGGTGCTCATCATCGCGGTTTTCTATTCGAGCGGGCTCGACTACACCGGCCTGCTGGTGGCGGTGCTGGGCGTGGCGATCGTGCGCGGCTTCCAGGCAATCGGCATCGCCTCGGCCTTCTCGTATCTGTTGCCAGGCGCCATCGTGTGGTACGGGTTGCTCCTGTCAGGGGCGCATCCAACGCTGGCCGGTGTGGTGCTCGGCCTGATGACGCCGGTGCTTCGCCGTCGCACACGCCAACAACCCGTCGAGGTCGCCACTCGGGCATTGAATGAATTCGGCGAACGCTCTCACGCCGCGACCGTGGATGTGCGCGAATTGGTTTCACCCGTGCATCGACTTGAAGAGGCGCAGCGTGATCTGCTGCCACCGGTCGTCCGTGTACAGGCGGCTCTACATCCGTGGGTTGCGTTCGGCATCATGCCGTTGTTCGCACTGGCCAACGCGGGTGTTGCTATCGATGGCGCCGATCTCGGCGGCGCTTCGATAAATGTGTTCGGAGGCGTAATGTTGGCCCTGATCTTCGGCAAGCCAATCGGCATCCTACTGGGCAGTTGGTTGGCGGTGCGGGTCGGCCTGAGTCGCCTGCCGCCAGCGGTCACCTGGCACGGACTGCTGGTCGTTGGCTGTCTCGGCGGAATCGGGTTCACCATGTCCATATTCATTGCGATGCTCGCCTTCGCGGATGCTCACTTGCGGGCTGCCGCGAAACTGGGCGTACTACTCGCCTCGTTCGTTGCCGCGGTGGTGGGCCTATTCATCGGGCATCTGTATGTGAGAAAACTGCGTGCAAATTGAGGCATGAGTTCGCCTTCGCCCCCAGTATCAAGTTGGCGTGGCGTTGCAGGCTTTGCCTGCGCGTCAGGTCGTGTTCACACTCCACGACCGCAGTAAGGACCTCCAACATCCGGATCAACGTCGCAGCGCTCCTCGCCGCGTTTGGCGGATGAGATGAAACATCGAATCCGTGAGTCGAGGCGAATTTCCGAAACGGCTTCGAAGTCTTCCGCGTGTGCGGTTGCGGTGCCGCGGACGGCCTCCGGAAATTTATAGAGGCAATAGAACTCGCGCTTACGGCGCAGATGCAGGTCCAGCAATTCTGGATCGAGCGAGCGTTCCAGGACGCCAAGAGTCACGTCGGAATGGCGCAGTATCAGGCCCGCATGTGGCAATCCTGGCATCGACACATGGTCTTGGTGATGATGGCGGGGCTGTTCATGCTGGAGATTCGGATCAGTCACGCCGAAGACTATCCATTGTTGAGTTGCTACGACATCCAGATCTTGCTGGCCGCGACGTTGCCCGACCGCCGTGACAAACAGGAGGAAGTGTTGCGACTGATGCAACAACGACATCGAAAGCGACAGGCTCTGATCGATTCAGCCTATCGAGATTCCTCATCATGTCTTGCTGGCGTGACTCAAATTCAGAATGACAGAGTGGAATTATTTCTATCATAGAGAAGCCGCCTGACGGCGGGGTTTTCGGACACTACAGACGTCAGTATCGTTTGCAGCGAACGACCTGCCAGCGCGCAATGCGCTGGCAGGCTGGCCGAAAAAGTATCGCCCGAACCGAACGCTACTTGGCCGGCAGTTGTGGCGAGTTCGTCAAGGCAACTTCACGTCACCGACCAGGTTGTAGTCGTACTGGCTGTCGAACGTGGCCCATCCCTTCAGGTATTCCTTGATCGTGCGCGCCTTGCCCAACGCATTGGTGCCCTGTGGCTGGATCAGATGACCGCCATAGGTGTTGACGCACGTGACGGTCAGCGGATTGACGCCGAAGGCGAGGGCATAGCCCAGCGAGCAGCTGTTGCTCGCATAGGCATCCACCACTCCATGAGTGGGGATGGCGCGTCGATTGGCCTCGAGATAGGTGCAGGCTCCCAGGTTGAAGGCACTGCAATTCTGCGTGGTCATCTCCAGCTTCGGCGCGAACACGGTGACGTTCGGGGCCGAGGCCGCGCCTTGCAGGCTGACCTGCAGCAGCGGCAGCGTCAGCATGTACATGGCTTTGGCCATTTCCGAATTCGGGTCGACCAGAATGTCGTTGCGGATTTCCGTGTCGAGGTAGTTGCGCAGCTCGGACAGCGGCTGCAGATGCAAGACATCCTGAACGACCGCGGCGAAGTCCTGGTCGTTGAAGTCTTCATGATCCGGAAACAGGCCGAACGCCACCAGCGACACGGCGAAGTCGTACATGTTCCGGAGCAGCAGCATCTCGGTGGAAATGAACGGCGTCACGCCATCGTTGAACGCCTTGTTCAGCACGTAGTCGTGCAGCGTGCACAGCAGGAGCATGCTGGGAGTG
>NZ_JAEUPY010000263.1 GCF_016790065.1 Steroidobacter sp.
ACCACGCCTCGGCGCGCATGTCGTCTTCATCGAACTTGGATTGCGGGACGTCGCGGAAGCGGCAATCGGTGACGGCGCACAGCTCGTCGTAGTCGTAGAAGATGACGCGAGCGTGGCGGGTGACGCCGAAGTTCTTGAGCACCAAGTCGCCGGCGAAAATATTGGTGACCGCCAGGTCGCGAATGCACTGGCCGTAATCGAGCACGGCCTTCTCAGCGTCTTCGCGTGAAGCATTGCGAATGTACAGGTTGAGCGGCGTCATGCGGCGCTCGATGTACACGTGATCCATGATCACGTAGCCGTCTTCGAAGTGGACGGTGTTGGCCGCTTCGTCCTTCAGTTCCTCGACCAGCTCTTTGGCGAAGCGAGCCGCCGGGAACTTCAGGCGCTTGAACTCTTGCGCGTCCACCAGTCGGCCGGCGCGGTCGTGCTTGAAGACCATTTCGTATTTCTTCAGCACTTCTTCGCGCAGGATGTTCTTCGGATAAGCGAAGCGGTCGCGAATGATCTTGAACACCACGTCGAACGACGGCAGCGTGAAACAGATCATCACCAGGCCCTTGTCGCCCGGTGCGTGCACGAATTCGTCTTCGCTCTTCTGCAAATGTTTGAAGAGCTCGCGATAGCGCTCGGTCTTACCTTGCTTGGCGCGGCCGAGCACGGTGTACAGCTCGCTGACCGGCTTGCGCGGCAGGATGCCTTTCAGGAACACGATGGCCTGGCCGACGTGCGCCAGATCGGCATGGAAGTAGGAACGTGTGAAGCTGAACAGAATGCTGACGGTGCTCTCGTCCATCATCACTGCGTCGATGCGCACACCGCTTTCGGTGTTCTGCAAAGCCAGCACGAACGGCAGTCGCCAACCTGGGCCGGAGATCTGGCCGACCAGGTACGCACGCGTCATCTGATAGAACACGGTGCGGATGAATTCGATCTGCTCGACCTGCAACGGCGGCTTGGACGCATCGGAGTCCACTTCGCACTGCGCGCGCACTTCATTGCTGATGGTGCGGATACTGCGGTCGAAGTCGACGTAAGGCGTGCGGAAGCGGAAGTCGGCGAGCACTTCTTCGAACAACAGCTCGAGCGAGCCGCGGTTCACGTAAACATTGGTTTCGATCGGCGAGGTCACCGATGCGATGGGATCCAGATCCAGCGCCACGAATTCCACCGCGGCATCGACACCGATGGTGCCGAAGGTACGGCGAGTGACCGAGTTGAAAAACGTCTTGTCGAATTCCAGATCGGTCAGGGCGTCGATCAGTTCGGTGAAGCGGCGTTTGATGCTGCTCCACAAAGCGCGCTCGGTGACGTCTTCGCCGAGCCGCGTCTTCAGCTGAGTGGCTGCGCGATTGACGCACTTGTCGTAGAGCTCGATACGCTCGACGGCGTCACGCAAGCTGCCGCGCCAATCGCGTTCCTCGAAGCGCTGAGGCGCACGACGAGTGATGGCACGAAACTCCGCGTTGTAATCCGCGAAAGACTGGACGAGTGCCGTGGCACACGATTCGACCAGTGCGTCACGGGAAAGAACGGGGGCTGCGGCTGCTGGCATGTTCAATAAACCCGGCGGGAAGGCCCTCCCCAGGACGGGGAGGGCGTCCCTGACAACATTACAGATTTCGGATCAGAGCGTCGCCGAATTCGGAGCACTTCACTTCCTTGGCGCCTTCCATCAAGCGCGCAAAGTCGTAAGTGACCGTCTTCTGGCCGATGGTCTTGTCCATGGCGCTGATGATGGCGTCGGCTGCTTCGGTCCAGCCCATATAACGCAGCATCATTTCGCCCGACAGAATCACCGAGCCTGGATTCACTTTGTCCAGGTTGGCGTACTTCGGCGCCGTGCCGTGAGTCGCTTCGAACACCGCGTGGCCGGTCACGTAGTTCACGTTGCCGCCCGGCGCGATGCCGATGCCGCCGACCTGTGCAGCCAGCGCGTCCGACAGATAGTCGCCGTTCAAGTTCATGGTGGCGATCACGTCGAACTCTTCAGGACGCGTCAGCACCTGCTGCAGCGTGATGTCGGCGATCGCATCCTTGATGATGATCTTGCCGGCCTTCTTGGCAGCATCCTGTTCTTCGTTCGCAGCCTTCTCGCCCTTGGCAGCCTTGGTGCGCTCCCACTGGTCCCAGGTGTAGGTCTGGTCGGCGAACTCTTTTTCCGCCAGGGCATAGGCCCAGTTACGGAACGCGCCTTCCGTGAACTTCATGATGTTGCCCTTGTGCACGATCGTCACGCTCTTGCGCTTGTTGACGATGGCGTACTCGACGGCCGAGCGGAACAGACGCTCCGTGCCTTCCTGCGATACCGGCTTCAAGCCGATGCCCGAGGTCTCGGGGAAGCGGATCTTGGCGTACTGTTTCGGGAACGCGGCCTTGAAGGCTTCCAGGAACTTCTTGTTGTCCGGAGTGCCGGCTTCGAATTCGATACCGACGTAAATGTCTTCGGTGTTCTCGCGGAAGATGGTCATGTCGACGCGGTCCGGCGTGCGCACGGGCGAAGGCACGCCCTTGAAGTAGCGCACCGGGCGCAAGCACACGTACAGGTCCAGCATCTGACGAAGCGCCACGTTCAAGGAGCGGATGCCACCGCCGATCGGCGTGGTCAGCGGGCCCTTGATGGACACCAGGTAATCACGGCAGGCCTGCACGGTTTCTTCGGGCAGCCAGGTGTTGTACAGATCGTTGGACTTCTGGCCGGCGTAGACCTCCATCCAATGAATCTTGCGCTTGCCGCCGTAGGCTTTTTGCACGGCTGCGTCGAGCACGCGTACCGAAGCGCGCCAGATGTCCGGACCGGTGCCGTCGCCTTCGATGAAGGGAATGATGGGCTGATCGGGAACGGTGAGCTTGCCGTTCTGGATGGTGATTTTTTGGCCCTGTGGGGGCACGTTCAGTTTAACTGCGGTCGACATCGACGAACTCCGTGGAGAGCTGGTTCGTAAGTGGGGCGGGTAGCTTTGCGGGCCGTATTTTTGGGGTCCGAATGCTATCACACCCGGGCCTGCCGCCGTCGGGCCGGGGCCCGGATTAGGGCCTTGCCTGATGCCTAGAAATTGACCGTAGCGGTGACACCGCCGCCGGCATTTTCCAGCCGAATGGCCCAGCCGTAGCGCTCGCAAATCCGGCGCACCAGATACAGGCCCATGCCGTGCCCGCCGGGGTGCGAGGTGAAGCGGCGAGGGATGTTTTCCAGCTGGCTGGCCGAGTCCTGGGGCAGGTCAGGAGGCAGGGCGCCAGCGTTGCTGACCACCAGTTCACGGCCCTGCGAGCGGCACAGGACGTCGTTGCCGCTGCCGTGCTGGACGGCGTTTCGCACCAGGTTGCCCAAGGTCATGGCGACCATGCTTTCCGGGGCCGCGACCCGCAGCGGTCCACCTTGGAGGTCCACGACGATGTGCTTTTCTGGTGCAACACTGCGCTGGTCTTCGACCACGCGAGCGAGTACGGCGTACACGTCGCATGTGGTTTCGGCCGGTGCCACCCGTTGCGGTTCGCGTGACAGGGCCAGCAGAGCGTCGGTGAATTCAGTCATCTCGAGCACGGCGCGTTGAATGCGAGCCAAGGCCTTGGTGGCGCCCGGCCGGCCGGCGGTCTGCGTTTCCAGCAACTCGACAGCGCCACGCATGACGGCGAGCGGAGTGCGCAATTCATGGCTGGCGGTGGCGGTGAACGATTGCTCGCGCTCGACGAACCCGTCGAGCCGTTCCATGAACGTGTCGATGGAGCGAGCGATGGGCTCGAGCTCGTTGCCAGCGAATTGCGCACCGATGCGCACGTGACGCTGACCCGGATCGATCTGCGTGAGTTGATCGGCCAACGCGGTGATGGGTTCGACCAGCCGACGCGAAATCGCGGTCGCGGCCAAGCCCGCAATGATCACCACGCCCACCACGCCCAGCCCCAACACCAGCAACGCTATTTTTTCCTGCGTGGCATAGGTGGTGACGTCGTAGGTGATGTACAGACGGCCGAAGTTGCCGTCGCGAACCAACACGTCGAGCAAGCGACCGCCGGAGCGCACTCGATGCATTTCGCCAGGCTTGAGCATGGCGATGTGTCGCGGCAGTTCGGACAGATCGCTGGAGCGATAAATACTCAAGCGTGCTGAACGCAACGGTTCGGCGCCCCGGTCGGCGTGCAAGCGTTGCTCGAAGTGAGTGAGCTCTTCGGAGAGCAGATCGAGCGTGATGTTGCGTTTCAGGCGTTCGTCGGCGAGATAGGCCCACGCGCTCAGAATCAAGCCGGCCACCGCCAGCAAGGCAATCATGGTGCCGGCGATGCGTGCGCGCAGACTCAGCTGCGCGAACAGCTCGTTCGCCTTACGGACGAGGCGGTTCTGCCGAAAGTCGATAGCCAGTGCCATGGACGGTGTGTAGCAGCTTGGTGGCGAAGTTTTTATCGATGGCCGTGCGTAGTGCGTGCATGTGGGCGCGCAGGAAATCTCCTTGCGGAGGTTGCTCGCCCCACAGCTCTTTCTCCAATTCCTGCCGCGTGACGACGCGATGTGAGTTTTGTAACAACACGATCAGCAGTCGACGCGTGGTTGGATTGAGCTTGATGCGTTCGCCGCCGCGTTCGGCTTCGAGCGTATCCAGATCGAAACTCAGATCGCCGACGCTCAGCAGACGTTGAGCCGGCGGCACGTTGGCGCGACGGAGCAGCGCCTTCAAACGCACGTCTAGCTCGGCAAGCGAGAAGGGTTTGACCAGGTAATCGTCGGCACCGGCTTCGAAGCCTTCGATCTTGTCAGCGAGCAGATCCTTCGCGGTCAGCATCAACACTGGTACGCGAGTGTGGCCGGCTTGGCGCAGCTGACGGCACAACGATAGGCCATCGAGGCCGGGCAGCATCAGGTCCAGCACGATGGCGTCGTAGGGTTGGTTCAATGCCAGTTGCAGCCCGCGTTCGCCGTCGAGCACGTGTTCCACGGTGTCGCCGCTCGCCTCGAAAAACTCGGCGATGTTGGCGGCGATGTCGCGATGGTCTTCGATCAGCAGCAGGCGCATGGCAGGGGAAATATCGGGTGAAATACCGTCCGTCACGATGACACACGGCTGTCACATTGTACGGGAACGCGAGCCGGTGCCGGCAACTACCTAAAAAACGCGCGCCGGTCGCGGTTTTCGGCCGCGAAATCACACAAATGTCACGCTGCCGTCAAGGCTTCGCAGCATCGGCAGCGCAAATTGACACTCGCCGAAGTTATCGCCAGCCGTGTACTTCAGTAGCAACGGGCTGGGTGCTTCGGTCAGAGGAGTCGAAAAGGTCTCGCCCGCTTTGGAGTGAGAGGAGTTCGTCATGGCCACCGCACCTGTCGATGTTCGAGTCGATGGAATATTCCGCCGGGTCGATGCGTTCGAATACGCGTGGTGCCTGCGGTTGAATCGGGGCTGTCAGCAGCGGCGCTTCGTGCGCGATCTGTTCGCTGCTGTTAGCAAGCTTGGCGATGGTGTGTTTTGGTACGCCCTGATTTTTTTGCTACCTGCTGTTTACGGCGAGGCGGCGGTGATGCCTTCGGTGCGGATGGCGGTCGTCGGTATCGTTGGCGTGTTGCTTTACAAGTATTTGAAGTCGCGCTTGGTGCGCGAGCGGCCATATATTTCGTTGGCCGGCATCGTGCCGGGGACGCCTGCGCTGGATCGCTACAGCTTTCCTTCGGGGCACACGCTGCACGCGGTTAGCTTTACTGTTCTCGCTGTCGCGAGCTTTCCTGAGCTTGCGTGGTTGTTGGTGCCGTTCGCCATGTTAGTGGCGGCGTCACGAGTGGTGCTGGGCCTGCACTACCCGACCGATGTGGCTGCTGGTGCGGTCATCGGCGCGACTCTGGCCTTTCTTTCCATGGCGCTGACTGCCGGAGTCGGATGAGCCTTGGTGGCTGGCGCCGCTGGGAGCGACCTACCTGCTCCTGGCACCGTGCCCCCCTTCGTCGCGCTATCGCGCGACCGTTGGGTCCCATCCCTGGGCGCACTGCGACGAAAAGGTCCCTCTTTTTCGACGCTGCCTGGAGCAGGTAGGTCGCTCCCAGCGGCGC
>NZ_JAEUPY010000267.1 GCF_016790065.1 Steroidobacter sp.
GCTGTCCGATCCGCCAGAGCAGTTCCTGCGGCGGGTACGCGAGACGGTGGCGCGGGGACTGGATGAACAGACCGCGCTGGCTGCACTGACCACCGTGCCGGCCGGGTTGCTGGGCATGCAGGATCAGCTGGGTACGCTGGAGCCGGGCCGTCGTGCGCAGTTCTTGATCGCCGATGCGGATCTGCTGCGTTCGGCCGCGGCGCGTATCCACGAGGTGTGGGTAGATGGGCGTCGCTACGCGCGGTCGCTTCCGGCACGTGCGAATGCCGCGAGCACTGAAGCAACCTCCAAGCCTCCGCTGCCCGGAGTGTTGCGCTATCCAGCCGGAGAGTACGGCCGAGAGAGCTTGCCAGAGCAGCCGCAGTCACTACACCTGCGCAACGCAACTGTGTGGACGCAGGGGCCGCAGGGCGTACTGGAACAGGCGGACCTGCTGGTGGAGCAGGGACGCATCAAGGCAGTGGGTCGTGCGTTAAAGGCACCTGCGAACACGGTCGAGATCGATGCGCGGGGTCTGCATGTGACGCCGGGAGTAATCGATCCGCACTCGCACGCGGCGATAGATCTTCGGGGTCGTGCACCGGATCGAGAGTCGAGACTGTTTGCCGAGAATGCTCTTCTAGTCACTGGTGAGGTACGTATCAGCGACGTACTCAAAGCGGACCATATGCGGATTTATCACCAATTGGCTGCGGGCCTGACGAGTTTGTTGGTGTTGCCGGGTTCGGGAACACAAATGGTGGGAAAGGGGCAGGCGATCAAGCTGCGCTGGGGCGGCCGTGCGGCTGATCTGCCAATCCCGACCGCTCCTTGTGCGATGAAATCCGCCATTGGCGATAACGCGACGATGTATGCCTGGGGCGGTGATCTCGCCAACCGCACGCGCTATCCGCACACGCGCATGGGCATCATGGATCCGCTGCGGGATGCCTTCAATCGCGCGCGCGCCTACGAAACACAATATCAACAGCAAAGCCGTAGTGGCCCGCCGCCGCGGCGTGATCTGCGCATGGAAGCGCTGCTGGAAGTGCTCTCGGGTCGCTGCGTCATGCACATCCACAGCCACCGCCAGGACGACATGGAGACGTTCCTGGAAGTGGCGCGTGAGTATGAATTGAAACCGGTGTTCCATCATGCCTCCGAGGCCTACAAGATGGCCCCGGAGCTGGCCGCGGCGGGGGCCGGCTCGGCGGTGGCCTCGGATTGGTGGGGATTCAAGATGGAATCCCTGAACGAGATTCCTCAGAACGCCACTCTGCTCACCCAGCAAGGCGTTCTCACTTCGCTGCACTCGGATGATGGTGATCTGGCCTACCGCCCGATGGTGGAGGCGGCCAAGAGTGTTCGCAACGGCCTGACCGAGGTGCAGGCGATGAACCTGTTGACGATCAACCCGGCGCGCCTGCTGGGTATCGCCGATCGCACGGGCTCTTTGGAGGTAGGCAAGGACGCGGACTTCGTGATCTGGAGTGCGCATCCGCTGTCGGTGTACGCCCAGGTGCGCCAGACCTGGATCGACGGGCGGCGCTACTTCGATCTCGATGCCGACCGGCAGGAACAGGTCCGCATCGAACGCGAGCGCGCGCGGATGATCGCGCTTATCCGCAGCTGTAACAACAGCGGATCGGATGCACGCTGCACGGGAGGCACACCATGAACGTCGCACGGAAACTTCTGGTCACGGGGCTGCTGTCTCTGACTGTGGGAATGGCAGTGACGCAGGCCGGCACTTCTGCACGTACGCAATTGTTGAGCGGTGCGGACCTGTACACGGTGAGTCACGGCGTGATAACCGGCGGTGAGCTGCTGATCCAGGATGGCCGGATTGCCGCCCTGGGCCAGCGCGTACAGGCGCCAGCCGATGCGCAGCGCATCGATGTGTCCGGCAAGCGCATCTATCCGGGACTGATCAGCGCCAACAGTATCTTGGGGCTGGCGGTAGTGGGGCCGTTGGAGACTTCCGTCCCCGGTGCCTCGCACTACTTCCAGGAGCTGGGCGTGAACAACGCCAACCTGCGCGGCTCAGCCGGGGTGGACCCGGACACGATGGCCTGGCCGGTGGCCCGTGCCAACGGGGTGCTGACGGCGCTGATCGTGCCCGGCGCGGGCCGCGATGCGTTGTTCACGGGTCGTTCCACGCTGATGCGCGCCAGCGGCTGGACGCAGCAGCAGATGACGATCGAGCCGCTGGTGGCGTTGCATCTGCACTGGCCGGACAGCGAGCAGAATCATCAGCTGCTGCATCAGATCATGAGTGAGGCGAGAGGCTACGCACTGGAGAAAGCAAACAAGCGCATCCTCGTGCCGGACCTGCGTCTGGAGGCCATGCTGCCGGCGCTGAGCGGTGAGATGCTGCTGATGATCCACATCAACGGCGCACGGCAGATCCGCGAGGCGTTGGCTTTTGCTCGCGAGCAGAGTCTGAAGATCGTGCTGGTGGAGAAGGAGGGCCAGGCCGATGCCTGGCGCCTGGCGGAACAGATCGCAGCTCAGAACGTGCCGGTGATGCTGGGCAAGGCGCTGTTGGGTCCGAGCCGGCGCAGCGAGGCCTTCGACGTGCGCTACACCGCGGCGGCGAAGCTGGCGGCGGCGGGCGTGAAGGTCATCATCGCCAACAACGGGGACTTCCGCATCATGGTCGGCGGCGTCACAGCCGAGCGAAACCTGCCGTACGAGGCGGCCGTGTATGCGGCCTTCGGGCTGGGAGCGGAGGCGGCGCTGCGGGCGATCACGCTGACACCCGCCGAGGTGCTGGGTGTTGCCGATCGGCTGGGTTCCCTGGATGCAGGCAAGGCAGCCACGCTGTTCGTGGCGAGCGGCGATGTCCTCGAAGCCTCGAGTCGGGTGGAGCGCATCTGGATCGACGGTCTGCAGATCGACCCGATGAGCAACCCCCAAGCTCAGTTTCGTGAGCAGTACCTGCGCAAGTACCGCGGACTGCCGAAAGATGTAAGAGAAGAGTGATGCCGGAGGGGAAAGGTGCTGCAACCTCGTGTGTCGGAGGTGCTTATGCTGGCTGAGCGTAAGTCATTTTATATCGTCCTGATGCTCGCGCTGTGGCTCGCTAGCGTGAGCGCGAGTGCGCAGATGGCGTTGCAGCCTGACGATTTGCTTGGGCTGAACGCGGTACGCAGTGTGGAGATCAACCGCGACGGTTCGGCGCTTGCGGTGAACGTGGTCATGCCAGATATCGCGGCGGACGTTCGCCGAAGCGAATTGCGTGTCATCGAAAAAGCAGGCGACGAGCTGCGTACCGAGACGATACCAAACGCAAGTCTCGCGAGCTGGTCGCGCGATGGTAAAAGGTTGCTGTTTGTTTCCGAGAAGGACGGCGGGGCGACACTCAGTGCGTATGACAGAGTACGGGCAGCGACGACCACGCTAGCGACGCTAGAACATCAACCGAAGTATTTGACGTGGAGTCCTGCGGAAACGCAGGTGGCAATGATCTCGGACGTGCCGACGCCACCGCAAACGTGGTTCGCGATGCCCGAGTCTCCCGCTGCCGCACAGCAGCCGATTCTCATCGATCATGCTGCCTATCGCTCGGACAACGGCAGCTGGGTACCGTCAGTCGAAACGAAGCTGTACATCGTCGAGGTCGCCACCGGAAAGACGCAGGAGCTGGCGTTGCCTGTGGATGTTTCCTTGTCCGAGACGGAGGTCGGTGACGGTGGCCCCGCAACTTGGTCGGCGGACGGACGTTGGGTGACGATTTCGGTCGCGCGAGGCCGGGATCGGCAAGCCAATCTCTGGAACGTGAATCGCGATCTGTTGCGGATCGATGTGCAAACAGGAGCGACGAACTGGATTGCAGAGCAGCCCGGCGTGGAGCTCGACGCGTCGGTCGCTCCGAACGGCCGTGCCATCGCCTTCCTGCGTCAGCATGGCGAGCCTTCGGCGGTGGTGTTTCCTTTTGATCTGGTGGTTCGCGATCTGCGCACCGGCAAAGAAACAGTGCCGCTCGACGGCCGCGACTTGAACATCAGCGCCTTCCAGTGGCTGCCGGACAGCAGCGGCTGGCTCGTGCAATACCTGCAGCGAGGCAGATGGACGTTGGCTCGCGTTGCCAGGAGTGGTCGATTGCAAGTTGTCAGCAACGAGGCAACCAGTGCTGCCGCGCGCATCTCAGAGAACGGTACGGTTGCCTTCCTGAGATGTGATGCTGGGCGGCCGGCGGAGGCAGTTACAGCGGATCTGTTAGGTCGTGTCACGGAATGGACAAATGCCAATCCAGCGCTCAGGCAGCGCGAGTGGTCGCGACTCGGCGAAATCAATTTTTCCTCGGCGAATACCGACCGTCGCACTATTCATGCTGTGGTGGCACAGCCGGGCGGTGTGAAAGATGTCAGTGCTCTGCCGGTGGTCGTTGACTTGCATGGAGGACCATACTCGGCAAGTACTTTTAATTTCAGCTCGGATCGCGAGTTCTTCGTCGCGCAAGGTTATGTAGTGATCCAGCCGAACTATCGCGGCAGCATCGGCTATGGCCGTGAGTTCATGCAGCTAAGCGACCGCAAGCATTATCCCGGTTGGTTCGACGAGCCAAATGCGTCGAGCGAGATGGGGCTGGATGTCGTCGGTGTGCTGCAGGCGATTCGCGAGCATCGCTTGGGCGATCCCAACAGAGTGTTCCTGCGCGGCATCAGTGCCGGCGCACTGCTCACGTCGTGGACAGTGGGGCGCACTCAGGAATTCAGGGCTGCGGTGGCGCAATCCTGGTACCCAGGCGAGTGGAGCGCGCCGGTCTACGGTTCTTATCAGATCCGGCGCTATTTCAATGGACCACCGTGGGACGCGCGCTATCAATCTGAATACTGGCGGCGCCATCCCGTCATGCTTGCCGAGCAGATCGTGACGCCGCTGCTCATCATGCAAGGCGAGATCGATTGGGTCACGCCGCTGATGGAGGCCGAAAAGTTCTACTACTCGTTGCGCAACCTCGGGCGCGACGTGCAACTGACGGTATTCCCTGACGAGACGCATGGCCTGCGATCCCATCCCGTCACGTTGCGTAACTCGCTGCTCATGGAAGTGAGCTGGTTCCGCAAGCACGATGCGGCTCAGGTCGGAGGTAGGCGGATATCGAGCGCACCGTAAGTCAGTTTGAGCAGCCGCGGATATTTTCCGCGGATGTTCGTGCGCCTGTTCGATCTGAGGATCTTTGCTTCATGAGAGCAGCGCTTATCGCGGTCTTCGTTTGTCTGGCTGCGACCGGCTGTGCCTATGTCGCCTCGGCGAGGGTCGTATCGCTAGGGCCGAGCCCAATCTATAGAAGACGAACGACGGCCGCCGATACCCCACTTTCTACTAGCGATTCTTCCTAGTATGTTGGGCGGTAAATGAGCGAGTCTCTCAAGGCCTGGTTTGTCCGCGAAGTGCTCGTTCACGAGGAGCTGCTGGTCAACTACCTGATTCGTGTGTGGCCACGGCGCGACGAAGTGGCTGACTTGCGTCAGGAGATCTACATCCGAGTCTACCAATCTGGAATGACTGCGAGGCCAGCCTCCGCCAAGGCGTTTCTGTTCGCCACTGCGCGGCATCTCATGATCGATCGCATCCGGCGGCAACGGGTAATCACCATCGACACGGTGGGGGATCTAGACGCACTAAACGTCCTCATAGACGAGATTTCACCAGAGCAGCGCGTGAAGGCGAGGCAGGAACTGCGTCGCCTGGCGGTCGCCTTCGATGCGTTGCCGCCCAAGTGTCGCGATACCGTATGGTTGCGTCGGGTGGATCAGCTCTCGCAGAATGAGGTCGCTGTTCGTCTCGGTATCAGCCCCCGCACCGTTGAGAAGCACCTCATGAAGGGGCTCCGCCAGTTGGCCAACGCCATGCTCGGCACTGAATTTACTGCCACACAGGATAAGGAAGACTCGGACGCCGGCGAGGAGCAGAGCGTCGGTCGGGAGCGTCGAAGAT
>NZ_JAEUPY010000026.1 GCF_016790065.1 Steroidobacter sp.
GGTCCTCGGCGTACGCCTGGAACTCGCAGATCACGCGGGTGATGGTGCCTTCCTCTTCGGCGCTATGACCGAAAATGGGCACGTCGGGATACTTGCGATCCAGGTAGCGCAGAATGGCCAGCGACTCGAACACCACATAATCGCCGTCTTTGAGCACCGGCACGCGGCCGCGCGGATTCATCTGCAACAGCTGCGGCGAGCGATGCTCCTGCTTGGAGAACTGCAGCAGGTGCGACACGTACTGCAAACGTTTGTGCTCGAGTGCCAGCAGCGCGCGCCAGGAATACGGGCTGCCGCTGCCCCACCACAGTTCCAGTGCCATGAAGTGCCGTCCTAAAGAGTAAGGGGCGGATTGTAACGAAGCCGCGCCGAGCCGCTAGTACACTGTGTACATGCACACCACACTCGTCAGCGCCGACACACTGGCGCAACACCTGGACGATTCACACTGGTTGATCGTGGACTGCCGTTTCGACCTGGCGCAGCCGGCGGCTGGCGAGGCCGCGTACCGCGCCGGACACATTCCAGGCGCCATCTATGCGCACCTGGATCGCGATCTGTCCAGCCCGATCACGCCGAGCACCGGCCGGCATCCGCTGCCCGATCCTGAACATTTCGCCGCGACACTGCGCAGCTGGGGAGTCACCGCTGACACGCAGGTCATCGCCTACGACGCCGACAATGGCATGTACGCGTCGCGCTTGTGGTGGCTGCTGCGCTGGGTCGGTCATCGCGCGGTCGCTGTGTTGGACGGCGGCTTCAAGGCTTGGAACAGCTCACAGCGGGCGACCAGTTCTGCAATTCCTGCACGCGCGCCGAGTCAGTTTCAAGCGCGTCCGGAGCGTGAGCTGTGGCTGGATGCCGAACAAGTGCAGGCGCGCGTGCAACAACCCGACTGGAGATTGCTCGATGCGCGCGCTCCCGAGCGCTTCGCCGGCAAGGTCGAGCCGCTCGACAAAGTTGCCGGCCATGTGCCAGGCGCTCGCAACCATCCGTTCGCCACCAATCTCACCAGCGACGCTCGCTTCGGCGCGCCGGAAGAATTACGACGTCGCTACCAAGCGTCGCAAGACGGCGTCGCCGACGATCACACCATCGTAATGTGCGGCTCCGGCGTCACTGCGTGTCATCTGCTGTTGGCGTTGGAAGTCGCCGGCAAACCTGGTGCGCGCTTATATGCAGGCTCGTGGAGCGAATGGATCAGAAATCCGCAGCGAGGCGTTGCAACTACTGATTAAAACGGTCACTTTAAATTCGCAATCTCTTTGCTTTATCGTTCGCGCCTTGTTACCTCCGGCCCACTTTTTAAAAGGCCAGCGCACTTGGACCCGACCGCAAAGAAACCCGCCGCAGCCACCGCCGTCAACGGCTCTTGGGATACGGACGACTCGCTCGACCTGTATCAGGTGCCCGCCTGGGGCAAGCACTACTTCAGCATCAACAGCGCCGGCCACGTGGTGGTGCGGCCGGACGGCACGCCGGATCGCGAAATCGATTTGTATGAAGTGGTCGAAGGTTTGCACGCACGCGATTTGACCACGCCGGTGGTCGTGCGCTTCTCCGACATCCTGCGCCATCGACTGGTGCGCTTACAGAAGGCGTTCTCGCAGGCGATCGCCGAGAACAATTACAAGAACCGCTACACCGCGGTGTTCCCGATCAAAGTGAACCAGCAACGCCTGGTGGTCGAAGAGGTGTATCGCTACGGCAAGGAATTCGGCTTCGGCCTGGAAGCCGGCTCCAAGCCCGAGCTGCTGGCGGTGATGGCACTGACCGAAGATGCGCCCGAGCGCATGATCGTTTGCAACGGCTTCAAGGACGACAGCTACATCGAAGCGGTGATCCTGGCCACCAAGCTCGGCCGTACCATCATTCCGGTGATCGAGAACTTCGAAGAGCTGCAGCTGGTGTTGAAGCACGCCGAAAAATATCAGGTGCGGCCGCGCATCGGCGTGCGCGTCAAGTTAGCTAGCGAAGGCGCTGGCCGCTGGCGCGATTCGGCCGGCGAGAAATCCAAGTTCGGCCTGTTCGTCACCGAGATCCTGGATCTGATGAAGGTGCTGAAGTCGCACGACATGCTCGATTGTCTGGAGCTGGTTCATTGCCATCCCGGCAGCCAGCTGCAAGACATCCGGCGGGTGAAGGATGCGATCAACGAGCTGGCGCACGTGTATGCCGAACTCAAGCTGATGGGCGCCGGGCTCAAATATATCGACGTGGGCGGCGGCCTCGGCGTGGACTACGACGGCAGCGGCACCAACTTCGAATCGTCGATGAACTACACGATGAACGAGTACGCCAGCGACGTGGTGTATCGCATCGGCAGCGTTTGTAACGCACGCGGCATCGACCATCCAGTGATCGTCAGCGAATCGGGTCGCGCCACCGCGGCACATCACAGCGTGCTGGTGTTCAACGCACTCGGCTCGTCGTGCCTCGATAAATTTCGTGTTTCCGATCGTATCGAAGACGAACACAGCGGCGGACGGGACGAGCTGCCGCAGCCGGTGCTGGATCTGTTCGAAGCCTATCGCACCATTTCGGAACGTCGCCTGGTCGAGTGTTACCACGACGCTCTGCAAGCGCGCGAACAAGCGTTGCAGATGTTCAACCTCGGCCTGCTGAGCCTGGAATTCCGCGGTTTGACGGAACGTTTGTATTGGGCCACCTGCGCCAGGATTCGCGACTACTGCCGCAAGCTGGATCGCGTGCCGGAAGAATTGGAAGGCCTGGAACTGATTCTGTCCGATACCTACTTTTGTAACTTCTCGGTGTTCCAGTCGCTGCCGGACAGCTGGGCCATCGGCCAGTTGTTTCCCATCATGCCCATTCACCGGCTCGACGAAAAACCCACACGCAATGGCGTGCTGGCCGATATCACCTGCGACTCGGACGGCAAAATCGACCGCTTCGTCAGTCAGCGCGAGGTCAAACGCACGCTGGAGCTGCACGAGCTCAAGCCCAACGAAGAGTATTACCTGGCGGCGTTCCTGGTCGGCGCGTATCAGGAAACCTTGGGCGATCTACATAATCTGTTCGGTGATACCCACGTGGTGCACATCCGGCTGCACGACGAGGGCGGCTGGTGGATCGAGGAAATCGTCAAAGGCGATACGGCCGGCAAAGTACTCAGCTACATGCAGTACGACGTGGACCGGTTGTTTCCTCAATTCGCCCGGGACTGCGAACGCGCGGTTCGCGAAGGCCGCATGACTCTGGCGGAGAGCCAGGCGCTCCGCCGCTTCTACGAGTTGGAGCTGAACGGCTACACCTATCTGGAAGGTTGAGCTCGGGGCCGGCAAGCCGGGCGCCTCGCCCGGCCACGGGTCGTTTGTGTTTGGTCCATTATGTTTGGCCCATTGTGTTCTGTTCGCAGCTGCAAAAAATTCCAAAATCGACTTGTCAAGTCGGATCATTGCAGTCGCGAAAAGCCTGACGTAGTATCGGCCGCGGTCAGCTGAATACGCATTTCAACCTACAAGAGCGACCTTCGGACACACGCGCTTTAGCGAGCACGTCTGCATGCCACGCCATTCCCATGGTTGATTGTCAGCGACCAAGACACGGCGATCGTAATTTCATCCGAGAACCCTCGAGGCTCTGCGGAGGCGATCGTTTGGCTGCAACTTTGTCTGGCCTCAAAGAGTGACCCTCGATGACGACGATCTACGTTGGCAATCTGCCGTTCAGCGCTACTGAAACGGATGTTCGCTCCCTGTTCGAAAAACACGGCACGGTGCAATCGGTCAAACTGGTGAATGATCGCGAAACCGGACGCCCGCGCGGCTTCGGCTTCGTGGAAATGCCCTCCAGCGATGCCCAGACCGCCATTCAGCACATGAATGGTTTCGACATGGGCGGTCGTCCGCTACGTGTAAACGAAGCCCGCGAGCGCGAAGCTCGTCCGCCACGGCAAAACGGCCGCTGGTAATCGGGCTCCGCTAGTCGGCTCCAAGCCATGTTCTGCAGGGCATGGCTTGGGGTCGGTTTTGATTTGCACGCGCCGATTCCCTATCTTCGCGGCTCATCAGCCACGAGGACACGGAATGAGATTGCCGCGCGTCGCCCCAACGCTTTGCTGGCTGCTGCTGGGGGCGATCTTGCTGAACGGCTGCGCGACCCCGCCGGCCACCGACCCGGCGACTGCTGCCGCGCTCGACACCATCCTCGCCGGCAATCACCGCGCGCCGGAGAATCGCGCGCGGGACGCTTATCGCCATCCTAAAGAGACCTTACAGTTCTTCGGCATCCGCCAGGATATGACTGTGGTCGAAGTGTGGCCCGGCGCCGGCTGGTACACCGAAGTCCTGGCGCCGCTGTTGAAGGATCGCGGCCGTTTGTACGCGGCCGTGATGGACCCGGCCTCGGGCGACTACGCCAAGAGCACCGTCGAAACTTATCGCGGCAAACTGCAGTTGCGGCCGGATGTTTACGGCAAAGTCGTCACCACCGTGCTGGCCTCGCCGCCGGCCAAGAGTGAGATCGCCCCGCCCGGCTCGGCTGACCTCGTGCTCACCTTTCGCAATCTGCACAACTGGATGATGTTCAGCGGTGAGCGGGATGCACTGGCCGCCATGCATGCCGCACTCAAACCGGGCGGCGTGCTCGGCGTGGTCGATCATCGCGGCAATCCCCAGACTCCGCAGGATCCCAAAGCGGCGTCGGGTTATGTGAATCAGGACTACGCCATCCAACTCATCGAAGCCGCCGGCTTCAAACTGGTGGGCCGCTCTGAAGTCAACGCCAACCCGCGCGACACCAAGAATTACGAGAAAGGTGTGTGGACACTGCCGCCCGGCTTCGCTGACGGCAATCAGCCGCGCTACCAACAAATCGGCGAGAGCGATCGATTCACGCTCAAGTTCGTAAAGGTCGCGCCATGAAGCATTGGGTGACAGCGCTGCTGGCAAGCTTGACCCTCGCGGCGGTGGTGCAAGCGGCCGAGCCGCCGCCCGCTGCGCCGATTCTGGAAGGCTCCGAAGCGCTCAAACCCAAAGGCCGCATGCGCCTGCTCGGCACCGAAGTGCCGGCCGGCACCAAGAAAAAACTGACCTGGACCAGCGGCGCGGCCATGGAAGGTTTCGTCTCGCCGGTGCCGGTGTTCGTGCTCAACGGTAAAGGGCCGGGCCCGGTGTTGTGCCTCACCGCCGCCGTGCATGGCGACGAATTGAACGGCATCGAAGTCGCGCGCCGCGTGCTCGACGACATCGACGTCGAAGAATTGAATGGCGCCGTGATCGGCGTGCCCATCGTCAACATCCAAGGCTTTTATCGCGGCACGCGCTACCTGCCCGACCGCCGCGACCTGAATCGCTACTTCCCGGGCAATCCCAAAGGCAGCGCCGCGACGCGCATGGCGCATTCGTTCTTCACCGAAGTAGTGAAGCATTGCTCGGCGTTGATCGATCTACACACCGGCTCATTGAATCGCACCAACTTGCCGCAAGTCCGCGCTAATCTGCGACTGCCTCAGGTCTCGCGCATGACCAAAGCCTTCGGCGCCACCGTCGTCCTACACAGCGTGGGCGATCGCGGCTCGCTGCGGCGTGCGGCCACTGAGGCCGGCATTCCGTCGGTGACCTTCGAGATGGGCGAACCGATGCGCGTGCAGTCCGAGCAAGTCGAGCACGGCGCCAAAGCAGTCGAGACGCTGCTGTATTCGCTCGGGATGACCAAGCAACGCCGCTACTGGGGCGACCCCGAGCCGGTGTACTACGCCTCCAAGTGGGTGCGCGTCGATCATGGCGGCATCCTGTTCTCGGATGTAGCGCTCGGCGAACGCGTCAGCGAAGGCGAGTTGCTCGGCGTGGTCACCGATCCCATCTCGAGCCAGCAGCATCGCATCTACGCACCGACCAGCGGCCGAGTGCTGGGCATGGCACTCAATCAAGTAGTGCTGCCCGGCTTTGCCGCCTATCGCATCGGCACGTCCACCTCGCCGTCGAAGATGTCCAAGCAAAGCGCCGAGGAGCCGACCGAAGACAGCCGCGAAGACGACGAAGCGGCACCCACCGAAGAAGCCGATCCGCCGCCGGGCTGAGTACCGCATGAGCATCGAAAAAGTCACTGAGATCTACACCGGCCGGGTCATCCAGGTGAACGTCGAGCAAGTACGCTTGCCCAACGATCACGTCGCCACGCTCGAGATCGTGCACCACCCGGGCGGCGCCGCCGTGGTCGCGCTCGATGCTGCCAATCGCGTCTGCCTGGTGAAGCAGTACCGGCACGCGGCCGGCGGCTACATCTGGGAATTCCCCGCCGGCAAGATCGACAACAAGGAGCCGCCGCTGCAAACCGCGCAGCGCGAACTCGAAGAAGAAGCCGGCCGTCGCGCCAGCCAGTGGCGCAGCCTCGGCGAGTACCTCAGCTCTCCGGGCTTTTTGACAGAAGTCGTGTACCTGTTTTTCGCCACCGGCCTCACCGAGGTCGACGTGCAACTGGAAGCGGGCGAAGTCCTGGAAGCGCATTGGCTGCCGTTCGAGCAAGTCCTGCAGATGGCGCACTCCGGCGAACTGCGCGACGGTAAGTCCTTGGCTGCGCTACTGCGCGCCTCGGCTTATGTGCAAACCCCGACTCGCTGAGGTATTTCCCGTCGGATTTTTTATCGCACCGTGACGAGTGTCGATGCGCATGACACGCGGCCTTACGCATCCGGCACTTAGATCACACTATTGGAACTTGTCTGCACCGCACTGAAACACTTCAATAGCAGCCACCTCTAAAGGGAAGAGAGGTGAAGTTTTTCGATGCGGAGACGATTGAGTTGAACGACCAGTTGAAAAAAATAGGTTATCGGTTGCGTCCTCGAGTGGTCGAGCGGCAGCCCGGGCATATCGCGTTCGACGAGCGCGGCAACGCCGTCTATGAGTGGAATCAGGATCGACTGGGCGAAGACAGCGAGGCCGGTGCGCGCGCTCGTCGTAAAGCCCTGGAGAACCCCACGCTGTCGTTCGTGGAAGAGGAGAGCCAGAACGACGCCCCCATCCAGATCAACCCCAAGGGCCTGCGCGTGGGCTACAACCCCTACGAGAGCGGCCTGCTGACGCGTAAAGCCGCGGGCGGCGGCAAGCGCGATCTGCGCCAGCTGTCGAAGTGGATCGAGATGAAGAAGCGAGTGGAGAACAAGCGCGGCGAGTGACGCGCCAGTGACCCAGAATCGACCCAGGATCACACCGCCAATTGCCTGATCTTCTCTTGATGCCCGCAACGGAAAAAGCGTCGCAGCTCGGCCAGCCACCGCTCCGGCTGCTGACGGCGCGGATGTAGATAGCGTTCATCCAACGAGCGGCAGTAGCGCGCCGCATGCCGATTCGCCTCTTGATAGCGATGCCGGCTCGCCTCATCCAACTCCGGCAGATAACTCACGCTGCTGAACATCTGCGCATGCAGCCCGCCGGGGAACGCTCCGTCACGTTGCTCGGTCAGCAACGCCAACGCCGTCGCGTACTTGTCCACCTCGGCCTGCAACTCCAACTCCAGCAGCGACACGGGTCGACTGCGCGCCACGCTCCAAATCAAATAATGGAAGTGGCTGACGCCTTCGAGCGCGGTACAAAAATCGCCCAGATTGTCCTCATTGAGACTTTGCAACGGATCGTTCCGATCCAGGCGTTCGAGCACGCGTTGGTCGATGAACAAACCGATGCGCACCGTGCCATCTTCCTGCACCACGAACACTTGCTCGTCGCTGTGCGGGCCTGACGACTCGCCGACCACTTCGCGCAAGCGTTGTCGATCGCAGATCAGGAAATCTTCCGCGTCGTGTTCGACGGGTGCGTCGTACAGTCGTGTGAGCAGCGACTGCATCCGACGCAGCAACATGTCAGTGCTCCTTCCTACCGATTTGCACCGGCGCCACGCCGAGCTTCTGCAAGATCGCGAAGGCGCGCGGACTGCCGGTCTTCATCCAGATCTCGTACAGACGCAGGATGTCTTTGTCGGTGTGCTGATAGGCCATCTCGGCCACGTCGTTGAGCACATCCACCAACCGCTGAAACTTGCCGGCCAGTTCTAGGAACACGGCAGCGAACGCTTGACCCCGAATCGAATTGCGCATGTTGTCGGCCAGCGTGCCGTAAGCACGGCCACCCATGGCGATGTGATAATCGACATCGACCAATCTGCGCGCGAAGCTTTGCGCGAAGAAGCCAGCGATGAACAGTGAGACATCGCCCAAGCGACGTAGCGCTTCGTCGCGCTGTTGACTGGTCGGCGCTGCCGAAGCCTCGGCCAGCATGTGAGCCAGCGGCTTGAGACGCACACCTTCGGGAGTTTTTTCGTACAGTTCTTCGGAGCGTGCAAACATGGTCAGCACGTTCACGACGTAGTGCTCGGTGTGGTCGTCGACTGCTACGCGTTGCTTACGTAACGCCTTCTGCACCGAGTCGTGAAAGAACTCGCGCAGATTGGGAACTGCGACTACCGCTGCGGGACCATCATCGTCGGGCATCTCCAGGCACCTCTCGCGTTAACGAAAGACTCGAGCTTGCTGACTACTCGTAACGTATATCGGCACGCGTCGTCGAGAATTTAATCCACAGCTCGTTGATACAGTTCCCGACGCCAGCCCGGCAATAGGACATTTGACGCATTTTCCAGAAAGCCGCTGGCGTTATTGTTTGGCACTCACCGTCATTGTTTGCTGATGGAACAAAAAAAGGGCCGCCACCTTGCGGTGGGGCCCCATAAAGAAACATTGCCGAAGCGGCGTGGCGCTTATTTCGCCAGCTTGCCGATACTCAAACCCACCACCAACGAGCCGATGGCCTTGCCGCCATCGAGCACCGGTACCGCCACTTGCACCTGCTGCAAGCCCGACGACTCGTCGACTTCGACGTCGCCTTGCCAGGTCTTGCCGCTCAGCGGCTGCTCATGTTTGGGTTTGCCTTTGTGACTCCAGTTGGAGGACTTGCCCAGAAACGCCACCTTGCCGCCGTCCGCGCCCGACAAGAAAGCTTCCGACACGACGTCGCCTTTCTTGGCCTTGAGCACTTCGGCCGCCGGATTCTTGGTCAGGCCGCGCACGAACGGATCGATGACACTGGTGTTGGCCCACTTGGCTTGATCCATCGCCGCCGCTTCCGGCGACTTGCCGGCGTTGTATGCCTTCACTGCATTGACGACAGTGGGCTCGGCCGCCCAGGTCTGAATCTCTTTGACCTTGGCGTTGACCTTACCCTGCAGTGCCGGGTCCAGCCCGGCCGCCGCAACCACTTGCGACACGCACAGCAATGCCGCGAACAACAGTTTCATGACGACCTCGCGAGCGTTCAGAACTTGGTATTGAAATCGAGCATCAAGCGATCGAAATCATACTGCGTGCCCACGTCCTTGTTGTCGACGTTCTTGTAGTAGGTCGCATTCAACACGAAATTCTTGGACGGCGCATAGCCGCTGCGAATCACCCAGCCGTCGGCATCCGAGTAGCCGCCGGCGAAATCGGAATCGATGTGTTGAGCAAACATCGCATCCTTTTCGATCAGCTGATACGCCAGACCGAATTCCCACGTGCCCGGATTGGAGGCTTTGCCGACCATGGTGCCCATGGTGAACGCGGTGTCGTAGACAGCATCGAGATTGCGGGCAGCGTCGGCCCACACTTGCAGCGGCAAGCTGGCCAGCTTGAAGTTGTATTCCGCTAGCAAGCCCACGACCTGGAAGTCATAAGCCAGACCGCCGGTGCTGGTGAGCGAGTTGCCGTTGGACGCGCCGTTATAGAACGGACGACGGCCCTTGGCCGCCGCCAGGTCGTAATACGACGCTGCGACCACCAGAGCGTTGCCGCCGAGATCGAAACGATTGCCGACCTGCAGACCGTACATCTTGGTGTCGGTGCTGGTGGCAGTCGAAGTAGCCGTGCCGGTCTGCACGTTCTCTTCGATCCAGAAATTCCACGCCGAGCCGAACAACGAACCGTTGCTATAAGTAAAGGCCAGGCCTTCGGGATTGATATCGTTGTCCCACAGCACGCTCTGGCCGGGACGCACGAACGGCATCTTCATCTTGCCGGCGATGAAGTGTGCGTTGTCGGCGAAGGTCCAATCGAAATAGGCCAGATCGAAATAGGCGGATTTACGAGAGAACGCGCCATCGAGTTGCACGTTGGCACCGCGCGGACTGCCGGGCGACGACGAAGTCGCGAGACCGACGCCGACCACCATGGTGTCGTTGACCTTGCCTTCCAATGCAACACGCGCACGTAACAAATCTTCTTCGCGCTGCACACCGGCGCTTGCGTCGTCGGTCTGTTGATGACGATAGCGAACATCGCCTTTGAGCGTAACGCGATTGGGCCAATCGGCCGCCTTCACGGCCGGCGCGGCCGGTTTCAAATCGGCACTGGCGGCCAGCTGTTTGCTGACCTGCTCGGTCTGAGTTTTCAGTTGCCCATTCTCGGCCTTGAGTGCGTCGTTCTCGGCTTCGAGCTTGTCGACTCGTTGCAGCAGATTTTGTAACTGCGAGCGGATCAGCGCGAGCTCGTCATTGGACGCGGCATTGGCTGCCGAGCCGATACTCAGGGCAGCAGCGACGGCTGCCGCGAGGAGCTGGTTCTTCACAAGAATCTCCGGTAGGGGCGATGTCACACGATTGCAACATTGCGATGATTACCGGGCCGCAACATGACGGTTATGCGACTTCGCCTGATGCTGGCGGTTATGTGATCTCGCTCGCACGCCGACTGTGACGGGCGTCTAAAAAAGAAAAACCCCGCGGTATTGCTACCGCGGGGTTCTTCTATCAACGAAGTAGTTTCGTTGTTAGCGTCGCTTACCAGCGGCCGCCACCGCCGCCGCCGCCGCCACCACCGCCCGGACCACGGGGACCGCGGCCGCCGCCGCCGCCACCACCGCCGCCCTGGCGTTCCTGCGCTTCATTCACGCGCAGAGGACGACCACCCATATCTTTTCCGTTCAACGATTGAATGGCGCGCTGTGCGTCGGCACGCGGCATTTCAACGAAGCCGAAGCCGCGAGGACGACCGGTTTCACGGTCGTTGATCAGGGCCACAGACTCCACAGTGCCGTGCTGTTCGAACAGCTGGCGAACCTGGTCCTCGTTTGCGGAGAACGGCAGGTTACCCACATAGATCTTTGTCATAGCGATACAGTCTCTCTGAAAAAGCCTCGAGCGCGATCCCCCTGCTGGGTTTAATCATCACTGCGAGGCCTGGTTACATACGGGCTCCGCCCCTGCACTCCCCGGTCGTTCCTGACTCAAAGTCATGCGGTTTAGGTTCCCAGGCCTACGTTCGCGGTCTCGTCGGATTTTTCAGAAGTTGGCCGGTAGGGGGGTCTTCATGACCCGGCTGGCCAAGCCAGAGAAAAAAGCGGGCAAAGGCACTACGAACGGCGCGGAATGTACGCCAGAAAAAGAAACTAGGCAATCGGCCGCAATGCCCGCATGCCTTTGAAAATAGGGATACAACGGCCGATGCATCGCGTCCGAAGCGATCCTACAGCCGGGCCCCCATCGAGCTGCATTGCGTACCGGCGCAACCGATGCCACCGACTCATTCGGGGGCGCCGTTTAGGACTTCAGCCCCAATAAGGTGCCGAGCTCATGCAAGGTGCGCACGGCATGCGCCGGCGGCCCATGTTCCACAGGCCAGGCCAGCTGCTCCCGATTGATCCAAACCGGCAGCATGCCGGCGGCTCGCGCACCCACTACGTCCAGGGCCGGGTCGTCCCCCACATACACAACCTGTTGGGGTTGTAAGCCCGTTCCTTCGATTACCTTGTGGAACAGGGTGGGGTCGGGCTTGAGCGCGCCGACCTGCCGGGCGCACAGGCTGCGCTCGAAAAAATGCGCCAGACCGATGCGCTGTAGATCGGCATTGCCGTTACTGGCGGTAAACAAACGGAAGTGCGGCTTGAGCCATTCCAAACCCGGCAGCACGTCCTCGTACAGCACCACTTCGTTGCGCGCCTGGATGAACGCCTCGAATGCTTCCTCCGCCATGGCCTCGGCATAACCGAATTCCCGGGCGTGATCGGCCAGGGTCTGACGCCGTAAAAAAGTGAAGTCATGCGCCATTTGCGGGTAGGCCTGCGCAGTCTCTTGCCGCGCTTTGCGCAACATTTCCACCGTCATGGCGGCGGTTACGCGCGGATAACGGAGCGCCAAAAAGTCGTACATGGCCCGCTCGGCCCGTTCGATCACCGGCAGCACGTCCCAAAACGTATTGTCCAGATCGAAACAGATGCCGCGGATACCGGTGAGTTCGCCGGCCAAGGTCGCGCCGGTCATGAGCGCGCCGGCAGGCCGGTCACGGCAGCCAGACCGCGTTCCAGATCGGCTTGCAGATCGCGAGGATCTTCCAAGCCTACCGAGATGCGCAGCAACCCATCGGTAATGCCGGCACGTGCACGCTCAGCCGGCGTGATGCGCGAGTGCGTGGTCGTCGCCGGATGGGTGATAGTGGTTTTGGTATCGCCGAGGTTGGCGGTAATAGACATAAGCCGCGTCGCGTCGACGAACGCCCAGGCGGCTTCGCGCCCCCCGACCACATCGAACGCGATGATGCCGCCGAAGCCGCTCTGCTGCCGCTTGGCCAGCGCGTGCTGCGGATGCGACTCCAGGCCGGCGTAATGCACTTTGGTGACACCCTGTTGAGTTTCCAACCAACGCGCCAATTGCAGCGCCGCTTGCGAGTGCGCGCGCATGCGCAGCTCCAATGTTTCCAATCCCTTCAAGAACACCCAGGCATTGAACGGGCTCATGCTCGGCCCGGCCGAGCGAATGAAACCGAACACGTCCTTGCCGACCAGCTGTTCGTTGCCGACGACGGCGCCGCCGACGCAGCGGCCCTGCCCGTCCAGATATTTGGTGGCCGAGTGAATGACCAGATCCGCGCCGAGTTCGAATGGCTTCTGCAACGCCGGCGTACAAAAACAATTATCGACAGCGAACCACACCCCTCGCTCATGGGCGATGTCAGCGATGCCGCGAATGTCCGCGATCACCGAAAGCGGATTCGACGGGGTCTCGAGGAAGAACAACTTGGTGTTGCTCTTGATCGCGCTCCGCCATGCGTCGTTGTCATCGGGACGCACGTACGTGACCTCGATACCGAACTTCACCAGATAACGATTGATCAGAGCGATGGTCGAGCCGAACACGCTGTCGGAACAAACGATGTGGTCGCCGGCCTTCAGCAACGCCATGCAAGTGGCCAGGATGGCAGCCATGCCCGAGCCGGTAGCGACACACGACGACGCGCCTTCCAACGCCGCCAGCCGTTCTTCGAAACAGCGCACCGTGGGATTGGTGAAGCGCGAGTAAATGTTGCCCTTGGCACTCTCGTCGAAACGCGCCGCCGCCTCGGCGGCGCTCGCGAACACATAGCTGGACGTGGTGAAGATGGGCTCGGAGTGCTCGCCCTCGTGGGTACGAACCTGGCCGGCACGTACCGCGAGCGTTGCAAGATGATGATCAGTCATGGAACGTCCACAAACAGGCAAAGAGGACTAGTTTAAGAAAAACCACAGCTTGGTTCATTTCATTTCGCAGCAGGGGTCGATCGCAGGCGCTACAGTGCTGCTCCCCCAGCTTGCGGGCACCTCCATGCTTACTCTAGTCATCGGCAACAAGAATCTGTCGTCCTGGTCGCTGCGCCCCTGGCTGGTGCTGAAGCACTTTGGCCTCGACTTCCAGGAAGTGAAGCTGCCGCTGGACACCGCCGAATTCCATCGCGAAGTGCTCCAGTACTCGCCGTCCAAGCGCGTGCCGGTGCTGATCGATGGCGAGGTGCGGGTGTGGGACTCGCTGGCCATCGCCGAATACCTCAACGAAAAAGTGCAAGGCCGTGCCTGGCCCACCGATGCCGCTGCTCGCGCCCACGCACGTGCCGTCAGCGCCGAAATGCATTCAGGCTTCGTCGGCCTGCGCACCCACTGGCCCATGAAAGCTACTGGCAATGCCTCGGTGACGTTGCCGCCCGACGCCATGATGGACGTCGCCCGAGTCCAGCAGCTGTGGCACGAGTACCGCTCGCAGTACGCGCAACGCGGTCCTTGGCTGTTCGGCGAGTACTCGATCGCCGATGCGATGTACGCACCGGTGGCGCTGCGCTTCCGTCATTACTCGGCGCTGATCGCCAGCCCGCTGGCCCAAGCCTATCAGGACCAAGTCATCCAGGATCCGCACTTGCAAGCCTGGATCGCCGCAGCCCAGCGCGAAGTCGATAGCCACTGGGGAGCGTAACGACGTCGGTAAATAACGCTCAGTGCCGCGACTGCCGTCGCGGCGGCGATTGCGGCAATGGCATTTGACGAAAGATTGCCTAGAATCGGGCGCTCGACTCGCATTCATGCAGGAAGGCTATGCGCTGGGCATCCGCCGTCGACACTGATAATTCCTTGCGGGCCGCCGTGGAGCATGCCGCTGAGACCGTGTTCCTGGGCCTGGGGCGTCAAGAACCCGACCTGGCCATCGTCTTCGTCAGCTCCGAACACGCGGCGCACTTCGACGCCGTACCGGCGCTGCTACAGCGGGAGTTCGAGAACGTCTTCATCTTCGGCTGCTGTGGCGGCGGCGTCATCGGCGGCGGCCGCGAGATCGAGGATCGCCCCGCCTTTTCGTTGACCGGCGCGGTGTTGCCCGGAGTGCGCTTGAAGGGCACGCATCTCGATGCGGCCCAAGTGCCGCCGGTGTACGCCGAGGCGCGGGCCTGGGAGGACGCGTTGCGCACCACCGCCACCCAGCAACCCTCGTTCCTGTTGCTCGCCGATCCCTTCAGCTTCGAAGCCGAGAGCTTCATCCGTGGCTTGGACCGAATTTATCCGTTGGCGCCCAAGATCGGCGGGCTCGCCAGCGGCGCACGCCAGGTGGGCGGCAGCGCGCTGTACTTGGGCAATCAGGTCTACCACTCGGGCTGCATCTCGCTGGCCCTCACCGGCAACATCGATATCGACATGGTGGTGGCACAGGGGTGCCGGCCCATCGGCGATCCGATGTTCGTCACGTCGGCGCACGAGAACCTGGTGCGCGAGCTGGATGGCCGCTCGCCCCGCGATGTGCTGTCCGATCTGTTCGAGCGCTTGTCGCCGCCGGATCGCGAGTTGTTCAGTCAATCGCTGCACCTCGGCATGGCCATGCGCACCGATGCCAGCGAGTTCAGCTCCGGCGACTTTTTGGTTCGCGGCATTCTCGGCATGGATCCGCAGAGCGGCGCGCTTTGGGTCAGCGCCAATGTGCCATCCAACAGCGTGGTGCAATTCCATCTGCGCGATGCCGCCACCTCGGCCCTCGACCTGGAACGAACGCTGACCAGTTACAAAGCGTCGCATCTGGTTGCGCCCGACGCCGGCGCGCTGCTGTTCTCCTGCCACGGTCGCGGCATCGGCCTGTATGGCCAAGCCGACCATGACAGCAACGCCTTCCGGCGCCTGGTGGCGGACCTGCCCATCGGCGGCTTCTTCTGCGACGGCGAGTTCGGCCCGATCCAGAACTCGACCTTTCTACACAGCTACACCAGCGCGTTCGCGGTCATTCACGAAAAGAAATAGACTCCCGCCTTTCGCTGGACCGGAGTTGCGTGATGCGTCAGTCGATCCTTCCTGCCGCCTGTTTATATGCTTTGCTAGGGTCGCTCAGCGCGCACGCCGCGGGCGGCGCGCATCCGTTCACTGTCGACGACCTGGTCCGCCTGCAACGCGTGGCCGATCCAGCCATTTCGCCCGACGGTCGCACAGTGGTCTACAGCGTGCGCGAGACCGATATGGATGCGAATCGCGGCCGCGTCGATCTTTGGTCGCTGGATCTTGCCACCAAGGGCGCACAGCCACGCCGTCTGACCACCGATCCCGAGAACGACAGCTCACCGGAATGGTCGGCCGACGGGCGCGAAATTTATTTCCTATCGACGCGCAGCGGTTCCAGTCAGGTGTGGCGCTTGGCCGCCAGCGGCGGCGAAGCGATTCAGGTCACCGACCTGCCGCTCGACGTGGGTTCGTTCCGTCTGGCCACCAATGCCGGCCGCATCGCCGTGTCGCTGGAAGTTTTTGCCGATTGCGCCGAGCTGGCCTGCACCGTCGAGCGCCTCGAGCAAACCAAGCACGCCAACAACAGCGGCGAAGTTTACGACCGCCTGTTTGTGCGTCACTGGGATACCTGGAGCGACCGCCGCCTGTCGCAATTGTTCGTGCTCAAGTTGAGCGACGGTAAAGCCGTCGAGCCGGTGTCCGTCAGCAAAGCCATCGATGCCGACGTACCGTCCAAGCCCTTCGGCGACGCCACCGAATATACGTTTTCGCCCGACGGCTCCAAGGTCGTGTTCTCGGCGCGTATCAAAGGCAAGTCCGAACCCTGGTCGACCAATTTCGATTTGTATGAAGTCGGCGTCGACGGCGGCGGCCTGCGCAATCTGACCGAAGACAATCCAGCTTGGGACACGCAGCCAGTGTTCTCACGTGACGGCAGTCAACTCGCGTGGCGCGCCATGGAACGGCCGGGCTTCGAAGCCGATCGATTCCATATCGTGGTGCTCGATACCAAGACCGGCCAGCGCCGCGCGCTGACCAAAGATTGGGATCGCTCCGTCGACACGCTCGCGTTCGCCAAAGACGGCCGCACCTTATATGTGACCACCGATCATTTCGGCCAGCATCCGTTGTGGGCAGTCGAAGTGAAGACCGGCAAGCCCACCATGTTGACCGGCCCGGGGCGCGTCGATGCGTTCAGCGTCGGCGATAAAGAAATCGTGTTGACCAGTGCGTCGCTGAAATCGCCGGCCGAGCTGCAAGCATTCACAATCAAGGGTGGCGACCTGCGCGCGCTGCCTCGCATGAACGAAGCAGCACTGGCGCAGGTCAAACTGGGCGAGCCCGAGCAATTCACCTTCGTCGGTGCCGAAGGCGCCACGGTGTACGGCTATGTGATGAAGCCGGCCGACTTCAAGCCCGGCAACAAATATCCGGTCGCCTTCCTGATCCACGGCGGCCCGCAGTCTTCATACGCCAACACCTGGAGCTATCGCTGGAATCCGCAAACGTATGCCGGCGCCGGTTACGCTTCGGTGTTCATCGATTTCCACGGCTCGACCGGCTATGGCCAGGCCTTCACCGATGCCATCAGCAAGGACTGGGGCGGCAAGCCGCTGGAAGACCTGCAGCTCGGCTTGAAGGCCGCGCTCCAGAACTATCCGTGGCTGGATGACTCACGCATGTGCGCGCTCGGCGCCTCGTACGGCGGCTACATGATCAATTGGATCGCCGGCAACTGGGCCGAACCGTTCAAGTGCCTGGTGAATCACGCCGGCATCTTCGATACCCGCGCCATGGCTTACTCCACCGAAGAGCTGTGGTTCTCGGAATGGGAGCAAGGCGGTCCGGCGTACGAAGTGCCGGAGAACGTAGAGAAGTTCAACCCGGTGAATCATGTCGCGCAGTGGAGCAAGCCGACCCTGGTCATCCACGGCACTCGCGACTATCGCGTGCCCTACACGCAAGGCATCTCCGCCTTCACCACGCTGCAGCGGCGTGGCATTCCCAGCCGACTGCTGATGTTCCCGGACGAGAACCACTGGATCCTCAAGCCCAATAACAGCATCCGCTGGCATCGGGAAGTCGAGCAATGGCTCGGTCAGTGGACCGGCAAGGCTGGCGAGTAATTCCAAGGCCCGCTGACGCGGGCCTTATTATTTTGGTGACTACTCTTCGTCGGCGCGCCAGGCCGCCTGGTAGTTGTTGCCGACGCGGATGATTTGTTCGAGCAACGCCGGGTATTCGATGCCGGCGGCAAGCGCAGAGTCCGCGAAGTCTTCGCCGCGGCTGATGTTCGGATTGCAGTTCGCTTCCAGCACGAACACGCTGCCGTCCGGCCGCATCCGGAAGTCCATGCGCGCATAGCCGCTGAGATACAGCGAACGAAAAATGCGCTTGGACAACTTATCCAGATAAGCGGCGCAGCCTTCGGGCAGGTTCTGCGCGGCGCCGGTGCGGATGCCGTGCTTCTTTTGGTAACGGCGATCCCACTTCACTTTGCGCGTGGCGATGCCGGCCATCACATCCGGCAAGGTGCCGAAGTCCATTTCCCAGACCGGGAACGTGCGCAGCCGCTCGTTACCCAACACGCCGACATACAACTCGCGACCTTCGATGTATTCCTCGATCAGCGCGTCCGAGTTGGTCTGGTCGTGAATGAACTCGATGCGCTCCTTCAGCCGATCGCTATCGGCGACCACCGAAGCTTGTGAAATGCCGAGCGAGGCGTCCTCGGTCACCGACTTCACGAACAACGGAAACTTGAGTTTGCGCGGCAAGCGATAACGCTGGCCCTTTTTGATGACCGCGAAGCCCGGCGTCGGGATGCGGTGATAGGAAAGAATCTGTTTGGAGAGTGCCTTGTCGCGCGAGATCATCATGCCGCGCGGGTTGCAGCCGGTGTACGGCAGCTTCATCAGCTCCAGGAACGCGACCACGTATTGGTCGTAGGTGACGATGCCCTGGAATTCCTCCAGCAGGTTGAAAGCGACCTCGGGCTTCCAGTCGGTGACGATGGAGCGCAGTTCGGCCAGATTGTCGCCCAAACCGAGCGCGCGCACTTCGTGACCGGCCTTCTCCAGCGCCGCCTTCACATCGTATTCAGTCCTGAATTCGTCGATTTCCTTATCACTGAGACCCTTGAGGCTGGCCGGCGGCACGAGACTCTCATGCATCAGCACCAGGACTCGAGCCGGCTTCATAGGGTGTAGCGTTCGCGGTCACGCCGCAGGATGTCGATCAAGATTCGCTCCAGTACGCCCAACAGTGCGCGCTTGGCTTCGTGTTTGGACGTATCCAGCACCAGATTCAATTCGCGACAGCGCTGAGTCACCGTCCGTAGCACATGATGCACCAGATAAGGATACAACCGCGAGCGCCGCATCAACCAACGTTCCAATTCCGGACGGGATTGACGGACGAACGTGCTGGCTCGCATGCGCCGTCGACCCTTGCGATGTTTGCCGAAGACCCGCTTGAGCCGCAAGTCATAGGCATCCGGCGTATCGAACTCATAACGGGCGCGTTTGCGCCGATAGTGTTCCGCCAGGGTCATTTTGTTTTTGCTGACCGGTTCGATCAGCGAGCGATTCATCACGTGCGGCAGCGTGCCGGACAGTTCGGTCATCAACCGGTCGACGTATTCGAGTTTTTCCAGCGCCGGCCAGCCCTGATAGTCACGCCGCCAACGCGCTTTGGGCTGCATCCAGACCGCGAAGGTTTCAGCCCAGTCTTCGGTGGGATGACTCTGCGCATACCAGTGGCCCAAATGCATGACGAAGTCGCGACTGGCCGGACGCGGCCGATACACGTTGGGATAGCGCTGATCGGGATTGCCGAAGGCCTGCCGCCATTCCTTGCGCCGGCGCAGGCGATAGGCGTTATCCAGCGCGTGTGCGAACTCGTGACGCATGATGCGCATCAGCCAGTTCGCATTGCCGCCCTCCACTTCATCCATCATGCGACGTTCCAACCGCCGCAACCTGGGATGCGCCATGTAGAACGCAATGGCAATGCCGGGCACGCCGTCCGGAGAGAACCATTCTTCTGACAGCCACACGTGCGGCGCGAACAGAATGCCGCGACGCCTGAGGTCGCGACGGATGCGGCGAATATGGGTATCGATCTCGGTGTGACGCAAGGTCAACCGCAGATCGCAGAAACGTTTTTCTAACAGCTCTTCATCGGACAGCCGCGTCCACGCCGGTTCGCGCGAACGCACGCGCCTCCGAGTCCGAGTCTGCTTGACCTTTTTGGACTTGGCCCGGGTCGCCATCGCTCAACGCATCAAGTGGCGAGCCAGAGAGCGCAGTAACGCCTCTTCGGGCAATTGCCGCTGCAGTTCGGGGGTGATGGCATGGCTGCCGTGATAGGCCCCGCACAGCGCGCCGGCCAATGCCGCCGCCGACGGCGCCGCGCGCGACGAGGTCAGCACTCGAATCGCAACGTCGTGCAACGTCTTGCCGGCCGCGAAGCCATCTAGAGCAACGCACGTCACCGACAGCGCATCGTGCGCATCGGTGCAAGGTCTGCTACCTCGACTCTCCAGCAATTGTTTGACCTGTGGTTTGAGCTGCCGTTGCCGAACCAACTGCATGGCAGGGCCGTTCAAGCTCAGCAACGTTTGTTTGTTCACGCCGTCGTACGCATCGACGAACAACGCCGTCCATACGCGACACAGATCCAACACTACCGGCGACTGCTGGGTGGTGCGTGACGCTTCGACTGCCGCGTCGATGGCGGTCTGCGCATCTGCCCGAAGAAACATTGCGACCGCCAGCGTGCGCGGCAATGAATGCGGATCGAGATTGGCCGGATCATGTGAGCCCGCCAATTTTTTCCTGGACCATTGCCAGCCGGCCAACGCTCGCCGCACTTCCGGCGGCACGCCGATATTGCCGACGCTTTGGGTCCAGCTCAGATAACGCTGCATCTGATCTTCCGAATCGTTGACGCCCTTGAGCAGCAAGCTCTCGGCCAACGCCCGCGTCATGGCGGTGCTGGCCCCGGTAACGAATGTGCCGGCATCCCGCAAACTGCCGCCGGCGACCAAGGTCGCCGCATCGAAATGACTGTTGGCCACCAAGCTGCCCAAGGCATCGCCAATCGCCAACCCGACCAGGCTCGCTTCGTAGCGCGACAGCACATCCGCGTTGCCCTCGGGCACTGCCGCCGATTCGCGCCACAAGCGCACGAACTGCACTTGTTCGTCGGTTTCGGGAATGGTCGGCCAGCGGCGCGAGCGGCCGCATTGCTGCCACAAGTCCTGTAAGCGATCCAGCGCCGCTTCGCCGGACAGACCGCTGCGAACCAGATGACAACCCACTGTGGTCCCGGTGCGGCCGATGCCAGCCCGGCAATGAATGTAGATACAGCGGCCGGCGGCCAGCTCGCTGTCGATCAAATCCAGGATCCGACTCATGTCAGCCGGCGAATCGGGTAAGCCATGGTCCAGGATCGACGTGCGCCGATAGCGGATGTGCTGTTCGCTGAGCTCGGCCAGCAGCGGTTCGTAGGCCGGCAGCTCGCCTTCCTCGGTGAGGTCGATGAAGCTGTTTACGCCCGCGTGCAGCAGCTTCTGCACGCGCTCAGTGGCTTCGGAGCGCGACATCGAGCCCGGGTACTCACCGGCGAGCAGCTGGCTGGGGCGCACCCAGTAGCTGTTCGGCAGCGGCACCGGCGAGGTGCCTACGGTGAAGGGATCGGTACTCATGGGAGCGAATGATATAGCACCGGCGGCGACCTTGACTTAGGGCAGCCCGCCGCCAATTCTGCACGACCGGCTACCCGAGGAACCTCCATGTCCAACTCCAACGCACCGGGCGCAGCGGCCACCCGCTCCGCCAGCGGCTACGACCTACGGCCTGTCCGGGGTGCCGAGCGCGACCGGCTGGCGGCCCCGCTGACGCCCGAAGAGCGCTACATCATTCTGGATCACGGCACCGAACGGCCGTTTTGCGGCACCTTGCTGAACAATAAGCAATCGGGCCTGTATGCCTGCCGCCTGTGCGGCCTGCCGCTGTTCCAGGCCAACGCCAAGTTCGAGTCCGGCACCGGCTGGCCGAGCTTTTATCAGCCCTTCGATCCCGAACACATCACTGAAATACGCGATAGCAGCCACGGCATGATCCGCACCGAGATCCGCTGCGGCCGTTGCGACGGCCATCTGGGCCATGTGTTTCCCGACGGCCCGCCGCCGACCCATCAGCGCTACTGTCTCAACTCGGCGTCGTTGCAGTTTTACCCGGAAGGCGAGCAACCGGAACAGCACACGGCGGCGTGATCCTCACACCTCGCCTTGATGATCCTTGGTGGCGTGTGACTTGGCGGTAATCCGATCGAGCACGCCCATCATCACTGCCGACACCACGAAGGTGAGGTGGATGATGACGTACCACATCAAGGTGTTCTCGCGTTCTTCGGCAACGCGTACCGGCGTTTCCATGAAGGCACGCAACAGATGGATCGAGGAGATCGCGACGATGGACGAGGCGACCTTGAGCTTCAGCGAATTGGCGTCGAGCTTGCCGAGCCAGCTCAACTTTTCAGTGCCCTCGTCCACGTCCAACGCCGACACGAAGTTTTCGTAACCCGAAAACATCACCATGATGATCAGGCTGCCGACCAGCACCATATCCACCAGCGCGAGCAACACCAGCACCAGGTCCGCCTCGGCCATGATCCACACATGGGTGAGCAGGTGATACAGCTCCATGAAAAACTTGATGCCCAGCGCCACCAGCGCCAACGACATGCCCAGGTACACCGGCGCCAGTATCCAGCGGCTGGCGAACAGGGCTTTTTCGATGATCTTTTCCATGCAATGACTCTGCAATGATTCTGGTCGGCGGGGGCGGAGATGCAGTTTGCGATTCTACCGCATTGAGCCGCAGCGGCGAGGTTGGTGACAATCAGACCCGCTGAACGTATTGGATGTAGACCCGGGCGGAGGTACAGTCGGCCGGCCTTTGGCGCCGATCAATACACTCAAGCGGGGCGCACAGGGTGATTAGGGGCAGCATGGGTGCAGAATCTCAGCAGGGAGAAGGCGACGGAAGCCCGGCTTCGTTCGAGGCCGCACGCATGCAGCTGGCGAAGCTGCACGCTGGTCCCGGCTCGCGTCTACGGGACTTGTGGTTACAGCTGGCGGAGATCGCCGCGCGTGCCTTGGAGGTCGAGCGCGTCGGTGTATGGATCCTGGTGGATGACGATCGCGCCCTGCGCTGCCGCTATCTGCTGCAATTCTCCAGTCAACAGGTATTCCAAGGCGCTGTGCTACGCGCCCAGGATTTTCCAAGCTATTTCCAAGCCCTACAACAGCATCGCACGGTCGCCGCCGACCACGCGCCGAGTTCCAGCACCACTAGCGAGCTCGGCCCGTCCTATCTCGAACCGCTCGGCATTACTTCTTTGTTGGATGCACCGATCTATGTCGGCGGCAAAGTCGCCGGCGTGGTTTGTCACGAACACATCGGCGCACCCCGCACTTGGTCCCCGGCCGAAAACGATTTCGCCGCCGCGGTCGCCGACACCATCGCGCGCGTGTATGGCGAATATGAGCATCGTCACGCCGAAACCGCAGTGGAAAGCTATCAACGCCACTTGATGGAGCTGCATCGCATGGAGGCGCTGGGGCGCATGGCTGCCGGCGTGGCGCACGACTTTCGCGGCATCGTCAGCATCGCGCTCGGCTTCACCGAGTTGATCCGTCGCGTGCCCAACCTGGCACCTCAAGCCGATCACTACGCCCAACGCGTCGTCGACGCGCTCCAGCGCGGCCAGTCGCTCACGCAAGAGATCATGAGTTTCGGCAAGGACGACCCCATTTCGCCCCGCGTGCTCGATGTCGGCGCCGCATTGTCGAAATGTTCCCACATGTTTCGTGTGCTGCTCGGGAATAGCATCCGACTGCGCGTGCGTGGCTCGGGATCGGTGAGCCGCGTCTTCATGGACGCGTCGCAGTTCGAGCGCATGATGCTCAACCTGGTACTGAACGCCCGCGATGCCATGCCCTCCGGCGGCGGGCTCGACATCGACTATGAAGACTCAGTGGTCGGCGATGAAGACGATGAGAGCGCCACTTACGTTGCCGTCTATGTGAAAGACACCGGCATCGGCATGGATGAAACCACGCGGATGAATGCCTTCAAACCCTTCTTCACCACCAAAGGCGACCGCGGCACCGGCCTCGGCCTGGTCATCGTCGATCAAATCGTTTCTCGCGCCGGCGGCCGAGTGAAGATCGATAGTGAGGTTGGCAAGGGAACCACCCTACAAATCTATTTGCCCAGGATCGCGGCGGCAGTTCGATAACTGCAGCAACGGGCACCGACCCACCAAAGCATGTTTAAATACCGTGACCGCGGACGACCGTGGTGACGAACAGGAATTCATTAGCTTTGGATAAGCAGTTTCGGGAAGACATAGAAGGCTTACGCGCGGTTGCGGTGCTTTCGGTGGTCATCTTTCATTTCGGGGTCGGGGGTCTGCCCGGCGGCTTCATCGGAGTCGACGTGTTCTTCGTCATCTCCGGCTACCTGATCAGCGGTTTATTACTCAACGAGCTGGACCGGACCGGCCGCATCGACTTGTGGCGCTTTTACGGGCGCCGTGCCAGACGATTGCTGCCGCTATCGTTGCTGGTCACCGTGGTCACCTTGTTGGTTGCGGTGTTCATCCTGTCGCCCTCCGAGCAGCTGTTTGCGGCCAAAGGGGGACTGGCCTCCTCGCTGTACGCCAGTAATTTCTTTTTCATGACTCAGCTGGCCGACTACTTCGCGCCGGAAAGCGAGTTGAATCCGTTCCTGCACACCTGGTCACTGTCCGTCGAAGAACAGTTTTATCTGGTGTGGCCGGCACTGTTGTTGCTGCTGTGGCGCCGACGGCCGACCGCGCGCTCCATGGCAATCTCGATGAGCGTGCTCGCCGTGCTCTCGTTCGCGTTGTGCCTATGGCTCAGTTATCGCAAGCAACCCTGGGCTTTCTATGCGTCACCAACGCGTGCATGGGAATTTCTATTCGGCGCGCTCGCCGCGTTGAAGCCGGTGACGGATTGGGCGCGTCGTTCCCGAGCGGCGGTATCACTGGGCTGGCTGGGAATGGCCGGCTTGGGCGCCACGCTGCTGTTATTGACGGAAGAAGCTCGTTTCCCCGGCTGGATTGCCTTGGTGCCGGCGGTCGCGACGGTCGCGATCCTCATCAGCGGCGCAAGCCATCAGCGCGGCGGCCCGGACGCATTCCTAAAGACATCGGTCATGCAATGGCTGGGCAAACATTCGTATTCGATCTATCTGTGGCACTGGCCCATCATCGTGTACGCCAATCTGTTGGAGCTTGGCGATCCCATCACTCGGATTGCTCTCTGCAGCGCGCTGACCTTGATCTGTGCCGCGACCAGCTTCCGCCTAGTCGAGCATCCTGTGCGCGCGAGTGGCTGGCTCGCAGCGAACCCCCTGCGTTCGGTGCGACTCGGGGCGGCACTCACCGCGGCTGGCAGCGTGATCGCATTGAGCACAGCACAAGCTGCGCTGGTTTTTTCAGCACGCCCCGAACACGCAGCGTTGATCGCTGCGATGAAAGAAATGCCGGTCGCCAGCGGCAGCAGCGAAAACTGCCTGATCGGATTCAAACAGTCTGAACCCGTGACATGCAACTTCGGCTCGAGCGAAGCGCGCAAAACCGTAGTGCTGTTTGGCGATTCACACGCCGATCAATGGTCGACACCGCTCGCGCTATTGGCGGAGGAGCAAGGCTGGCGGCTGGTCACTCTTCTCAAAGCATCTTGTCCGGTCTCGCAGATCACGGACTACAGCCCACGCCTGCGACGACTCTGGCCGGAGTGCACCGAATGGCGGCGTCGCGCCATCGAAAAAATCATCGACCTCGACGCCGATCTGGTGATCGTGTCCCAAATGTCCAGTGGCTATGTCACCGGGCCCTGGAGTGCTCGCGGCAAATACTCAGCGAGCTACGCGCAATGGGAACAAGGATTGAAGAGCAGCCTCGAACCGCTGCGTGCGGCCAACGTTCCTGTTCTCTTGTTACGCGACAGCCCGTCACCCCGGGAAGATCTCGCCAACTGCGTGGCTCGCGCACGCTGGCGCGGAATACCCGAGACGAGCTGCGATGTTCCGAGGTCGATCGCACTGGACCCAGAGATCTCCGTCCTCGAGCGGAAACTGGCGACGGCGGTAGGCGCACGATTCGCCGACCTCTCAGCGCAGTTTTGTAATGACGAGCTATGCCCTGCAGTGGACTCAGGCATCCTGGTCTATCGAGATACCAACCATCTGACCAACGACACCGCCGAGCGCCAGGTGCAAGCACTACGTCTGTTGCTCGAGGAGCACGTGCTGGTATCCCAGAACAATCTCTGAGCTGTAGCGGAGCAGCCGCTATTTCTTCTCTGCCCGTGCCTTGTCTGTCTCAGCGACCGGATAGTTAGGGAACGCAGCGAGGAACCGCTGCCATTCCGCATCGGCCTCGGTCTGTTTGTCGTCTTTGCGAAGTTGCCTGATGTCTTTCAGCCATTCTTCCGGATCTGTGTAAGCACGCTTCATCTCAGTGCTGACGACAGACCGGCTCGGCGCGGCAGCACGCACTTCTTCCCGAACACGCTTGGCAGCGGACACCGCCTGCAGCTGTTTCTCAGCCGCAGCGGCTGACGCTTGTATGCCAGCAGCGGCCACTGCATCTGCCGACCGCTCGTCTTCTCTAGCTTCGGCAGCAACGCTGTTAGCCGACTGACGAGCGAACGCATCTTCTTCCGGTGCGACGACGGCAGCAGGCGGCGGAGCAGGTTCGGGTACGGCTGCAGGGGCCGGCGCAGGTGATTCGAACGCAGGCGCTTGCATGACCATGTCGGCGAGCGGTGTCTCAGTAGCCGGCTCGATATAAACCGGCGTCGGCGCCTGCACCTCAGCCTTGGGCGAGGCAGGCGGCAGATCCGCCACCGAACCCTCAGCCCGTTCACGCCGCTTCATCTCCAGCGCGGGCGCGGGCGACTGCATCACCATCGTTTCATCGCGCAGCCCGGTCTCGACCACAATCGACAACACCACGACCGCCGAAGCAGCAACAGCGAGCGGCGCAGCCCAGCGCACCCAAGCAGGACGATTCCGCGTCGAGCGCGGCTTCACCGCAGCCTCAGCCTCACGTAGCACCAGCAGATCCAACTCCGCAGGCACTGAGGGTTCGTGCAGTGAACGATACTGCCGTGACACGTCCGAATCCCCCTTCAGGTATTCGTCCAGCTGCGCGTCGGGCAACTGCTTGTCAGTGGGTTCGGTCATGACACGCTCGACTGCAGAGACGGAGATTGGTGCTGGCGAAGCGCGCCGCGCAGCTTACCCAAGGCATAACGCAGGCGGCTCTTGGCCGTTTCCATGGCGACGCCGGTGACGCGCCCGATGTCTTCCAGGCCGAGTCCCGTTTCTTCGTACAACAGGAACACATCGCGCTGTTCGGCCGGCAACTCATCCAGCGCACGCTTGAAGTCGGCCCGCAACTGCGCCTCCGCCAGCGCTGCGTCGGGACTGGTATGGCTCGGCCCCGACAGCTCATCCGCCAAGGCATCGACATCCTGCGTGCCCTTTTCCTGCGGCCGGCTGGCGCGCCGGAAATGATCTATGGCGCAGTTGTGCGCGATATGAAACAGGAACGTCGTGAACTTGGCCCGCGCCTCATAACGCTCGCGGCTGGCGATCACCTTGCTCCACACCTCCTGAAACAAATCGTTGGCCACTTCCGGACTACGACACAGGCGCTGCAGATAGCGATACAGCGCCCCTTTGTGCCGCTGATACAGCTGCTCGAAGGCCCGCACGTCGCCCTGACGATAGCGAAGCATGAGCGTCGCATCGTCAGGTTCGGCGCCGATGGTCGACAGCGTTGCGGAAGAATCCATGCAGCTAAGAGTACCAGTAACCCGTCATGACGAAATCCGGCTCATTGCGAAATCTGACTGACCTTACCCTCGCCGGTCGCAGGCGTCGGCGTCAGGCTCCGAGCCAGCGACACCAGCGACAGGAACTCACGTCGATAACCGTCCTTGTCCTTGGACAACGCGCCACTCGCAAGCTTACTCACATCTGTGTAGCTGTAGTTGCCCACATACTTGCCACCGCGGAGCAGTTGACCGAACGCTGCAACGCTAGCCGCAAACCGAAAATCGGCGGACAACTTGTCTGCCGCGACCGTCGCACCCTTACGGATTGGATACTCCAGCAATTGGCTAGTCTCCGACCCCGGTTGTTTGTAACGCAGCCGCACGTTCGCCAGCTCGCCCTTGCCCGCCGTGCTGCCGGCTTTCGCCGCGTACTTCAGCGGATCGACACGCCCTTT
>NZ_JAEUPY010000305.1 GCF_016790065.1 Steroidobacter sp.
TGGAGCTCACCGTGCGAGGGTAGGGCAGGCGCCGCTCGCTTGGCAACAGATACATTTCTGGTGAAATGTAGATGAGCGGCGCTATGCTAGACTTGGGCCCAGGAAAAACGACTCGAACTTTCGCCAGCAGGCTGCTCCATGGAAAAACTTCGGGATAAACCTCGCCGCGCCAAACGGGCGGCCCCGCGTCAACCTCGCCGCACCCAGGAAGAACGGCGCAGCCAGACGCAGGATCGGCTCATCAATGCCGTGATCGAGGTGATCCGTCAGAAGGGTTACGCCGGCCTGCGGGCGCGCGACGTGACGGCGGCGTCCGGCGTCACCTGGGGTGCCGCCCAGCACCTGTTCGGCGACAAGAACGAGCTGCTGCTGCAAGTGGCGACGCGCGTGTCCGATGCGCTGGTTCAACAGCTGGACACTCGCAACGAGGCTCGGGGCGGGGATCTCCGCCAACGCGTGGCTACGGTAGTGAACCTGATCTGGGAGGTTTACAGCAGTCAGGATTACTTCGCGATGGTCGAGATCGTCCGTGGCACCCGGGCGGACGTGCGCTTTCACGAGAAGCTGGTCGAGTCGCTGGCACGCCTGTCGACCCGGATCGAACGGCTGTGGCTGGACATCTTCGAGGACGCTCCCGCCAGCGAAGCGCAGAGCCTCGCCTGCTGCAATATCGTGGTGTTGACCCTGAGCGGTCTGGCTGCCCGCAAGATCTATCTGCGCCTGGGGCCGCAGACCGATGCCATTCTGGACGAGCTGATCGACAGCATCGCCACTTCGCTGCGCAACGCCCGAAAAGCCACCGCTACCACGCGGGCCACGGCCAAGCGCCGCCGCGAACCGGTTCCCGTCATCGTCTAAAAGATTGCCCGATGGCGCGCCGCCCATGGCGCGCGCCGTGCAGTTGGACTAAGGTGCAACAACAAACATTTTGGATGGTATGAAACGCAGTTGGCGCGCGACACGGTTTGAATACGTTACGTCGTGCATCCCTTTCGATTTGTACGCAAAAGTAGCCTAACTATGAAAATGACGCGTGACCTGCTTCGGTGCTTGGTGATGTGGACCGTGGCGGCGCACGGCATGGCCGATGCTGGGGCCGGCGAGGGGGCCGACAATTGGACGACGGGCTTCGAGCGCGCTGAGGCTTTTATACAGCCGCAGGTCGGCAAGCTTCTGCCTCGCGATGTGTCGGCAGCGGCGTTGAATGTGAAATGGGCCGAGGATGAGTCCTGGCTGGAGTGGACTGCGGATGGCAAGCGTCAGCGGATGGAGTTGGCGTCGGGCAAAGTCACCTCGGTCGAGACTGGCGGTGCCGCGTCCAAGGCAGGGCCGAGCGATCGAGTCAGCTCGCGCGACGGCCGCTTCCAGATCTACGCCAAAGATCACAATCTGTTCGTGACGGATGCCGCCGGCACGCGACAGCTGACCGATGATGGCGAGCTGTGGCGAACCTTCGATGCCGGCTACGCAGATAGCAATCCGCAATCGCGCCCGGTGTATGCGGGCTCGCCGCCGCTCGTGCATTTCCTCGGCGATAGCTCCTGGTTCGTGGCCGAGCGTTGGGACTATCGTGAGGTGTCGCCGGTCTGGTTGGCCAACTCCATTGCCACGCCGCGGCCCGCGAGCATCGAGCAACGCCGTGCCTATCCGGGCGATAAGAACATTCCAACCGCAGAGCTTTGGTTGATCGACGCGGCGAGCGGCACGCGTCGCGCGATCAACAACGAGGGCTGGGCCTATGTAGGCAACATGGACGTAGCCAGCGGCGGCATCTTCCCGTCGCCGGATGGGCGCTCGCTGTATTTCGTCCGCATGCAGCGCCAGTACGAAGTCGTCGAACTATGCCGTGTGGCGGTGCCGAATGGCGAGATCGAAGTGATCTGGCGTGAGCAGCGCGACTCGCATTTCACCGTGCGCGATCCCGAACTGGTGTTCGTCGGGCAGGGCGAGCAGCTGATCTGGAAATCCGATCGCGATGGACGCGTGCATTACTATCTCCTCGATGCGCGTCGCAAGAAGCTGATTCGTCAGTTGACCTCGGGCGACTTTGCGGTCAATCAGGTGCTGCACGTCGACGCCGCCAAGCGCGAGTTCTTCTTCGATGCGTACGGCGACGGGCAGGGCGGCGATCCCTATTACATGCACGTCTTTCGCGGCAGTCTGAATGGCGGTTCGCCGCGCCGGCTCGATACTGAGCCGGCCACGCACAGCTTCACGCCGTCGAGTTCAGCGAAATATTTCATCGATACTTTCTCCACCGTCGAAACGGCGCCGCGCACTGTGCTGCGAGATCGAAACGGCCGCATCGTCAAAGAGCTGGCAGTTGCCAAGACGGATTCGCTGCGCGCCGCTGGTTGGCAGGCGCCTGAACGTTACAAGGTCAAAGCCGCTGACGATGCGACGGATCTGTACGGCGTGTTGTGGAAGCCGTTCGATTTCGATCCGAAGCGGCGTTATCCGGTGGTTGCTGTGGTGTACCCCGGGCCTTCCGGTGATTCGGTGCCGACGCGATTCTCACCGTCGCACAACAACGCGGCGTTGGCCCAGCTCGGTTTCATCGTGATCGCGCCGGGCACCCGCGGTTCGGCATCTTCTCGCGGCGTCGCCTTTCAAACCTATGCGCGTACCTCAGGAAACATTCGTGACTACACGCTGCCGGACTTGCGCAAGAGCATCGAATCGTTGGCTGCGTCGCGTCCGTGGATGGATGTCGCGCGCGTCGGCGTAGTAGGGCACTCAGGTGGCGGCTTCATGACGTTGGCGGCGATGTTGCACGACCCGGACTTTTATAAAGTCGGCGTGGCGTCCGCGGGCAATCATGACAACAACATTTATGAAATGAACTCCGGCGAGTTCTATTGGGGCGATCCTCGCACCGGCCCGACCGGCGGACCGCGCGGCTATGTCACCAATATGGATGAGGTGCAGCGGCTGAAGGGCGCGTTGTTACTGATTCATGGCGAGACCGACAGTGATGTGCCGGTGGCCAGCACGCTGCGTGTGGTCGATGCGCTGGTCCATGCCAACAAGGTGTTCGATCTGTTGATTCTGCCGGGCAAGGATCACTCGATTCGCTATCAGGAGCCGACTGCCGATAGCTACGTACGTCGGCGCACCTGGAAATATCTGTCCGAGCATTTGCTCGGTACTGGCGCGACGAAGTAACCACCCGCGCATGCGGGCGCAGCGGTGCAACGTTCCGAGGATGTCATGACCGAATCGATGGCGCAGGCGGCTTTGGGGATCGTCGAGATGGCCAACAAGCCGCTGCGCCATCCGGGCAACTTGGGCAATCCCGCCACGTTTGGCTATCCGGTGGTCTACGCCGGCGCGGCCACCGCGTTCACGGATCGGATTCTGAATCGCGATCCGGCGGTGGCAGCGGACTATGTTCGACAGGGCGAGCGGCTGCAGGAGCAGGGCATCAAGGCACTGCTGACGACCTGCGGTTTCAACATCGCTTATCAAACCGAAATCGCGCGGCGTTTGCCGGTGCCGGTGGCAACGTCCAGCTTGTTGCTGTTACCGCTGTTGTTACGACTGGTGTCAGTGGATCGCATCGTCGGTGTGATTACCTTCGATCAGAAGCAGCTCGATCCGACGTTGTTGACGCTGGCAGGCGTGACGGAATCGGATTTGGCGCGGTTGAAGATTCTGGGACTGGACGGCACGCGCACTTGGCATGAGCTGCGCAAGCCCGAGCCTGAATTGCCGCTCGACGCGATCGGCGACGATTTGATGGCGTCGATTCGGCGGCTGGTGTCGGAGACGCCGACGCTGGGCGGGATCTTGCTCGAGTGTTCGGCACTGTGTCCGTTCAGCCCGCGCATTCGGGCTGAGACTGGCTTGCCGGTGTTGGATTTCGTGTCGTTAGCGAATGTGTTGCAAGCGTCGGTGGCGGATCTCAAGCCGTTCGCTTGAACATCGCGCCTTGATACTCGAAGCCGATGACTCGTTGAGAACCGTCGCGCTGCAGGTGTAACGGACCTTGATCGATGACCAGCGCGCCGGCGGAGAGCTCACAACGGAACGAGTCGTTGCCGGTCGATAGGATTCGATAATGCAATTTGCCGGCCTGCAGCTGTAAACCGTCGCCGTTGGATGCTATGAGCACGGTGCCGTACCGGCCGTCGTCCTGGTAGGTGCCGACAACGTCACTGATGTTGGTTCGAGCGTCGGAGGTGTCAGGCCGAGGGTCGCTGGCGCGGCGGTATTTACCGGCGTTGGTGACGTGCCACGCCTTCTCCAGCGCCAGGAAACTCTGCGTCCAGCGCAGCGGGTCACCGCCTTGCAACGTATCCATCGTGGTTTGAAACAGCGCTCGCGGCAGATAAATATCGTCCGAGTTCACCAGCGCGATGAATCCAAGCTTCTGCTCCGGCAACACCGCCATCATCGACCGGAAGCCACGAATCGAGCCGGTGTGATGAAACACCCGCTCACCACGATACCGATGCGTGTACCAACCCAACGCATACCCTTCATCCGTCAGATCTTCAGTGACCGCGCAAGAGAGTTCCTTGTCGGCGAACGGTCCTGCATCCGCAATCTGCGGCGTTTGCATGATTACAGTCTGTTCCGTCGGCCACGGCGTCATGTCCGGCGAGTTGTTGAGCCAGGCGCTGAGCCACTTGGAAAGATCGGCAAGGCACGAATTCGCACCGCCAGCCGGAGTCGCGATGCCATCCTCGTAATACCAAGGAACGGCAACGCGCTCGCCATCGAGCAATTGCAGATGCGGCTGGGCAAAGTTGCCGGTGCCCTCGGCTTCAGCCACCGAGAACGACGTCCGATTCATATACAAGGGCGCGAGCAGGTGAGCCTGCGCATAGCGCTCCCACGACATGCCGCTAGCAATGTCCACCACGTGACCGATCAGGCTGAAGCCATCGGTGCAGTAAGCAAAGTTCTGGCGAAACGGATGGCGAAAGCCGTGATATCGCAGCCGTCGTACCAGATCGGCACGTGATGACGCGGCACCCCGATGTCGACCTTCGGAGGACGGCCAGCCGGTGCGATGGCAGGCGAGGTCCCGCAAAGTCAGCGCTGCCGTGACTGCCGCGTCACCGGCGTCGAACGATGGATCGATGTCGACGACGCGGGTGTCCCAATCGATCCGGCTCTGGCCGATGAGATGGGCCAGCGACGCGGCCGCGAATGTTTTGGTGCCCGAGGCCAAAGCGAACACGGTGTGCTCGTCGATAGCTTTGCCGGAACCGATCTGGCGTTCGCCGAAACAGCGCGACCAGATCATGTCGTCGGGGGCGCAGATCGCCACCGCGGCGCCCGCTGGTTTCCAAAGATCTTGCAGGCAATGGCCGATAGCGGCGTCGAGCCGTTGGCTGGCGTTCATAAAGTCGTCGAAACATCTGGCGCGCGGAATGTCCGCGAATTATAGGCTGCCGACGCCGGGTACTCGACTGATTTCTCGACTTTTTGGTAAGAGCGTCAGGGGTAAGACGCGCCGCCTCGGCAAAGCCGAACCACCCCGAACAATATTTTTTACCACGGCCGGAAAGCGCGTTCCGGTGCTTGCGTCGGGGGAATTCCTCGGTCATGGTCGGCGTCACGAGCACTCTCGATGGCATCGCTTCCCAGTCCCACTACAGTTCCCAGCGTTCGCGGCCGACTCGATGAAGTCGTGCGCCGTTATTACGCGCCGTTGCTGAGTTTTTTTCGTAAGCGCACCCGCAATTCCCCCGAGGTCCCCGATCTGGTGCAGCAGGTGTTCCTGCGCCTGGCACAGCGGCCGGAACTGGATGGAGTCGATAATCCGGACGCTTACATCTTTCAAACAGCATCCAATGCGCTGAAAGACCACTATCGCAAAATCTCGACGCGAGAACGTTATCTAGGCGACGGCGGAACCGACAGTGACGCGACGGATGCACCGTCGGAGCTCTCGCCGGAACGAGTGGTCATCGGTCGCGAGTCCATGGCACGGTTGGCGAGCGCCTTGCGTCAGTTGCCGGAGCGAACGCGCGACGTCTTTACCCTGCGTTGCCTCGAAGGGCTCAAGCATGCCGAAGTGGCGGAGCTGCTCGGCATCTCGGTGCGTGCCGTAGAAAAACATAGTGCCAAGGCACTCGCATATCTCAGCCGTGCGCTGAGCGACGAAGGAGTGTCACCCAGATGACTCAACCAAATACGACCGAAGCTGACCTGCGCGAAGTCGCCGCGAAGTGGCATGACGATATGAGTAGCGACCACGTTTCAGCGGAACAGCGAGCCGAGTTTACGAGCTGGCTGGAGCGTTCACCCAAACATCGTGACGCCTACGAAGCTGTGCAGCGAGTTTGGTCGACATTACAGGGCGGGGCACACGATCCCAGCTTGTTGGCACTTCGT
>NZ_JAEUPY010000326.1 GCF_016790065.1 Steroidobacter sp.
AGGCGTTTCCGAATGCGGTGGTGTTCATGCATCCCGACGACGCGGAATCGCTAGGCGTACGGCGGGGCGTTGAAGTCAAAGTTGTCTCGCGTCGAGGTGAGATGCGCTCGCGCATTGAAACACGCGGTCGTAACAAGCCGCCGCGAGGGGTGGTGTTCGTGCCCTGGTTCGATGCTTCGCAGCTCATTAACAAGGTTACGTTGGACGCGACGGATCCGATCTCCAAACAAACCGACTTCAAGAAATGCGCGGTGAAGATCGTGCCGATGGGAGCGGTGTGATGAGCTCCCTGGTGCGGCGATTGGCAATCATCGGCGTGCTGTGTTTCGGCGCGGCGCTGGCGGCGGACAATCTGGAAGGGCTGCGCGGTCCCACGCCGCTCGATCAGGAGCCCAAAGCACCGCGCATGGCCATTGTCGAGAACTTCGATGTGAAGCGGGGTCGTGCCTACACCAGCCAGCCGCCCACCATCCCGCACGCCATCGATCGCTACGAAATCACGCGCAACGTGAACTATTGCATGTATTGCCATTCGCGCGTGCGCAACGAGGAGTTCGGTGCTCCGATGGTGAGTGCGACTCACTATATGGATCGCGATCAGGACTTCCTCGCGGAGATATCCCCGCGGCGCTATTTCTGCACGCAATGCCACGTGGTCCAGACCGATGCGCCACTGAAGGTCGACAACCGCTTCGTCGATGTCTACGAGCTGATCGAGCGTGAGCAACAGGCGGCCGATCCGCCGGCGCCCGAAGCGAAGGAAAAGAAGGAGTGAAGGCGCTACTGGAGAGGGCAAGGCGTTGGTGGGGCGTGCTCAGCTCGCCGAGTCGTTACTTCAGCCTCGGGTTCCTGGTGGTCGGGGGCTTCATCGGCGGCATCCTGTTCTGGGGCGGGTTCAACACCGCGCTGGAAGCGACCAACACCGAGGAGTTCTGCACCGGCTGCCACGAGATGCGGGACAACGTGTTCGCCGAGCTGAAGAGCACGATCCATTACAGCAACCGATCCGGCGTGCGGGCGACCTGTCCCGATTGTCACGTGCCGCACGAGTGGACCGACAAGATCGCCCGCAAGATGCAGGCGTCCAAAGAAGTGTGGGGCAAGATCTTCGGCACGATCAATACCCGCGAAAAGTTTCTGGATCATCGCTTGACGCTGGCCAAGCACGAGTGGGCGCGCCTCAAAGCAAACGACTCGCTCGAGTGCCGCAATTGCCACGCGTATCAATTCATGGACTGGACGCGTCAGAGCCAGCGCGCCGTGTACGTCCACTCAACGGCGCTCGCCGGCAAGGACCACACCTGCATCGATTGTCACAAAGGCATCGCGCATCGCCTTCCGAACATGGAAGGGATCGAGATGCTGCACGGCGCGCCACTGGAGCAGATTTCCTCGAGCGAATAGCTCCCAGAGCGCCGCGCGCCACCCAGCTTAGCGCTTCGCCAAGCCAGGCGTGGGGCAGCGGGGTTGGGTGTGCTCTTGCCAGCCAAACGTGCCGGTCCATCTCGTCCTTCGAGTCGCGCTTCTCTAAAGCTTCTGCGGCCGACGATCAGAATCGCCGACCGATCGATACGCCGAACGCGTACGGGTCGATTTCTACGGTGCCGAGGCTCGCGCCGTCGAGTTTCGCGTCCGTATCGATGTCGAGCCATCGCGCATCGATGTTCGCGAACCAGCTGCCGCCGAGGTGCACATCAAGTCCGAGTTGCGCAGCCAAACCCCAAGAAGGATCGAGCTCAAGGTCGGCGCCGTCCAGCGCGCCTGTGGTTTTTTCATCAAAGAACAACGTGTAGTTCAGGCCCGCGCCCACGTAGG
>NZ_JAEUPY010000358.1:0-12500 GCF_016790065.1 Steroidobacter sp.
AGGACCGCGCCGTTCTCGGCGACGATGTAGTCGAACAGGCGCGCTTCAGGAAAGACTTCCAACAGCCGACGCAACTCGCGACCGGTCACCAGGATCAACTTGCGCCCGGTGGCAGATAGCTCGCGCAATATGTCGACGCAACGCTCGTCGCAACGCCCATCGCGAGCCAGCGTTCCATCAAAGCCTGCGGCTAGCACCACATATCGCATCGAATTGTATCTTCCGGCGCCCAAGAACTCCCCGCTCCCTCGCGCCTCAACGTCGACCTCAAGTAAACAGCGTGTCGTACGCCGCCAGCAGGCGCGGCACCTCATGTTCCCAGGCCAGGGCGTCTTTCACCCGCTCGCGGCCCCACTCGCCCATCTGCTTGCGGCGTGGCTCGTCGTCGAGCAGCGCCACGATTTGCCTTGCCATGTCGATCGGATCGTTACGCTTGGCGTATAGCGACGCCTGCTGCGCCGAGACCCGCCCCTCGGTCAGGTCGTACTGGACGATGGGCTTGCCCAGCGCCATGTACTCCATGATCTTGTTCATGGTGGACTTGTCGTTCATCTCGTTGGCGACATCGGGATTCACGCACACGTCCGCCGTGTTGAGCATCGCCAGCAGCTCGGCATCCGGCACGCGACCGGTGAAGGTCACGTAGTCGGCCACTTGCAACTCTTGAGCGAGCTTTTTCATCGCCTCGAGCTCCGTGCCACCGCCCACCAAGCCGAAATGAACGTCGCTGCGTCCCATGTCGTGCACGATGTGATGAGCCGCGGCCAGCAAGCCGTCGATGCCTTCCTGGCGCCCCATCACTCCGACGTAGCCGACCAGATATTTGCGGCCCTGCTTGAGCTCGGGCTGCGGCGGCAATTGTTTGAGTCGTCGCAAATCCGGGCCACTGCGCACCACGAACACTTTGCTCGGTTGCCGGCCACCCCGCTCGATGGCGATCTTGCGATACGACTCGTTGGTGGCCACGCACACGTCGGCGGTGCGAAAGGTCCAGCGCTCCAGCGCCAACATCAACTTGTAGAACACATCCCGTCGCTGAAACTTGGCTTCGTACAGCTCGGGATTGATGTCGTGGTGGTCGAACAAGAACTTTTTGCCAAACAGCTTGTAGAAACCGCCGATCAAAAAAATCATGTCGGGCGGATTACAACCGTGGATCACGTCGAAGCCGCGCGTGAAGAAAATCTTCAGCGATAACGCGAACTCCGCCGCCAGCGCCCAGCTGTACTCGAGCGCATAGCCCAGCGCGCCGCTGGCCTCGAACGGCATGGAATGACGGTAGATCGCCACGCCATCCAGTTCTTCGAAACTCTTTTCGTAGCCCTTGCCCTTGGGGCAGATGATCGACACCTGGTAGCCGTGAGCATGCAAAGTGCGCGCTTCCTGCCAGACGCGACGGTCGAACGGCAGCGGCAAATTCTCGACGATGATCAACACACGCCGGCGGCGCGCGACGGCGACTCCGTCAGCCATCGTTTGGGCCTGTTCTTCGGCATTTCCCATGAGCCGCTACCAGCACACGCCCTGGTAGCCGGCGCGATAGGCGTCGCGATCCGGCAATACCGCAATGTCCAGCAACATTTGCTCGGGACGCGTGTGTTCACGCAGTGCTGCCAGCACTTCCGGCGTCTTCATCGCCACCACCAGCACATCCGAATCGCGCACCAGCGCGTCCAGATCGGTGGTCATCAACGAGGCGATGTGCGGAATGCTTTCTTCGATGAAACGTCGGTTGGCGCCGATCAGCCGCGCCACATTCACCTGCGGATCGAAAATGCACAACGGCAGGCCTTTGCCGATGAAACGCTCGGCCATGACGACCATGGGACTTTCGCGCAAATCGTCGGTGCCGGACTTGAAGCTCAGCCCGATCATGCCCACCGATCGGCGCCCACTCTCGAGTACCCGCTCCACCGCATGCTCGATGTGCGCGGCATTGCTGGGTAGCAGGCTGCTGAGCATGGGCAATTCGACGTCGTTGTTCTTGGCCAGATACAACAGCGCCTTCAAGTCCTTGGGCAGGCAGGAGCCGCCAAAGGCAAAGCCCGGACGCAGGTAGGCCGAGGAAATATTGAGCTGACGATCCATGCACAGCAGCTTCATCACTTCGTGCGGATCGACGCCAGCCGATTGCGACACGCGACCGATCTCATTCGCGAACGTCACCTTCAGTGCATGAAATGCATTGCAGGCGTACTTGAGCATCTCGGCGGTACGCACCGAGGTGTGCACAAACTCGCACGGCAGGTGACCGAACATGCCCCGCAACGCCTCGACGGCGTAGTCGTCTTCGGCGCCTACTACCGTCAACGGCGGATTGTCGTAGTCATTGATCGAAGTGCCTTCGCGCAGGAACTCCGGCTGAAAGCACAGGCTGAAATCCCGCCCCGCCTGCAGGCCTGAGGCCGCCTCGATAGCCGGCTTGATGACTTCATCGATGGTGCCGGGTTTGACCGTGGAGCGGATCACGATGATGTGGCGAGTGGCCTTTTCCGGAATCACGGCACCGATCTGTTCGGCGATACGCGTGATGGCGGCAAGATCCTGATTGCCGTTCTGACGGGCCGGCGTGCCCACGCAAACAAAAGAAATGTCGGTGGCAAGAATCGCATCTCGTACCGAGTCGGTGACGCTCACCGTGCCGCCCCGCATGACGGCGCGTGTCAGTTCTTGGATACCGGTCTCGACGATCGGCGCCTGGCCTCGGCGCAACAGCTCGAGCTTGCCGGGATCGATATCGACACCGAACATTTCGTGACCGTCGCGCGCCAGACAGGCCAACGACACGGCGCCGACATAACCCAAGCCGAAAACGCTGATTCGACGCGGTGAGCCGGGTGCAACTTCTTCTTCCTGCGCGCTCTCCCGTGTCCATCCACGGCGAGTACGCGCCTCGGCGCTCACACTATCGATCTGCAACGACATCACTTGTCTCCGTATTGAAAGTACCGAGCGACGCTTAGCAGTGACGCGCGGTTCCATCCGGAGAATGGCAAGTTCTATGCCGCTATTGCCGCGGTCCACATCGAGCCGTTTGGCACTACTCTACGATGCACTGCGAGCGCTTTATTCCTAGGGTTTTTAGCGAAATGTTGCGTCAACGATTTCGACGCTGGAATTTCCCTACTTTTACAAGTTGGAAAAAACATTCTTACAACGGAACTCCGCTTGCGCTTGAAGAATTTGCATCTCACACTCGACGAACTAAAACCCGGTTCGACTTTCTGGTTCGACTTTCTGGGGAGAGATTACACAGTGGACGCACCGACTACGCTGCACGAGCATGGTCTCGGCAACCTCCTCGGGCGCTCGCCTGCCATGCACCAGGTGTTCGGCTTGATCAAACGCGTGTCGCCGACCGAAGCGACTGTGATGATCATGGGCGAAAGCGGTGTAGGCAAAGAGCTAGTGGCCGAATGTATCCATAACATGAGTCATCGCGCGCAAGGGCCGCTGGTGGCCATCAACTGCGGTTCGATTCCTGCCTCGCTGATCGAAGCCGAATTATTCGGTTATGAAAAGGGCAGCTTCACCGGCGCATCTCGTTCGCACGCAGGCGTGTTCGAACGCGCCACCGGCGGCACATTGTTTCTCGACGAAGTCACCGAGATGCCGCTGGACATGCAGACGCGCTTGCTGCGTGTGTTGGAGACAGGACGTTTCTATCGCGTCGGCGGCACGCAAGAAATCAAGACTGACATTCGCGTGGTCGCAGCGACCAATCGCAATGTCACTGAAGCGGTCGCGAATCGCCAGCTGCGCGAAGATTTGATGTACCGACTGGCGGTGTTCCCGCTGCACATTCCACCGCTGCGCGAACGGCCCGGCGATGTCCCTTTGCTGGCGGAATACTTCCTGAGCACGCTCAATCGCACCAGCGATGTGACCAAAGGATTCTCACCCTGTTTCCTGGAAGCGCTGGGCACGCGCCGCTGGGCAGGCAATGTGCGTGAGTTGAAAAACACGGTGGAGCGCAGCTTCATCCTCGCCGATGAAATGCTCGAGCTGGATCTTTCGATCACCACGCCCGCGCATGTCGTCGAACCTGTCGAAGCGGCTCGCCCGGCCGGCGTGCACGTGCCGTTGGGCTCGCGACTCGACGAAGCCGAGCGCTCATTGATCGAAGTCACGTTGGATTATTGCGAAGGCGACAAGCGCCGCGCCGCCGCGGTACTCGGCTGCAGCTTGAAGACTCTTTATAACAAGCTGAACAGCTACGCCCGCGAACGCACCGAAGGCACCGAGACTATCGGCCGTCACATTCCCGGTGTGGCGGCCAGCGTGCCCATGGTGAGTTGACCGTTCAGAGTTGAGACCAGCGCCAGAGACGGACCTGGCCAGACCGCCATCGGCCCTCTTGGAGGGCCGATGTTTTTTGGGCGGTGAATGGGTTAGATCGGATCAGCCCGCGGCGACCGGGGCGAGCACCACGATGCGATCGCGGCTGGAGACCACCGAGCCGCCGGGCTTTTCGATGGTGACAGCAAACATCGCGGGATTGCGGATTTCCAGCTTGGCGGTAATGGGGATGATCACTTCGCCCTGACCGGGAGGAATGTCGAACACCCCGCCGTCGACCGGATAGCGCTCATCGCGAGTGCCGTCGAAGATCCACAACTGATACTGCAACTCGTCCGCGTTGTTGGCCTGCAGACCACGGAAGCGCAGATACCCATTCTGGGTACGCGGATCCCAAACCACATCGCCGGTCACGCCGCTGGCCGCTGGATCCTGAGTCGTCTGCCAGGTCCGAGTCAGCACACCTTGCTGAGCGAGCAGTTGCTGGCGCTCTTGTTCCAACGTGCTGGCAATCGGCACTTCGATAGTCGGATCGCCGCCAGTCTGTAAGCGCGGCCACCAGCCAGCAACGGCGATGAGCACGCTGGCAGCGGCTGCGAACCAACCCACTTTGCTTTGCCAAGAAGACGACTTGCGAGACGGTGCCGGTTTGGCGATTTCAGGAGTGCTGACCGCCGGCGTCGCGGTGGTCGTGCGTGAACGGCCCGCAATGCTGATGACTCGTGGCTGCGAAGCACTCTGACGCGCCGGCGGCGGCATCGAAGCTGCGACCGTATCCGCTTGCGCATACAAACGTTCGCGCAAACTGTCCGGCATTTCTTCGGGGACGTGATTCTCCACATCGCCGGCCAGCAACAACGACGCGGCGGTATATTCGAACCGGCCGGCATCGGTATATTTCTCTGCAGTGAGCAGCTGCTTCAGCTCGGCGCGCTCCGACGAGTTCAAGCCATCCACAGCCCGCTGCACCAGCAGTTCCACCAACCGGGGATTCTGCATGACTGAGTTGCTCATGAGCGCACCCCATCGGAGGCAGGGTTCTGAATACCCATCAACTCACGCACCTGAATCAATCCTCGCCGCATCATGGTTTTCACTGTACCCAGCGGCATTTGCAACACATCGGCGATTTCCGAGTGACTCAATCCTTGCAGGATGCCGAGTTCCAGCACCTGTCGTTGTTCGGGCCGTAATTGCATCACCGCGCGTGCCGCTGCCGAAGCTTCGGCACAGACTTCGGCGCTGTTGCCGGAATCGGCAAACCCCAGCGAATCGATATCGTCAGTGGATTCGGTGCGCGCTTGATGAGCGGCACGTCGCATGCGATCGATCAAACGACGGCGTGCGATGGTGGCAACGAAGACTTTCTCAGATCCCTGATTCGGATCGAAACGTCCGGCGCTGCGCCAGACATCGGTGAAAATTTCCTGCACGGCATCTTCGGCATCGGCGCGAGTACGAGTCAGACGTCTCGCTATCGACCATATGAGGCTGCCGAATTGATCGATGCACTCGTGCACAGCACGCGCATCTCCTTGTGCGACTCGAGCGAGTACGGAGTCCGTCATTCGCGGGCGGCTCTGAGCTGATGTGGTTCGCGTCGCATCGTCGTTAGTCAGTGCGATGAGCGAAGAGTATGGAGCCGGGAGTATAGCGGACACGGTCACTTCAGTTCGCCAGTTGTTAATGAGTGGTTAAGGGATACTCGCAACCACTTATTCGCGCCGGCGCCACCGAAGGGATTCATTGCCCGATGTGTCCGCCAACTCGATCACATTTTTTGGCAGTCTTATTCAGTTTCATCATGGCGCTTGTGGTGCCGCGGAAAGGATCCTAGACTCCTTACCAGACGTTTGTCTGGTATCGCCCTGGCTAGGGCACGCCGCCGAATCCCATGTCCGACCTCACACGCAAACAATTGGAAGTATTGGAATTTATCCGTCGCTTCATGGATAGCGACGGGTTGCCGCCGACCCGTGGAGAAATCGCCGAGGGCCTGGGGCTCAGAAATCGCCAAGGCATCGACCAGCATTTGCGCGCCTTGGAAAGCAAAGGCGCGATCGAACTGCTGCCCGGCATCTCTCGTGGCATTCGGCTGCGCGATTCATTCCCGAACGCGTCAGCGACAGCGCATTTGTTGGCACCGGGCTCGGCGATGAGTTTGCCGTTGTTAGGTCGGATCGCCGCCGGCGCGCCCATCCTCGCGGCTTCTCATATAGAAGAGCATGTCACTGTCGATGCGTCGCTATTCAAACCGCGCGCCGATTTTTTATTGCGCGTCCGAGGCGACAGCATGAAGGACGCGGACATTCTGGATCGGGATCTGCTGGCGGTTCAGCAAACATCCCAAGTCCGCAACGGCCAGATCGTGGTCGCCCGCTTAGTCGATGAGAACGAAGCGACGGTGAAGTACTACCGCCGGCAAGGTCACATGGTGCGGCTGGAACCTGCCAACGCCGCCTATCGACCCATCGAAATAGATTTGCGTGAACAGGAATTGTCCATTGAAGGACTGGCAGTGGGGGTGATTCGCACCACCCTGCCCCTGAAAAGGGGACAGATTTAATTTCACAATGACTCCAAGCTCACCGCCATGTTTCAGGAGAAATTAAATCCGTCCCCTTTTCAGTCTCGTGCCGAAACATTAGAACAACTGGCGCGGCTGTGCCGTAACGGCCGCGAAGGCCCGCCGTTGCGAGTCGAGCCCAGCGGCTCGGCCCAGCTCGATGCCGTGCTGCCCGGTGGCGGCTGGCAATCGGGCACGGTGGTGGAGTTGATGCCCATGCAGGATGGCATCGGCGAGCTGCGTTTGTTGATGCCGGCGTTGGCCAGGATCACGCACAGCGAGCGGCACGTCGCCATGATCGCGCCGCCTTATATTCCGTTCGCTCCAGCCCTGCTTCGCCATGGGCTGCGGCTGGAGCATTTTTGGATCATTCGCGCCCAGAACGCGACCGATATTCTGTGGTCCGCCGAACAAACATTGCGCTGTAAATCGTTTGGCGCAGTGCTGGCGTGGCCACTGACCATCCGCGACCGCGAAGTGCGGCGGCTACAGCTGGCCGCCGAGGCCGGCAGCAGCATTGGCTTTGTTTATCGCCCACCGAGCGCAGCTCGAGAAGCCTCGCCTGCCGCGGTTCGCCTGCGCTTACAAACAAGCGCTGACGGTCTATTGAACATCGATGTGGTCAAGTGCCGGGGTGCGCGCGCAGGCATGTCGCTCGGCATCGCCGTTGCAGAGTGATGCACAGTCATGCTGTGGCTTTGTATCACCCTACCCCAATTGCCTCTGGAAGCTTTGCAATGTGAGCAAAGCGAGAGCCCTACCGTAGTCACGGTTCTGACCGGCAGTGTCCGCTGCGTCGTCTGTTGTAATCCCGCGGCCGAGCGCGTTGGCTTGAAGTCCGAGATGAACTTCACCACGGTGCTCGCCATCCTGCCTGAAGTGATTGCGCTGGAGCGCCGGCTCAGCGCCGAACAAGCCGCCTTGGAACGACTGACGGCTTGGGCTTATCAGTTCAGCGGCACAGTCATCATCGGCGAAGTCTTCGCCGACCTGCAGCGAGCCCACTCCACGGCATTATGGCTGGAGATCGGCGCGAGTCTGCGATTGTTCGGTGGCTTCCGTAAACTCATCGAACAATTGGAAATCGAGCTGCGCAAACTCTCTTACAGCTATCAACTAGGCATCTCACCGACGTTGGAAGGTTCGGCATTACTGGCTCGTACCGGCGTTCGCGTCGCTATCACCACCACGACTGCGCTACGCGCGCGCATCGAAGCCGTGTCAGTGAACTGGTTGAATCTCGACCCTTGGATTCCTCAGCAGCTGCAAACAGTGGGAGTAAGAACGGTAGGCTTGTTAGTGGCCCTGCCTCGCGATGGCGTTGCCAAGCGTTTCGGGCCCGAGGTGTGCGATTACCTCGATCGGCTGGTCGGCGCTGCGCCCGATCCGCGCCCTACTTATCGCTTGCCGCCGAAGTATCACGCGCGCTTCGAGTTCGAGGCCGAAGTTCGTAGCACCGAGGCTTTGCTGTTTCCTTTACGACGCATGTTGCGAGAGTTCGTCGGCTTTCTACGTGCGCGCGATACGGGAACGCAAAAATTCACATTGCGTTTCGTTCATCGCGATGCTGTCGCTACCATCATCTCCATCGGGTTGTCCATGCCCGATCGCAACAGCGAACGTTTTCTTGCACTGACTCGCGAGCGTCTCGAGCACACGGTATTGCCGTCGGCGTCGGTAGCTTTGGAATTGTCAGCCGATGAATTCGCCACGCCCACCGGGCTGCACATCGACATGCTCAGCGGCGCAACCGAGCAAAGCGAAGAGCTCGGTCACACATTGGATCGGATCGTCGCCCGCCTTGGCGAAGCTCAGGTGCATGGCGTGAAAGCCGTCGCCGATCATCGCCCGGAACACGGTTGGGCCACAGCGTCGGCTCAAGAAACGCGACAGCATTTGGATTCTCCAGACCGGCCGCTGTGGCTGCTCTCCGAACCCAAGCCGTTGCAACTCAGCGGCATGCCAGCCTTGACCGGCGCCGAGCGCATCGAAAGCGGTTGGTGGGATAGCGGCGACGTCCGGCGCGATTACTTCATCGCTCGCACTCAGCAAGGCGCCGCGTTGTGGATATTCAAGGACCTGCACGACGGCAGCTGGCATTTGCATGGGTTCTGGTCGTGAGCGCGCCTCGTTACGCCGAGCTTCACTGCGTCAGCAACTTCTCGTTTTTGCGTGGGGCATCGCACCCGGGGGAGTTGATCTGTCAGGCTGCCCATCTCGGCTATTCAGCGCTGGCCATCACCGACGAATGCTCCATGGCCGGCGTGGTCCGTGCCTATGAAGAAGCGCGGAAAATCGATTTCAGGCTGATCGTCGGCTCGGAGTTTCGGCTTGCCGACGGCATGCATCTAGTACTGCTCGCGCCGTCGCAAGCTGCTTACTCGCAAATTTGTCAGCTGATCAGCTTGGCGCGCTCGGCCGCCAAGAAGGGCGAGTATCAATTGACTCGCAGCCAATGCGCGGCAGCTGAACTCAGCGAGTGCCTGGCGCTATGGGTCGCTCCGCGCAACCCGGAAAATTCAATGGCGGGATGGCTGAGAAACACGTTTCCGGAACGTTGTTGGATCGCTGTCGAGCTGCATCGACAGGCAGACGACGTCGAGCATCTGTCCACGATGCAGCAACTCAGCAATCGTATGAACATCCCTCTGGTCGCCAGCGGCGACGTGCATATGCATACGCTCGAGCGGCGTCCCTTGCAGGACACGATGACTGCTATTCGTCACGGCTGCACCGTAGCCTCGGCTGGCCACAAATTATTTGCCAACGGCGAACGGCACCTCCGGCCGCTGCCTATCCTCGAAGAGCTTTATCCCCCCGAACTACTGCAGGAATCGCTGCGCATCGCGGAGCGATGCCACTTCTCACTGGGCAGTCTGCGATATCAGTACCCCAGGGAAATCGTGCCGGCGGGACTGACTGCCAGCCAACATTTGCGGAACCTGGTCGATGCCGGCGTCGCCTATCGGTGGCCTCAAGGCGCACCCGCATCGATTCGCGCCACCATCGAAAAAGAGCTTGGCCTCATCGCACGCCTCGAATATGAGCACTTCTTTCTTACCGTGCACGAGATCGTCGAGTACGCACGCGCTGACGTGGACGATGATGGCCAGCCCAAGAAGCCCATTCTTTGCCAAGGCCGCGGCTCGGCGGCTAATTCAGTCGTCTGCTATGCGTTGCGTATCACCGAGGTCAAGCCTGAGCTGATCTCGGCGCTGTTCGAGCGATTCATCAGCGAGGAACGCGGCGAGCCACCCGATATCGACGTCGACTTCGAACACGAGCGGCGCGAGGAAGTCATTCAACACGTCTTTCGAAAGTACTCGCGTAAACGCGCTGCCATCGCGGCCACTGTCATTACTTATCAATCACGCAGCGCCATCCGCGATGTAGGCAAGGCTCTCGGATTACCAGAAGACATGGTCGGCAGACTCGCCAAGCAACACGCCTGGTGGGACAGCGTGGAACGGATGCAGGCCAACATGGCCACCCAAGGTATGCACTTGGATGGCGATGTGGCGAAGCGCTTGAGCGTACTCGTTCGGCAGTTGCTGAATTTTCCTCGACACTTGTCCCAACACGTCGGCGGCTTCGTGATTGCCGAGCAGCCCATCAGCGAGCTGGTTCCCATCGAGAACGCAGCCATGCCGGATCGCACCATCATTCAATGGGACAAGAACGATCTGGAAACGCTGAAGTTACTCAAGGTCGACGTGCTCGCGCTGGGCATGCTGACGGCCATGCGCAAAACCTTCGAACTGCTGGATTCTGCGGGTCACGGCCCGACTCAAATGAGCGAGATTCCGTCGGAAGACTCGCGCACCTACGACATGATCTGCAAAGCAGACACCATCGGCGTGTTCCAGATCGAGTCGCGCGCCCAGATGAGCATGTTGCCGCGACTCAAACCCAGGAAGTACTACGACCTGGTCATCGAAGTCGCCATCGTGCGGCCCGGACCGATCAAGGGCGGCATGGTGCATCCGTACCTGCAGCGCCGGGATATGGCTGACGAAGATGTGCCTTATCCCAGCGAAGATCTGCGCCCCATTTTAGAGAAGACGCGCGGCGTTCCGATCTTTCAAGAACAGGTCATGCAGATTGCCGTGACTGCAGCGGGCTTCTCGCCTGGCGAAGCCGATGAGCTGCGGCGCTCGATGGGCGCATGGGAACGCAGCGGCAACATGGAGATGTACGAGGCAAAGCTGAAGCAAGGCATGTACGAGAAGGGTTACTCGCACGACTTCGCAGACCAGATCTATAAGCAGATCGAAGGCTTCGGCGAATACGGTTTCCCGGAATCGCATTCCGCATCCTTCGCGCTGCTCACTTATCTTTCCAGCTACCTGAAGTGCCATCATCCGGCGGCCTTCATCGCGGGGCTGATCAACAGTCAGCCCATGGGCTTTTATCAACCAGCGCAATTGCTCGAGCAGGCGAAGCGGCAGCAAGTGAAAGTCCTGCCGGTCGATGTGACCGTGAGCGAGTACGACTGCACGCTCGAATCCAACGGCGCACACGCGCTTGCGATTCGCTTGGGAATGCGACTGATCAAAGGACTGCGCGAAGGCGATGCGATGAACATCGTTGCCGCGCGAGCGATCGCGCCGTTCAATTCAGTGGAAGATGTGGCTCATCGTGCTGGATTGAATTCGCGAACCACCAAGGCGCTGGCATTGAGCGGCGCGCTGCGCAGCTTGAGCGAACATCGTAATCAAGCTTTTTGGAGTGCATTGGGAATCGAGAGTCTACCGGGAGCATTGGCGGCGCACGCAGCCACCGAGCCAGCGCCAGCTCTACCGGTGCCGACGGAATGGGAAGAAATTCAGCGGGACTATCGTCAGATGGGATTGAGCACGGGCCGGCATCCGATGGCGGTATTGCGGCCGAAGCTACGCGCGTCGGGGATTTCGAGCCGGCGTGAGCTCGACTCGATGCGTCATGGCCGAACAGTGCGGGTGGGAGGATTGGTCACTCATTTACAGCATCCGCAAACAGCGAATGGCGTGATCTTCGGCTCGTTGGAAGACGAGACCGGCATCAACAACATCATTTTCTGGCCGGCGATTTTCGAGTTGTATCGACCGCGAATCTTGCAGTCGAACTTTATGGTCGTGACCGGCGAACTGCAGAGCGTGGAGTCGGTCGTGCACGTGGTGGCGACCGAAGTGGAGGACTACTCTCACTGGGTGAGAACGTTGCCGCGTAAGTCACGCGACTTCCACTAAGCAACGGACAGCGGCCGCGACAGGCGCGGCTCGCGAACAAACTAAGAAAAAGAAGAGTTAGCTGGCAGCGCGCAGCTGATGAAACTGCTGAGCAGCCATGTCTTTACGAAGAGCTTTGGCAGCCTCAGCGCGCTGGCGCTTGGAGGCATTCACCGCGGCCTTGGCCACTTTCACATCGATCACTTCGGCCTTCACCAGCCGACGGCGTTCCAGAGTGTTCATGTTGTTCAACCCCTGATTACTGACGAAGCAATTGGTAGGTTGCTGTGCTGCAGCGTTCCGTTCGCACCTGAGCAAAAAGCCCCGACGGATTGCTCCGTCGGGGCTTTGCTTCATTTAAGAGCCTGGCAGTGACCTACTCTTGCATGCCCGCAGGGCACACTACCATCGGCGCACAGCATTTTCAC
>NZ_JAEUPY010000367.1 GCF_016790065.1 Steroidobacter sp.
AACGATCCGGGCGCGATGACCTGCATGCGAGGACAGATATCGCAATCCGAGAAGCTATCTGTGGCAGCCGCCGACCCGGCGATGGCGGCCATACCAATCGCCATCGCCGGCAACAGCCAGGCACGAGGAGCAAACAACCAACCTGACATGAGTGCACCTGCCGTTACGTAGGAGGGCCAGTATTCAATGAATACACGCTGGCCATGAGGTGCGAAAGTGGGTGCAGCTGGTGTCCCTGGGATCACCGCGGCTCAGTCGGCACCGGCGTTCGGGGCAACTGGCGATCGCTATTGGCCGCTTGCAGAAGGACCGAAGCCAGCACGACAGCCGCCTGGCGTAAATCGTCGGGCTGCATATGATCGAAGCTGTCCAAGCTGGTGTGATGAATGCGATTGTTGTAGTCGAGCGGGTCCTGGATGAACATGAATGCCGGTAAGCCAATGGCTTGCATGTACAGGTGATCGGTGATGCCGGTGCGACTGACAACCACGTGCGCCGCGCCCATGCTGGCCAACGGCTCGAGCCATTCGCGTAGCAACGGCATCGCGGCGAGATTGCCTTCCGTATAGAGGCCTCTCAGCTTTCCCGAGCCATTATCGATGTTGAAATACGCTCGCAGCGCTTGATACCCAGGCTTGATCTGCAACGGCCAGCGCAGCGGCCATGAGTCGTACGCGGGCAGCGCTTCCAGCCGTGCATCTTTCAACGGTGCGCGCGTCGCCAGATATCGTTCGATGTAATCGAACGAACCGAGAGCTCCCTGCTCCTCGCCCGCCCAGAGCGCGAATCGAATGCCACGGCGCGGCCGTACCTTTAGCTTCGCCAGAATGCGGGCCGCCTCCAGCACGATGGCGCTGCCAGCGGCATTGTCTTGCGCGCCACTCGCTGCCACCCAACTGTCCAGATGCGCACCGGCCATGACGTAGCCTGCGTTTGTGTCACGCCCGGCGATGTCGGCGAGCACGTTGTACGCCTGCAAGTCATCGTCATGGAACTGTACGTCGCTGATGATTTCCAACGTCGGTGTCGCGTCGGTTTTCGCTAGCCGCGCCAGCAAGCGATAGTCTTCCGCTGCCAGTTCAACGCCGGGCAGCAATCGCTTATCGCCAGCTCGAAATCCCGTCCCTTCACCGTGCACCAACCCGCTGTCGCGATGAGACATCCGAACCCACGCGAGCGCGCCCTCCTCGACAAGAAACGAATCCAGCTGCGCCTCGAATAGCGCTTCGCTCAGCGCCTCTTCAAGATCCTCGGCGGACAACGCTGGTCGAGATTCGAATGTGTCGAGTTGCGACAACGCGCTTTCCGACAGCCGTCTGAACGGAACATCGGTCGGATCAGAAGCCAGCGTTGGCTGCGACACCAGCACGATGCGACCACGCAGCTTTCCTTTCCACGCCGCAAACTCACGCTGGTGAGACACGGGCGCAACGATAACGGCAGCGCTCAATGTCCCCGCCGTCGCAGGCGTCCATGCAACTGGGATGGCGCGCATCTGCATGACGCGCGGTGCCGTCATGCGCACGCTGGAATTCGCGATGGACCAACCGCGACCAAAGTCGAATCCCTCAGTGCGCACGTCCCGCAGCCCCCAACTGCGAAATTGCTCTTGAGTCCACCGTTCGGCCGCTCGCATCTGCGGCGAATTCGTCATGCGGCCGCCGATGCGATCGGTCAGGTACGCCGCAAGCTCCACGACCTGACCATGATTGAACCCTTCATCGATGATGCGAGCGAGTTCATCATCGGCTGCCGAGGCCGACCCGAGACACGATGCTGCCATCATCAGCAGCATCGCCAATAGCGACTTCGACATGGAGATCAGAATGCGTAGCGCACGCTAGCGCGAAACATTCTTGGCGGGTTCACATGAGTGCCGCGACTGAAGCTGGTGAAACTCGGCGAGTAGTACTTCTCGTCGAACAGGTTGGTTCCGATCAGCGCCACGGTCCAACGCCCCAGGTTGTAGAACACCCGCGCGTCGACTTCGGTGAACGATCCGAAATCGAAGGTGACCGGCCGACCTGCCTGCAGAGTAAGCCCATCGTCGAAGGTCTCGAGACCACGCTTATGCACGACGCCACCGGCGAAGCCGAGGCCACGAAGATCTCCCTGCAGCACTTCGTAACTGCCGAACACCGAAGCACCGAAGCGCGGCGCATTCGGCGGTTGCAGACCTTTGAACTCGCCTTCCGAGAACTCCGCATCGAGATAGGCAAGCGAAGTGAAGATATTGAATGCCGGCGTCACGCGCCCTTGCGCACCGAGCTCAACACCACGACCACGCTGCGTGCCCAACGCCACTGAGAACAGCGGATGCAACGGATCCGACTGCGCGATGTTGGTCCGCTCCATGTCGAAGATGGCCATGGTGACCGCCACTTTCGAAGACAGGTCAGCCTTCAATCCCAGTTCGTAGCTCTCACCCTCTTCCGGCGCGATGAGTTTGCCCGGTGAGTCGTCGTCCACATAGACCCGATTGGTCTTGGGCTCGAAGGTCTGACCGTAACTCACGTACGCGTTCAAGCTGGGCGTGATCTCGTAGGTCGCTCCGGCCTGGACTGTGAACTTCTGGAAGCTCAGATCCGAGTCGGTGACGAACGGCTGCGCATCGACGACACTCATCACATCGCCGCCCCGAGAGCGTTCCAGCAAGGTACTGCGAGATTCGCGACCCCCCAGCAGAATGCTCAGCCGGTCCACCGGATGCAGCACGAATTGCACCGTCGCCCCGTAAAGCTCAGTCTCGTTGCGCTCGTCATAAATGCCGGGGTAATCCGCCATCGCGATCTCGCTCACCGCGCTGTAGTTCGGATCGAACACATTGAAGACAGACTGGCCGTAGCCGGAGAACGTCGGCGCATACCCCAGCCGCCGATTCTCTTTGATATGACTGTAGTCGGCGCCGACGAACACCGTGTGCTCGCGGCCAAAGAGTTCAACCGTGCCGAACAGATTCACTTCGCTACCGTACAAGGTGCTGTCGTTGTCGTAGCCGTACCCGTAGCCGAAGTAGGCGAAGCCCTCGTCATCGAACGGACCGTTCACAGCGAACGCATTGGAGTCATAGTCGACGCGGTTGTACTGCGCATGCGCGCGGACCGTCCAGCGATTGGACAGTTCGCGCTCGGCCTGTAGTTGCAGAAAGTTGGCCTCGATGTCGGCTTCGTTCCAGGGCATGCCGTAGAAACGCGATCTCGGCACATCGGGGATTTTCAGCCCTTCGCTGAGCACCCGAGCCAGAATGTCGTCGCCATCGTTCTCGCCCGGGCCGTCGCCGGCGAGTTGTAATGCTGGCGCGAAGTGCAGGCCGATGTCGCTTTCCTGATGGGTCGCCCGTAACACGATCTTAGTTGCGTCGTCCGGCACAAACTTGAGCACGCCCGAGATCAGCCGCACATCGTTGTGACCGTAGTCCAGAAACGAATCCGCATTCTCGTAAGCACCGATGGCACGATACGACCATCGGTCGCTCGATCCGATCGGCCCGGTCACATCGGCGTCGACTCGATACTGGTCGAACTGTCCGCCGCTCAGCTTCAGTTCGGTCGCCGCTTTGTTTTGCGGCATCTTGGAGACTGCGTTGAGCGTACCCGCTACCGAGGTCTGTCCGTAGAGCGTGGACGTCGCGCCTTTGATCACCTCGACGCGATCGAAGGTCGCCAGATCCAGGTCGAGATTGCCCGGCATCCGAAACCCATCGACTCGCACCGCGTTGTCGCCCTGCTGAACGAAGCCGCGGTAATAGTTGCGAGGAAAGCCGTCGATGGCGTGCGCGGTGCCGCCAGATGCATCGACTTTATAAACGTCGCCGAAAGTCTGCATGCCAGACAGATCGATGAGGTCAGCGGTGACCACCACTACCGTCTGCGGTGTGTCCTTCAAGGACAAGCCCATCTTCGTCGCGCCGAAAGCGTCGTTCTGAGTGAGCAGCACTTTGCTGGTCACGATGACTTCTTCGAGCCGTGGCTGATCGCGATCGGCTGCGGCGGCTGTGTCACCGTTGTTCGCTGGTCCATCTGCGTAAGACACCCGCTTTGGTACCACGTCGCTCTTGCGTGACACGACCACGACATCTTTCCTGGAGAAGTGATAGTCGAGACCGGTGCCATCGAGCATCTGGCGTAGCCCCTCCTCCACGTCCAGCGTACCTTCGATCCCGTTGGTCTTGACGCCCTTGATGACGTCTTGCTGGTAGACGAGTTGCACGCCGACCTTCTTGGCAAACTCTCGCAAGGCCGCGCTCGCATCCTGCGCAGGGATGCTGACACTGACGCTTCGCGTCTGCGCAATTACCGGAGCCGCGGTTACAGCGAGAGCACCGATCGCGGAACAGGCGAGAATTCGCCGTACGGTTTGTTTGATGCCAGAGGTCATTTCGATTCCACCCTGTGGCCCGTGATTCGGGCTTTTCTGGCAGGTAAGACGGCCGCCAGGGAGAAACTACCTAGCCGTGCGCTAGTTGGCCGATTTAATGAGCGTCAGATAGGGCGTGATGTTGATGACTTCGACAGGCAGCATCTGATCGAGCGCCGTGGTGAGCGCATCGACATCGCCCGCCTTGAACACGCCGCCGACCTGCTGCTGCTTCACTCGGTCGTCCATGAGCACGATGCGGCGCCGGGTGTAACGACCGAACTCCTCGACCACATGATCGAGCCGGTCGCCATTGAACTCCAACAACCCTTCGCGCCAGGCGAGCGTCGCATCGGACGCCGTCGCCGGCTCGGCGGCAGTGCCATGAGCCGTCGCCTTCAACGTCTCGCCGGGAGTCAACCGCAGCGGCGGAGTCGAAGTCACATTGCCTTTCATCACAGCCGACGGCGACTCGTTGCGACCCGCGACTTCGACGATGCCTTCGGTCACGATGACGGTGAAGTCGTCATCCTGGCGTCGAATACCGAACGCGGTACCCACAGCACGAACTTCACGCTCGCCCACTCGAACCCGAAAAGGTCGCGTCTTGTCGTGGGCAACTTCAAAGAATGCCTCGCCACGCTCGAGCCAGAGTTCGCGTGCCTCCGAAACGAAGTGGGTACGTACGCGGCTGTTGGTATTCAGTGTGAGAATCGAGCCATCGGCGAGTGTGAAGCTGCGATGCTCGCCGACCGAGGTTGCGTAGAGATCGCCCGGCGCCCGAGGCAACAAAACCGCTACCAGCACTGCCACTAACAGCATTGCCGCCATCGACATGAACACGCGCCGTCGGTTTCTGATACCGACGCGCGAAGTCCGCGGCTGATCGACCAATGACGCTGCCTGCATCAAGTGTTGTTTGGCGTCATCGGGCAGAGCTTGCAACGAATCGTACTGCCCCCAATTCCGAGCCAGACCATCGATGGCCACGCGACGCCGCTCGTCGCCCGCCAGCCAACTCTCGTAGGCCGATCGGTCCGACGCGGACAGCTCGCCGGAGTCCAGGCGTGCCAACCACATAGCCGCTTCATCATCGAGAGCCGCCGGCACCAACGACAAATCCTGGTGATTTTGCATCGTGCTACTCCGTTGGCTTGCAGTCGCGCATGGCACGTGCAATGTGATTTTCAACGGTGCGTACGGAGATGCCCAAGCGCGTAGCGATTTCTCGATGCGACAGGCCGTGCAGCTTACGTAACAAAAAGACCTTGCCGCACTGAGGGGGCAGTCGCTCGATGACGCTCAGCACCCGCTCCAGCTCCTCGCGAATCTCGAGCGAACGGTCACTGGCAGGCGCCACGAGCAGCGCGCTCTCCTGCCCGGCCAGCTCGGTACGCAGGCGGCGAACGGAGCGTTGCCGGAGGCTGTCGATCGCGACGTGTCGAGCGGTCTGGAACAGATAAGCCTGGGGCGAATTGACTTCCGTCTCCTGCCGGCTCACCCACACATGCAGGAAAGTTTCCTGCATCAGGTCATCCACTTCGTCCGGCGAGCGCACGATGCCGGCAATGAATTTCTTGAGCCGCAGCCGGTGCTGATTGAACAGGCTGGCCCACCCCGACCGCCCCGGTCCATCCGGCTGGGCCGCCGGCGACTCGCTGGCGGCCGCCGGGAAAAACGGAGCGTTGGCCGGGGTTCGGTTCATGCGGAGCTGAGTGTAGCGCGGCAATTGAGGCTCAGGCGAGGCTCAGAAATGACACGTGCAATGAGACGGATGGGCCAACGCGACTACCTAGTCCCAAGCCTCCCCCAGCAGAAATTTATTTGGTGCCGGCCTCTTCAGGACTTGTGGTAGCGTCGCTCGCACCATGCCCCAGCAGCCGCTTCCCCTGTCGCGCGCCGATGCCGATCGTCTGGTGGAAGAGGCACTACGCCAGCAGCACCAGGCCGGCAATCTGGCCGGCGCCTACCAGACCTATTCCAGCGTGCTCAGGGTGTACCCGGACCACGCACCGGCAACTCACTACCTCGGACTGGTCGCACAACAAAGCGGGGATACACCGACTGCCATTGCCCTGCTGAAACGCGCCCTGCGACTCAACCCGCTGGATGCAACCGCTCATAACCATCTCGGGCAGCTCTTCATGATGCTCAAGCGGGTGCCCGAAGCTCTTCAGCACTTCGAAGCGGCCGTGAGCGCCGCCCCGACCCATGTGGACTCGCTCAACAGCCTGGCCAATGCATTGAAGACCACCGGCGATTTGCGTCGGGCCACTACGTTGTATCGGCAGGCGCTGGCACAGAACCCAGCGTCGCCGCACGCCAGTTACAACCTTGCGAATGTGCTGAAAGATCAGCAGTTGTTCGATGAAGCCCAGCTTTGGTACGAACGCGCACTGGCCGCGACACCGGATCATCTCCCGGCCCATCACAACTTGGCACTGCTGCTCGAACAGAAAGGCCAGTTCTCCGAAGCCGCCGCGCACTATCGTCGAGTCCTGCAGCTCAATCCGAATCATGCGAAGGCACTCGCGAATCTATTGGCGATTCGCTCGCTAGATCCCGACGCTGAGGTATTGGCACGTGCACAGACACTGGCACGAGACGCCAGCGTTGGGGACCAGGACCGCATCGTTTTACATCACGGCCTCGGCAAGTACTTCGATCACCGCCAGGAATACGACATCGCGTTCGGTCATTTCGACGCCGCCAATTCACTGCAGCGACAGAAGCGGCGCGCCTTCGACATCGCCGAAACCATCGCTTACGTCGACGAGCTCATCGAGACCTTCTCGGCAGATTACTTTGCAGCGACGGCAGGTGGCGGCGATCCCTCGCAGCGACCGATATTCATCGTAGGAATGCCGCGCTCGGGTACGACGCTCACTGAACAGATTCTTGCCGCGCATCCGGACGTGTTCGCAGCGGGCGAACTGCAGGGCATCCCCGCCATTGCGAGAACCCTGCATCCGAACTATCCGGCGGCAGTAGCAACACTGCCCGCCTCAGCGCGAACCGATCTTGCCCGCACGTATCTAGCCAAACTCGAGGAACTGGCACCGGCCGGCGCACGACGAGTCACCGACAAACTTCCCGTCAACTTCATGCAGCTTGGCTTGATCGCGACGCTGTTTCCGAACGCGCGTGTCGTTCACTGCCGTCGCAATCCGCTCGACGTGGGGCTGTCGTGTTACATGGAACTGTTTCAGATGCGACAGGACTTCACTGCGGACCTGGAGCACTTCGGCCAATACTTCCTGCAGTACGAGCGGCTCATGGCGCACTGGCGGCGCGTGTTGCCGTTGCCGATGATCGAGCAGACTTATGAGGAATTGGTCGTCTCGCCGGAATCCCACATCCGTGCCCTCGTCGCCCATTGCGGCCTGGAATGGAATGCCGCGTGCTTGGACTTCCATCAAGCCGAGCGTGCAGTGCTCACCCCGAGCCGTTGGCAGGTTCGCCAGCCGATGTATCGCAGCGCCGCCGGTAAATGGCGCCGCTACGAAAAACATCTAGCGCCGCTGATTCGCACGCTGACACAGGCATCTCCACTTCACGCCATCCAGTGACGCGGTGACTGGGTCGATGAGCCCGCCGTGACCTGCCCCGAATGATGCAAGTACGCCTGGACGCCCGAGTGAGCGGCTGGCCCAGCGCGCAGCTCGAAGACCGGGTCTGAAGATTCGATATCCAGAGCTTCATCGGTAGCAGCTTCATCGACGGATGCGTCGACTGGCGAGCTCAGTTCTACGTTCTGCTCTACCTTCCGCTCTGCTTTCTGCGCCACCGCCTGTATCACCGTCGGAATGACGGTCAGCGCCCTGCCGCTGGGTGCGGGCAACAACGGAAGCGCCAGTAAGGACGATTGGACCATAGAGAAACATTTGCTGACGGAACGGACTCAATGGCAACGCCCCTCCACCAGGCGAGTTCCGAGAGTAAATAATGCCTTAGCTGCTCTCGCGTCAGACGATTCGCACCACCCTTCATTGCGCGCTCGCCAGGAACTGGCTGCCGCGAACTGACGTTAAGACAGTCTCGCGCCCGCCCTCCTATCGTCTTGTCCCGCAGGAACTTGTTCATGGCCAAACAGAAAGATTTCACGACGCTGGTCGGCGATGGCGGCGAGACCCATCAACAGATCCCGAAAAAGGACACGCATGATGCCGATGGTCATCTCACCACCGACCAGGGCATTCGCATCGCCGACAACCAGAACAGCCTGCGCTCCGGCGCTCGCGGCCCGACGCTGCTGGAAGATTTTGTCTTACGCGAGAAGATCTTTCATTTCGACCATGAGCGCATCCCAGAACGCATCGTCCACGCCCGCGGTAGCGCCGCGCACGGCTATTTCGAGACCTACGAGTCGCTGGCCGACTTGACCCGGGCCCATTTGCTTCAAAAGCCGAAGCAAAAGACGCCCGTGTTCGTTCGTTTCTCTACGGTCGCTGGCGGCGCAGGCTCCGTCGATACGCCGCGAGACGTGCGCGGCTTTGCGGTCAAGTTCTACACACAAGAAGGCAATTGGGACCTGGTGGGAAACAACATCCCGGTGTTCTTTATTCAGGACGCCATCAAATTCCCCGACCTGATCCATGCCGTGAAAATGGAGTCCGATCGCGCGTTCCCGCAAGCCGGCAGCGCACACGACACTTTCTGGGACTTTGCTTCACTGATGCCCGAGAGCACCCACATGCTGATGTGGGCCATGTCCGATCGCACCCTGCCGCGTTCGTTACGAATGATGCAGGGCTTCGGCATCCATACCTTTCAGTTCATCAACGCCGAAGGCAACACCAGCTTCGTCAAGTTTCATTGGCGACCGCTGTTGGGTGTGCAGTCGACGCTCTGGGACGAAGCAATCAAGCTGCAAGCGGCCGACAACGACTTCCACCGGCGCGATCTATGGGAAGCCATCGACCGCAACGACTACCCGTCGTGGGAATTGGGCATTCAGGTGTTCGATCAGAAGTTCGCTGACCGCTTGCCGTACGACGTGCTCGATCCGACCAAGCTCATTCCGGAAGAACTATTGCCGCTACGTCCGGTCGGCAAGCTGGTGCTGGATCGCAATCCCGACAACTTCTTCGCCGAAACCGAACAGGTGGCCTATTGCCCGGCCAACATCGTGCCCGGTATCGACTTCAGCAATGACCCGCTGCTGCAAGGCCGGCTGTTCAGTTATCTGGATACTCAAAAATCCCGGCTCGGCACCGCCAACTTCCATCAGCTACCCATCAATGCACCGAAGTGCCCGGTGATGAACTTTCAGCGTGACGGCCAGATGCAAATGTCGGTGCCCAAGGGCCGAGCGAATTACGAACCGAACAGCTTGGCAGATCACGGCGAGGCCGGCGGCCCCCGTGAATGCCCGGTAACGGGATTTGCGACCGTACGCGGTCGAGACGCTGGCGGCGAACAGGGAGACAAGTTGCGAGTGCGCGCGGAGCTGTTCGCTGACCATTACAGTCAGGCGCGGCTGTTTTGGCGTTCTCTTACTGAGAATGAGCAGGCGCACGTTGCTTCCTCTTTCGTGCTCGAGCTATCCAAAGTCAAGCTTGAGCAAATTCCAGCTCGCATGATCGCGAACTTGCGCAATGTGGATGAGAGCTTGGCGAAACGGGTTGCCACCGGCCTGGGCGTCGAATTGCCGAAAAAATCCAAGGCAGCTCGAGAGCCCGTCGATCTCGAGCCGAGTGCCGCACTGTCCATTCAACAGAGTTTTCAACCCACCTTGGCCGGACGCAGCGTCGGCTTGCTGTTCACGGAGGGTTCGGATGGCGCCCTCATCCGCAGTACTGCCAAGGCAGTGAAGGATGCCGGTGGCCAGCCCGTGCTCATTGCACCCAAAGTCCATGGCGTAATGTTGAACGACGGATCAAGCCTCGATGCCGATGGTCAGCTCGCCGGTACGCCATCACAAACAGTCGATGCCGTCGCAGTCATCGTTTCCGAAGAGGGCTGTCGCGCGCTGCTCAAGGATGCGGCGGCTGTGCAGTTCGTCATGGACGCGTTTGGACACTTGAAAGCCATCGGCACGAGCGAAGCCGCCCAGCCGCTGTTGGACAAGGCCGGCGTGGTGCCCGATGAAGGCATCACCAGCCTCGATAAAGCCTTCATTGCGGCAGCAGGTCGGCGTTACTGGGCCCGTGAGCCCAGTGTTCGCCAACTTGCCTAGTCGGCGGCCGCGACTGATTTTTCGACGCTCGCCGTCTAACGCTAATGGCCCCCTGAAAGCACTGGAATCGCCGACAAATATCGTCAGATTGCTATCAGCGGGCCGCTGGCAGAATCGCAGTCATGGCTCGCCACTGCTTTTCATCGTCAGCGCTCATTGCAGTCGTCCTGTCGTTGCTGCTGGCCGATCCCAGCCTCGCAGACGATCGTAGCGAGCGCGAACAAGTTCGCGACGCACTACGGCGAGGCGCCATCCTGCCGCTGTCCGGCATCCTGGCCATCGTCGCCAAACACACCCCGGGAAACGTCATCAAGACCGAGCTGGAGAGCGACGACAACGGCACGTTGATCTACGCCATCAAGGTACTCGGCACCGATGGCCGGGTGCGGAAGCTGAAGCTCGATGCTCACAGCGGCCGGATCCTGCGTACCAAGACCGAGGATTCGGACTAACCGCCAGCCTTCGCAAACATCACCTGAATGCACAAGCCGCCGAGCGAGGCCGAGGTTTGTAGCTGGATCGCGGCCTGATGACGATCGGCAATGTTCTTGACGATGGCCAGGCCCAAACCGCTGCCCAGCGCACCGGTGCCCGGGCGCCGGTAAAAGCGATCGAAGATGCGTTGGTATTCTTCGGCGGGCACACCGGGGCCGGAATCTTCGACCACGACTCGGCACTGAGCGGAGTCAGCGACGATGTTGACTCGCACTCGGCCGCCGGTAGGCGTGTACTTGAGCGCATTTTCTAACAAGTTCGACAGCAATACCGCCAGCGCATCTGAGATCCCAGTGACCATTGCCGGCGCGGGAGCGTGCAGTTCCAGCGTCATACCGCGTAACTCGGCCACCGAGCTTTGTATCTGGATCACGTGTCGCGCCAGCTCAGTCAAGTCGACCAGCTCGGTCGCCGGCTGCTCCAGGTCTGGATCCTGCCGTGCAAGCGCCAGCAACTGTCGCGCGACATGCACCGTCCGGTTCAAACCGGCGCGCAACGCGACCAATGTTTCATGCCGCCGATCTTCATCGACGGCACGGGACAGCAACTGTGCTTGCAACTGCAGCGCTGTGATAGGTGTGAGTAGCTCGTGCGCCGCGTCGGCCACGAACGTCTTTTGCGAGCTGATGACTCGATTCAGGCGCGCCATGAGGTCATTGAGAGAATTCACCAACGGCGTGACCTCTACCGGTAACTGCCGTGGATCGATCGGTGTCAGGTCCAAATGCGAGCGCCGCCCGACATCCTGAGCCATCCGCTGCAGGGCCCGCATGCCCGCTCCTACCGTGAGATAAATCAACAAAGCCGCGACCGGAAACAACACCGCGAACAGCTGCAAGGCATCCAATGCAGACTGGCGTGCGATGGCATCTCGAACATAGAGCGGCTGAGCCACCTGCACCAGATGGCCGGCGGCTTGCAATGAAAACAGACGCCAGCGCTCCGCCCCCAACTGCAGCTCGAAAAAGCCACGTTGCGGTTGGCGTGACAGGCCGGTTTGCGGCCGCGATTGCAGCAACAACCTGCCGTCGCTGCCCCAAACCTGAATCACCAAGTCCGCTTCGGGATTGTCATCGGGTTCATCACCCACCACAGGGATGGCTTGCAGCGGTTGCGCGGCGAAAGCGTACGCGGTGTGTTCGAGCTGATGATCGAACAGCTCAGCCACTTCATCGCGAACGATGAAAAAAATCAGCGCCGCCCCAGCCAGCAACACCAACAGCATGCCCCCCAACAGCCCCACCAGCAGTTGGGTGCGAATCGATCTCACAGGGTTTCCGGCACGCTGTAACCCACACCCCGCACGTTGCGGATGAAATCGGCGCCGAGCTTGCGCCGCAGCTGATGAATATAGACTTCGATGGTGTTACTGCCTATCTCTTCGCCCCAGCCATAGAGCTTGTCCTCCAGCTGGCCCCGTGAGAACACGACACCGGGTCGCGACAGCAGAATCTCGACCAGAGCGAACTCGCGCGCGGACAGCGTCACCGGCTCACCTCGAAACTTTGCTTCGCGACGCGCCGGGTCCAG
>NZ_JAEUPY010000475.1 GCF_016790065.1 Steroidobacter sp.
GCCATGGTCGAGCCGCGATGCTTGATGGTCTTCATGCACACGGTGGTTTCCACTTTTTGCACGCCCGGCAGCCGCGAGATCTGGGCACGAAGCAAATCGTCCAACTCACCGATGCCCCGGACCAGCACATGTACTAGATAGTCCGCCTGCCCCGCCGTCGTGAAGCACTCCAACACCGAAGGATGGCGATTCACCGCCGCCTCGAAATCGGTGTGTCGAGCCGAGTTGATGGTGACCTGCACGAAGGCATGCAGATCCAGCCCGACCGAGGCCGCATCGATCTCGGCTCGATAACGCCGGATCACCCCTCGGCGCTCCAATTCCCGTACGCGGGACCAGCACGGGCTCTTCGACAGCCCGACCTTCTCGGCCAATTCGGCATACGAGAGCCGTCCGTCGTCTTCCAGCAATTGCAGGATAGCGGTTTCCGTTTTGTCCAGCATCGGGACGTTTTCCTTCAAAAGCAGGACTTGCTACTACTAACGTGCTTCAGCGGGCTTTGCAAGCCCGGCCCCTTTGCGGAGCCCTGCAACGGGCCTGACACGACGGTGTCACGAGAAAAGGGTTGAATCACCTTTCCTCGCTGATGCTTCTGGCAGGCCCCCGCCATGCAAGACCTGATTCGTTCGCCGTTACAATTCGTCCGCCCCATGTCGGACCCCGAATGGCAGGATCTGGTAGCGCGCGCCAATGCTCGCGCGCAGCGGCGAATAAAACAGCGCCGCTCGCGAAGCAAGCCCACCGCGATTTCTCAGCCTCGCAAGGTGTTTCGCTCGATCGCTAGCCCGCCGCTTTAATCTCATCGAGCGCGGCTTGTGCTTCTTTGGAGCCGTGGAACTGACGGCCTGAACTCACCGCGGCTTCTAGATTTTTCTCGGCGCCAGCACGATCACCAGTCTTCAGCAACGCCATACCCAAGTGGTAGCGCATGGCCGGCGACTCAGGCGATTTCTCCACCGCCTGTTGCAACAGAGTCAGCGACTCTCGATACGCGCCGCGCTTGAACTTGACCCAACCGCGCGTATTCAGAATGGCAGGCTCACTGACGTGATCGAGCTTGCCAGCGAGCTGCTCAGCACGCTCCAGGCTGGTGGAGTCGTTGCGATAACTCACCAACAGCATCGCCAAGTTATTGGCCGCTGCGATCGACCCGGGCTCGCGAGTCACCATCGTTTCGTACACGCGAATGGCATCGTCCGGCCGCTGCAATCGCTCATAGAGTGCGGCGAGATCTGTGCCGAGTGACGCAGCTCCGGTCTTCGCCAAACCATTCTCAAGTGCCATGATCGCGTCATCGTTACGCTTGCCAGCGAGATGCGATAGCGCCAAGCCGCGGTATGGCATCCACCATTGCGGGGCCGTTGCAATCGCCTGATTGAATGCGGTCGCCGCGGCAGCAAGCTCACCTCGCGAGGCCAGCAATTCTCCTCGCAAATTCTGAGCAATCGCGTTGTCAGGTTGTTCGGTAATGACCTTGTCCAATCGCGCCAGCGCTTTGAGAAGCTGCTTGCGCGTCACGTCGACGCGGACCAACGCCGTCAACGGTTCACCTGCACTGGGCTGAATCTCCAGCGCTCGGGCGTAAGCAGCTTCGGCAGCGTCGTATTTCTTCTCGGCCTCGTCGATCGCGCCTTGCAAATACCAACCCAACGGCAGGTCCGGTCGCAACTGTCGCACGCTCTCCGCCGTCGCACGCGCTGCCGGGAGATCCTTGAGTGCTGCTTGCACGCGAAACAACGCTTCCAATGTCGATGCGTCATTGGGCGAGTCTTTGGCAAGCTGCTCCAGGATCGGCCGCGCTTGCTCGGGACGGCCACTCTGAGTCAGCAACTGCGACAACTCCAATCGCACCGCTTTATCGCCGGGATTGGACTGCACCGCCGAGCGCAATGTTTCCTCCGCCAACGCCGGCTCGTTGTTCTGCAAGTGGGCCTTTGCCAGCGCACGCTGAACCGGAACAGAATTCGGT
>NZ_JAEUPY010000494.1 GCF_016790065.1 Steroidobacter sp.
TCAGCGATGCCATCGCACAGCGAACGTTCGCCGCTGCTGAGTTTGCGACTCAGTGTCCGGGTGGCCAGGCGCTCGATCTTGCCAATGCAGTGTTGGTTGCGAACTGCAAGGCCGCGTCCTTTCACGGCTTGCAGATCGCGCTGGCGGTGATGCTTGGATTCTATCTGCTGGCGTCGCTGGTTTACTTGCTCGCGGTTCGGCACACCGCGCCTCGGCCAGCGCTGACGCCGGCCACTGCTGCGACCTGATCGATCAAGCTGGTGTCGACGCGCGCCCGAGCACGAAGCCGCGATAATTCTCGGCAGCAATCTTGTCGCAGGTATCGCGATAAGGCCCAGTGCCGCCCGCGTACGGCATGAACACGCGCGGCTTGCCAGGAATGTTCGCGCCGAGATACCAGGAGTTCGGCAGCCTGAACAACGTGGCGTTGGCGATGTCGTTCACGTGCTGAACCCACTCATCTTCGGCAGCCACCGTCGGCTGAATCTGCTCGATGCCGTTCGCGCGCATGTGTTTGACCAAATCCACCAACCAATCCACGTGCTGCTCAATCGAGATCACCACGTTACTGAGCACCGACGGACTGCCCGGCCCGGTGATCATGAACAAATTCGGGAAACCAGCACTCTGTAGGCCGAGATAGGTTCTTGGCCCGGCAACCCACCTGTCACGCAGCTTCAGCCCTTGCTCACCGACGATGTCGATGCTCGACAACGCGCCGGTCATGGCGTCGAAACCTGTAGCGAAAACGATTGCGTCGGCGTGGATTTCTTCGCCCGACTGCAGTTTGACGCCGGTGGAAGTGATGCACTCGATAGCGTTCGCGCGAAGATCGACGAGAGTGACGTTGTCGCGATTGAAAGTCGCGTAGTAGTCAGTATCGACACAGATGCGCTTGGCACCTAAGGGATAATCCGTCGGCGTCAGTTTGCGCGCCGTCTCGGGATCCTTGACGATCTCGCTGATCTTGCCTCGTACAAAGTCCGCAACGGTGCGATTGGCGTTCTCATCGACCATCAAATCGGCGAACGTGCCGACGATGTAGGCACCGCCATGATTCCAACGAGCCTCATAGGCTTGCTGACGCTGCTCATCGGGCAGGCTCAATGCCGCAACTTGCGCCGACATGCGCGGACTATCAGCAGGATCAGGCGCAACGTCACCGCTGCCAATGATTTCCTGCCGGCGCGCAAGGTGGCGGATCTCGTCGTAGTTGTCGTTGAAACGCGCGATGTAATCGTCCGACAGCGGCTGGTTGCGTGCCGGCACGCTGAAACTCGGCGTGCGCTGGAGCACAGTGACCTGCGCCGCTTGCTGAGCAATCAACGGAATGGCTTGAATCCCGGAGGAACCGGTACCGATGGCGGCTACCCGCTGGCCGGTGAAATCCACGCCTTGGTGCGGCCAATTGCCGGTGTGATAGTGCTCGCCTTGGAAATTTTCGAGCCCAGGAATGTTCGGGATGCGACCTATGGAGAGGCAGCCCGTCGCCATGAAACAGAACCGCGCACTGACTCGTGCCCCCTGCTCCGTCGTCAGTTGCCATTGCGATTGCGCCTCATCGAACACCGCCGCTTTGACCCGCGTATTGAATTGGAAATGCTGACGCAGATCGAAACGGTCAGCGACATGCTGCAGGTACTTGAGAATTTCGGGCTGAGTCGCGAACCGCTCGCTCCAGCGCCACTCCTGGCGCAGCTCTTTGGAGAAGGAGTAGGAGTACACCAGGCTCTCGGCGTCGCATCGCGCGCCGGGGTAGCGATTCCAATACCAGGTGCCCCCGACGTCGGCTCCGGCCTCGAAGCCCAGCACCGACAGGCCCAGCTGCCGTAGTCGATACACCATGTACAAACCGGAGAATCCGGCCCCGACCACCAGCGCGTCGTAGTGCTCACGTTGCAATGTCGTTCTCCCCCGCCGCCAGGTCTGGTGGCAGGGGAAAGCTTAGCGCCCGCCGCGCGACGCGCTATAGGGTTTCATTATGGAGCCGTCGCGAAACCCTATTTCCGTTGCGGGCCGGACAATGGCAGCGTGCACACATCCGTAACGGGGGTTGAATGCAAAACGGAAGTGTCGTCAGCGCTGGCCACCGCATCGACGAAGCCATCGTCGATGTCGAGGTGTATGCCGACAAGGCTCGTTATCATCAGTTGTTCGCCCAGTTGCGCCAGGACGATCCGGTGCGCTGGACCGAGCCCAGCCAATATCGGCCGTTCTGGGCCGTCACCAAGCACGCCGACATCGCTGAGGTGCAGAAACAGCCGGCGATCTTCTTGAACGGCCCGCGCACCTCGCTGAACACCATCGAGGCCGAAGAGAAAATCTTCGCCGCCACGGGCCGGCGTCAAGCGCAGCGCTCCATCATCTCCACCGACGGCGCCGAACACGCCGGCCTGCGGCAGATCACACAAAGCTGGTTCCTGCCGAACAGCGTGCGCAAGCTCGAAGAGGACATCGGCAAGCTGGCGCGCGAACTCATCGACGAAATGGCCGAGCGCGGCGACACCTGCGACTTCGTGGACGACATCGCGGCCTACTTTCCGTTGCGCGTGATTCTGTTGATCCTGGGGCTGGGTGGCGACAAAGCCGCCGAGGCCACCATCCTGCGCCTGTCCAAGGAAATGAACGGCTCGCTGGACAAGGAACATCAGCGCAGCAAGTCGCAAGGCGAACACATGCTGCAAGTGGTGCAGGAGATTTTCGAGTTCTTCAAACCGGTGGTCGCGAACCGCCGCGAACATCCGCAGAACGATCTCGCGTCCATCATCGCCAATGGAAAAATCGGCGACCAACCGCTTCCGGATCTGACGGTGTTTAGTTACTACTTGACCGTGGCCGTCGCCGGTCACGATACCACCAGCGCCTCCATGGCCGGCGGCTTGCTCGCTCTTCTGGAGAACCCCGAGCAGCTCGCCAAGCTGCGCGAGAACCCAAACCTGATGCAGCCCACAGTCACCGAGATGGTGCGCTGGACCCATCCGGTGAAACATTTTTTTCGCACGGCCGCTCAGGACTATGAGCTGCGCGGTCGAAAGATCCGCGAAGGCGACTCGTTGCTGATGTGTTATCCGTCGGCCTGTCGCGACGAGGAAGTGTTCGCCGATCCATTCGCATTCCGCGTCGACCGCAATCCGAACGCGCATGTGGGCTTCGGTATCGGCCCGCACGTTTGCCTCGGCCAGTACCTCGCCAAAGTCGAGATGTCGGCGTTCTTCAAAGAATTCCTGGCGCGCGTGTCGCACGTAGAACTGGCCGGCGAGCCGGTGGAAAGCCAGACGTTGTTCATGGGTGGCCTGAAGCGCCTGCCCATTCGTTATTCGATGAGGCAGTCTTGATCAGCAAAGAAACCAACGAGCTGCTGACCCGCGTCGGTCCGGGCACGCCCATGGGCGCGGTCCTGCGCCGCTACTGGCATCCCATCGCCGCGGTTCAAGAACTCAACGAGAAAGCCACCAAGGCGGTGCGCCTGCTGGGCGAAGACCTGGTGTTGTACAAGGATCTGAGCGGCAACTACGGGTTGTTACATCGACACTGCCCGCATCGGCGCGCCGACCTGTCGCAAGGCTTCGTCGAAGAACGCGGCTTGCGTTGTAACTACCACGGTTGGTTGTTCGACGAGACCGGCAAGTGCCTGGCGCAACCGTTCGAGGACACCGCCAATCCCGCCGGCCGCTATCGCGAAAAGATCTGCCAACCGGCGTACAAGGTCGAAGCCAAGGCCGGCATGCTGTGGGCGTACATGGGCCCCGCGCCTGCGCCGCTCGTGCCGTCATGGGAACCGTTCACTTGGGCGAATGGCTTCGCGCAGGTGGTGTTCGCCAACATTCCTTGCAACTGGCTGCAGTGTCAGGAGAACTCCATCGATCCGGTGCATTTCGAATGGATGCACGCCAATTGGAAGATCCGGCTGGAAGGCAAGAGCGGTTATTCGCCGACCCACAAGCGCCTCGGCTTCGACGAGTTCGACTACGGCTTCGTGTATCGACGCATTCGCGAAGACACCGACGAGAACGATCCGTTGTGGACGGAAGGCCGTGTGTGTTTGTGGCCCAACGCCTTCTTCCTCGGTTCGCACATCGAGTGGCGCGTGCCGGTGGATGATGAGAACACCCTGAGCGTGACCTGGGCATTTCGGCGCGTACCGAAAGAACGCGAGCCTTACGTGCAGGAGCGTGTGCCCTACTGGTACGGCCCCATCAAGGATAGCAAGGGCGAATGGATCACCAGCCATGTGATGAACCAGGACTTCGTCGCCTGGGTGGGCCAAGGCCCGATCACCGACCGCACGAAAGAGAACCTCGGTCGCAGCGACATCGGCATCGCACGTATTCGTAAGCGGCTGCTCGCCGATGTCGATGCCGTGGCTGCAGGGAATGAGCCCAAAGGGTTGATTCGCGATCCCGCGTTGAATGAATGCGTGCGCCTGCCCTTGGTCGGCCGCAATGAACTGATGTCCGGCTACACCATGAACGAGCTGCTCGCCAACACTTCATTGAATCGCGTGCATACTCGCTATCACTTGCAGTACGGTCAGCCTGAATCGGTGGCGCGTGAGTACGAAGAAGCCATGGGCTTCACGTTTCATCGCGGCGGATTTGTCGAGCGGCGCTAGCTTCCTAGCGCCAGGTCTTTATCCACACGTCGGAGCACTCGTCCGGGCAGCTCGGACGTGGGCTTCGACTGATCGACGACAAAAACTCCATTGACGAGCACGTACTCGACACCGGTGCTCAGCGCCGCCGGATCGAGAATGGTGGCGCGATCCTGAAGCTTGTCCAGATCGAACGCGGCGATATCCGCGAAGGCGCCTACCTGCAACTTGCCGCGATCCTGTAGCCCAATAATCTGCGCCGGCAAACTCGTCGCCGCGCGGATGGCGAATGGCAGTGTGATGACGCCGCGTTCCTTCACGTAGTGAGATAGCTTGCGCACAAACGCACCCGAAGCCCTGGGATTCTTGCCGACGGCTACCGCGCCCGGCCGAAGAATCTCGGCGTC
>NZ_JAEUPY010000194.1 GCF_016790065.1 Steroidobacter sp.
AACCGCGGCGTCGCGTTACGCATTCCCGCCAGCACCGCCGAGAATCGCCGCATCGAACACCGCGTCGCCGGCGCTGACGCCAATCCTTATCTTTTAACTGCCGCCGTGCTTGCTGGCATCCACCACGGTTTAGAACGCCGCCTCGACCCCGGCTCGCCTATTGTCGGCAACGCCTACCGCGACGCTGTCACGACCTTGCCTGTCACCTGGCCCGAAGCCGCTTTGAAGTTTGAAGCCAGCAATGTGATGCGCGAGTACCTCGGCGAGAAATTCCATCAGTTGTACGTAACTACTCGCCGCGGCGAATTACAAGCGTTCGAGTCGCACGTCAGCCCGCTCGAATATCTGTGGTACGCGCGGACGTGCTGATCAGGGGGTGGGTCTTCCTGTCGGCGCATCGCTCCAAAACCACTGCGCCTCTAATGCTCTCTCTCGAGGCCACACTTCATTAAGTGTATTCGCGTCATAAAGCCGCCCATTCTTCATCACGAAACTCAGCGAGCGCGTATTCGCGATATCAGCCAGCGGATCTCGATCCAAAATCAACAAATCAGCAAACTTCCCAGCCTCGATACTCCCCAACTCCGACGCACGCCCAATCACCTCACTCGACCCAATCGTCGCCGCGCGCAATACCTCAATCGGCTTGGCCCCGCCGGAGGCGTAAGCCTCGAGTTCCCAGTGATACCCAACGCCTTGCATCTCTCCGTGACTGCCCATCCCCACCAACCCACCTGCTCTTTGCACCGCTAAAGCATCCGTCGCGAACGAAGGATAACCCTGCTCCGCCGTCCACTTCTGCGTCCGATTCTTGACATCGACAACAGCCGTCGGCACGAACCGCAGCACCTTCTTATCCGACAGCGGAAGATGCCGAATGCTCATATCCAACAGCGCCGGCTTCGCCCCATACAACACACTGATGGTCGGCGTATAAGCAATCCGACTCTGAGCAAACAACTGAATCACATCCTGATGGAGCGGCGAAACAGGCAGCGCATGCTCGTTCCCCGCAAACCCATCCAACGCATGGGTGAGATTCAAGCGCAAATCAGAAGCCCCTTCAGTAGTCGGCATCATGCCCAGCGCGGCAGCGCCTTGAATCATGAACTGCCGCTCCTTCCGTCCGCCCACCATGTACGACTTGATGTTCCGCGTGCGGTAGTAATCTCGATAGCGCGTGAGCACGTTCCGAGCGTCCGCCTCAGAATTGATATCGCTGTTGACGAACACACCAGGGCCCGTCGAATAAGCCCGTGGGCCCAGCATCAAACCGGCATCGATCATGTCCTGATAGCCGAACACATCGACGGTGAACGGTTGCACATCGAGCCCGGAGGTCACGCCATAAGCCAGATTTGCCAGGAACGGCCACTGATTCGGCTCCAAGATGTCGCGACGAATCTCCGCCCAATGAGCATGCGTATCGACGAAGCCCGGCACGATGAATTTGCCAGCAACGTCTCGCACAACCGCGCCTTTAGGCACATCGACACTGCCTTGCGCGCCAACGCCGACGATCTTGTTGTTCACCACCACGACATCGGCATTGGAAAGCACCTCATCGCCACGCATGGTGATGACAGTCGCTCCACGCAACACGACGGCACCTTCCGGCACATCGCGCTTGACCTCAACCGTGGCATCGAAACGTTGAGCCGTCTTCTCAGCGTTCGCCACCTCGTTCAACGGAACGCGTCGAAACGACGCACCCACCGACCAAGTGATGGTGCGACCCGCATCAGCCCAAGCGAAGTAATCAGCACCGACTGCAGTGAGCTTCACGACCTGCGTGTTGGCTGCTTTCAAATGCACGACCGGCGGCTCAGCGCCTGTCGCTGGCGGCACAGACACGAGATACAGCTGCGACGCCGCCCGCGCCAACGCCCAGCGACCGTCAGGACTCAAGCGCACTTCATCAGCCGGCCACGGCGCATCGACATACTGCGAAGGATGACGCGAGACGATGCCGACAACCGGGCGCGGCTCTGAAGAAGGTTCATCGAGTCGCAGCGACTTCACGCCTTCCGGCGTAAAGAAACGAATCAAATTCGGCTCGCTACCCAAATCCAGGAATCGCGCACCGAAGGCATGCGCGACGAGCTGCGCATCGCCACCCGCTGCAGGCAACCGAATGATGTCCGTTGCACGACTCGGATCGATCTCCGTCCGCGCACGCAAGCGGTCGTAATGGCTGGCGCGTAACGCCACGACACTCTTGCCGTCCGCAGTAAACACCGGCTCGGTGTAGAACGCAGACTCCTTGGTCAATTGTTTGCGAGCACCTCGGCTGCTGGCCGGCATACTCCAAACCTGTCCGCCTTCGTTGGCACTCCACGTCACGAACGCGATGCTTCGACCATCGGCAGACCACGACGGCTGATAGCCAGCTCCCAACGCCCGCGGCTTGGCATTCGTTTGCAGGTCGAGCCAATAAATTTGCCCCAGTGCCGAGAACACAATGGAGCGACCATCAGGCGACTGCCGCGGCCGTTGAATCACTCGCACACGCACCGGCCCCGTTTCTTCGCGCTGCTCGACGCGCGTCTGCGGCCCGATATCGAGTTGAACCTGGGCAGTGAAAGGAATATCGATCAGCGCCTGATTCGCCAACTGGAGCCGTTTGAGCTTGCCGCCGACACTGAGAATGAGCGCGCGGTCATCAGCGGTGAAGCTGTAACGCGGCAACAGATTGGCGTAGTAACCGCCATCGTGGCCGTCATGGTCGATGGGATATGACAACCATCGATCGTCGCCCGAACTCAGCTCACGGATACGCAGCCCCGTCTGGTTCAAGTATCGACTGGCATACACCATTCGCCGACCGTCATGCGACAGCGCCGGTTGCATGGCCTCGCCGAGCGAGTTGATGATTTCCTCATCCTTGCCAGTGCGCAGGTCGCGGCGAGTGATCGACCACTGCGGCGGCTCCTTGTCCGACCAGGTCGTGCCGATCTTGGATGCGAAATACAGATAGCGCCCATCAGGCGCAACCACCGCACCCAACACGTTGCGACGATTGTCGAAGTCTTCCGCTCCTGACGGCCGCGCCTGGGTCACCTGCGTACCCGAGCCACCGTCCTTGTTGAACATGAACACTTCGAACGCCAGCGTCGCATGCACCATGCGCGAGGCGTACACATAACTGCCGTCCGGCGACCAGCTCGGCGAAGTCCAGACCACGGCGCCATCGTCTTGCGAAAGCTGGCGCGGGTCGCTGCCGTCCACGTTCGCGATCCAAAGATTGTTGGCACCGGAGCGGTCGCTGATGAATGCGAACTGCTTGCCGTCGGGCGAGAACACGGGATTGGCGTCGAACGCCGGCCCGCTCAGCAGCGGGCGCGCCTGGCCGCCGGTACTGGCGAGGGCATAGATGTCGCCCAGCAGATCGAACAGAATGGTCTTGCCGTCAGGCGCCAGATCCGGCGCCAGCCAGGTGCCCTGGTCAGTCTCGAAAGCGATGTGGCGCGTCGGCATCAGCGGCAACGCCCCGACGGCCGTGGCGCTCAGCGAAACGAATGCAGCCACGAGAGCCCGGTTGATCATGCGGTTCGATCCCCGTGTTCGATCCCAGTGAATGACGATCAGTCCCTTAGGAAGACGCAGAGTTGCGCAAAACCGTAAGCCCCCCTAGTTTGTTCACCGGTAAGTCGCCCCAGCGGAGCTAAGCATTTGACGAGCGACCAGACTCGAGCAGCCTCCTATTACGCAGCCTCGGCCAATCCTGCGCCCGAGCATCCACCCCTGCGCGGCGACATCACAGCGGACGTTTGCGTCGTCGGTGGCGGTCTCGCAGGCTGTTCGACCGCGCTCGACCTCGCCGAACGAGGCTACAAAGTCGTGCTGCTCGAAGGTCAGCACGTCGGTTGGGGCGCCTCCGGCCGCAGTGGCGGTCAAGCCATCACCGGCTTCGCCAGCGGCCAACACAAACTGGTCAATCAGGTCGGCGCCGAGAATGCCCGACGCATGTGGGACATTTCGCTGGAAGGCGTGCGCCTGATCCGCGACCGGGTGGCCAAGCACAACATCGATTGCGACCTGCACTGGGGCCAGATGCATGTGGCCATCAAACCTCGCCAACGCGACACGTTGCTGGAAGAACAACGCGAAGCCGAACAAACCTACGGCTATCGCGACCTGCGCTTTTTGGAACGTGAGCAAGTGCAAGCGCTGCTGGAAACCGAACGCTACAGCGCCGGGTTATACGACGCCGGCAGCGGACATTTACATCCGTTGAATTACACGCTGGGCGTAGCTGCAGCGGCCCGCGCAGCCGGCGTCAGCATCTATGAACGTTCCCAAGTAACGAATATCAGCTACGACCAGCCTGCGGTCATCAGCACGGCTGGCGGCAAAGTGCGAGCGAAGTTTGTCGTGCTTTGTTGTAACGCTTACTTGAACTCCCTCGTGCCGTCGCTGCGTTCACGCATCATGCCGGTGGGTACATATATTGTCGCCACCGAGTCGCTCGGCGAAGCACGGATGCAACGCCTGATGCGCGAGAACATCGCCGTCACCGATATCAACTTCGTCCTCGATTATTTCCGACGCTCGGCCGACCATCGGCTGCTGTTCGGCGGCCGTGTGAGCTATTCGGGCCTGGATGCGTTCAACACCGCCACCGCCACCCGTAAACGAATGTTGAAAGTCTTCCCGCAGCTGTCGGACGTGCAGGTGGAGTACGCCTGGGGCGGCTACGTGGACATCACAATGAGCCGGGCCCCCGACTTCGGCCGGCTCGCCCCGCACATCTATTATTTGCAGGGATTCTCCGGGCACGGCATCGCCCTCACCGGCGTGGCCGGGCGACTCGCGGCCGAAGCCATCGCCGGCCAGGCCGAGCGCTTCGATCTGTTCACCCGGCTCAAACACCGGAATTTCCCCGGCGGCGAGCTGTTGAGAATGCCGGCACTGGTGCTGGCCATGCTCTGGTATCGGGCGCGCGATCTACTCTAGACGCCCCGCCGGAACTTCCTCCTCGGCACGCGCATTCACGATTAGCGCTCGGTCTGTTGGCCGGGCGCCCCGCCGAACGCCTTGAACATAGTCTGGCCCGCCTCCGGCGGCACTGGCTCTTATAAGTGCGCCCATGACCCAGACGACGACCGACAGCTCCACCACGACCTCCAGCAGCGCCGACGCCGGCCCCATCGTCGAGCCCGTCAAAACCCGGACCAGTATCTTGCTGGTCGACGATCAGCCCGCCCGCCTGCTCACCTACGAAGCCATCCTCGGCGACATGGACCTCGAATGCGTGCGCGCCCTGTCCGGCCGGGATGCACTCAAGCATCTGCTGGTGAAGGACTTCGCACTGATCCTGCTCGACGTCAACATGCCTGGGATGGACGGGTTCGAGACGGCACGGACCATCCGCGAACATCCGCGCTGGGAACGCACTCCCATCATATTCGTCACCGGCGTCAACATCTCGGAGCTGGATCAGCTCAAGGGCTACGAGGTCGGGGCGATCGACTACATCTCGGTGCCGGTGGTGCCCGAGATCCTGCGCTCCAAGGTGGCGATACTGGTGGAGCTGCATCAGCGACGCCGCGGTTTGGAAACATTGAACAGCTCGCTGACTCAAGCTCGGGCCGAGCTGGAGACGCGCCATGCGAGCGCCATCGCCGAACGCGACGCGCAGCTCAAAGCGATTTTCGAACACCCCACCGAACTGTTCGTGGTCATGCAGGCGGTACGAGACGCGAACGGCAAGATCGTCGACTGGTCGTATCGAGACGCCAACGCCAATACGCTACAACTGCTGAAACTGACTCGCAGCGAACTGCTCGGGCGACAGCTCAGCGATCTATTCGCCCCCGAACGTGCCAGCCGCCTCTCTGCAAACTGCGCGCAGGTGCTCGAGTCGCGCGAGGTCGTGCGTTACGAGAGCGAGTTTTACGGCAAGGACTTCCTAGTCACGATGTTCGCCATGGGCGAGCAATGCGTGGTTGCTTCGGGCACCAACGTCACCGAACGCAAACGCGCCGAAGCAGCACTCAGACAAAGCGAGGCTCGCTTCCGAGAAGCCAGCGAGCGCAAGGACGAATTTCTGGCGATGCTGAGTCACGAACTTCGCAATCCCGCGGCCGCCATCGGCAACGCCGCGCAGGCATTGTCCCGGCTCATCAAGAGCAACGAAACCGAACAAGCACTGGTGGGCATCGTGGATCGCCAGATTCGGCACCTGGGCCGTTTGCTGGACGATCTGCTCGATGTCGCTCGACTCACTCAAGGACGGATCGAGATCAATCGCGAACGGCTGGCGCTGCAGTCGTGCATCGAAGCCGCCATCGAAACCGCACAGCCGCTGATTCAAGAGAAGCGCCATCGGCTGAAGCTCAGCATCTGGCCGGAGCCGTTGTGCGTCGACGCCGATAAAGTGCGGCTTTGTCAGTGCATCGCGAATCTGCTCACCAACGCAGCCAAGTACACCGAACCCGGCGGCGACATCCACGTGCGCGCTTTTGCGGAAGAGAATTTTGCCGCATTGGAAATCATCGATACCGGCGTGGGCATGCCCGAAGAATTGATTCCGCGCGTCTTCGAATTGTTCGTGCAAGGCGAGCGGCCGTTGGATCGCTCGCAAGGCGGTTTGGGTGTGGGCCTCGCCGTGTGCCGCCTGCTGATGGAAATGCAAGGCGGCAGCATCGCAGCGAGCAGCGCCGGCATCGGCAAGGGCTCGACATTCTCATTGCGTCTGCCACTGGTCGAGTCGAATGTCGACACTGCAGCGAGCGGCATTCCAGGCAACGGCAGCTCGGCGCGTATCTTGATCGTCGATGACAATCGCGATGCTGCCGATTCGCTGGCACTGTTGTTACAACTCGAAGAGCACGCCACGCTCACCGCGTATTCGAGCGCCGACGCATTGACCCACGCCGCGACGTTCGAACCGCATTTCGTCCTGCTGGATATCGGCTTGCCGGAAATGGATGGCTATGAAGTGGCGCGACGCTTGAAGGCCATCGTGCCCAAAGCTCGGCTGATTGCGATTTCCGGCTACGGCTTGGCGGGCGACAAACAACGCTCGGCCGAATCGGGGTTCGAAGCCCACTTGGTGAAACCGGTGAGCTTGGACGACATCCAGTCTGTGTTCGTGGATCTGACTGGCTGAGTCGGAATTTTTAGTCGCCGCGGTACTCGCAACCGCTGGTGCAGGTCTCGTGAATCACGACCTTGTCCAACAGCGGCAATACCGCCTTGGTCTGCTGCCACACCCAGCGCGCCAGATTCTCGCTGGTGGGATTCTCCAGCCCCTCGATCTCGTTCAGATAATGATGATCGAGCCGGTCATAAATGGGCTGAAACTCACGCTTCACATCGGCGAAATCCATCACCCAGCCGGTGCTCGCATCCACTTCGCCCCGCAGGTGCAGTTCGATACGAAACGAATGACCGTGCAGGCGTGCGCACTTGTGGCCGGCCGGAACGTTCGGCAGCCGATGCGCAGCTTCGATGGTAAAGACGCGGAAAATATTCATATGTGAAAAGGCGCCGCAAGCGGCGCCTTTTTTAATCTTACTTCAGCCGCGATCAGGCAGCTTTGCGACGGCGCGAGCTGGACACGCAGCTGCACGTGCCACAGGTGCAACGAATGCCGGTGCAATCGCTGCAAACACCGAAATCCACCGAGCCGTAATGACGACGGCACTGTTCGCAGTACGGCTTGCGACGGCCGGTGCGGGCGGTCCGATAAGAGCCCACGGCTTCGGCGCTCTGGCTGGCAGCGTCGCCGGTGCAAGCGTTCAAATCCTTGCTGACGATGCCCCGCATGAAAGTGCTGGAGGTCATCGAGCCGACCTTGAACAAGCGCATCTGCTCACGGGCCAAACCCATCTGCGCCACGGGGTCATAAATGACCACGCCCAGCTTGGGATGAAAATGAACCTGGAACGGATCGCCGCTCATAACAATCACTTCACGGAATCGAAAGGGGGAGGTTTGGCGTGTAACGCGCCCGCAATTGTGCTGCAACGGACCTGTCATAGCAATGCGCCCGCCCCCTATTCGGCGGTTTTTTGCGCGGAAAACTGCAGCCTTCACCATTTTGGCGCAGCAGCTTCCGCGTTTCGCGAAGGCTCAGTGGCTATTCACACCACCAAAGTGAGCGACTTTCGTTCAGTACCAGTGTTTTTACCGAGCCGCTTTACCAGCAGAATTTTCAGTAACTCCTGCACGCTCGCTGCCTTGCGCGCGCAGCCGTAAGACATAACAAGCATGAATGCGCGGACTGCGCTCGAAGTCGCGAGGCAGCGTGCGGCGGCCGATATCTTCGATGTCGAATGCTGCGAGTCCGTCGCGATCCAGCCGGAAACGCGTGAAATTGTTGGAGAACACGATGCTGCCGCCGGGCGCCAGTAGCTGTGCAGCAAGCGTCAACAGCTCGACGTGATCGCGCTGGACATCGAAATCCTGATCCATCCTTTTGGAGCGGGAATGGGTAGGGGGATCGATGAACATCAAGTCCCAGCGTCGCGCGTTATCGCGCTGGTCACGCAACCAGGCCAGGCAATCCTCTTGCACGAAGCCGTGTTGCGGCCCGGCCAGATTGTTGAGCGCCAAGTTGCGCTTGGCCCAATCCAAATAGGTTCGTGACATATCGACGGTTGTTGACGAGGCCGCACCACCCCCGGCCGCATGCACCGTCGCGGTGCCGGTATAAGCAAACAGATTCAAAAACCGTTTGTCCCGCGCCATCTCGCCGACCATACGACGCGTCAGGCGATGATCCAGAAACAAGCCCGTGTCCAGATAGTCGGTGAAGTTCACCGCGAACCGATACGGCTGCTCGCGAACGATGTGATATTCGCGCTCGTTATCCAGCTTCTCGTATTGCGCGCCGTCTTTCTGCTGGCGACGCTCGCGAATAAAGATTCGCTCGTCGGCCAGGCCCAGCTCGTGCGGGATGACCGCCAAGGCTTCGTCTCGGCGTTGCCGCGCGGCTTTGGGATCGATGGTTCTGGGCGGCGCGTACTCTTGCACCACCACCCAACGCTCGCCGTCGCCATTGCTGTATTGATCGATGGCGAACGCATATTCGGGCATGTCGGCATCGTAGACCCGGTAGCAATCCACGTCGTCACGTCGCGCCCAGGTCTGCATGTTCTTGATGTTCTTGGCCAAGCGATTGGCGAACATTTTCGCACCGGGCCGTTCGCGCAACGCGGCCGCATCCGGCGGCGGCTTGCGTTCACCGATGTAATCGCCAGGAGCAACGTCGAAGCGCAACAGCCGACATTCGATACGACCGTTGAACAATGTGTGCGTGCGACGCGCATTGATGCCGATGGCTTTCGCCAAAGGCGGATTGCCGGTTAGCACCGCGGCCTTCCAGCCTTCGAATTGTTCGCGCAGCTTGGCACCGAACGTTTGATACAAAGCCTGCAGTTGCTCTTGATCGCCGATACGCTCGCCGTAGGGAGGATTCGCGACCACCAGACCGGACGTAGCGCCGCTCTCTCGGGCCAGTTGTTCCAAATCGCGGCGCTCGATATGCACAAAGCCACGCAGCTTGGCCCGCTCGACGTTTTCTATCGCTGCACGAACCGCCTGCGCGTCGGTGTCGTAGCCTCGCAAGGTAATTCGCTTCGACGCAGTCGCCTCGCGACGGGCGCGAGCTTCCTCGATCAGCCCATCCCACAGCGCTCGGTCGTGACCGCGCCAACCGATGAAGCCGAAGTAACTGCGTAGCAACCCAGGCGCGATATCCAGCGCCATCATTGCTGCTTCGATAGGCAGCGTGCCGGAGCCGCACATGGGATCGATCAGCTCGCCACCGGCTTCGGCAATCGCCGGCCAGCCACAGCGAAGCAGCACAGCGGCGGCGAGATTCTCTTTCAGTGGCGCCGCGACGCCTCGCGCGCGATAAGCACGTCGATGCAGGCTATCGCCAGAAAGATCCAGGCTGACGGTGGCGCGATCCCGATCGAGCCGCACGTCGATACGAACGTCCGGTTGATCGAGCTGCACCGAAGGCCGCTCGCCAGTGCGCTCACGAAACTGATCGACGATGGCATCTTTGGTCTTGAGTGCGCCGAAGTGAGTGTGCGTGATGCCGCTCGACGCTCCGCCGAAATCGATGGCCAACGTGCCGTTGGGATTCAAGTGCTCTTGCCAGTCGATGCTGGAGATGCCCTCGTACAGTTGCTCCTGAGTCGCCGCCGGAAACACTCCCAGCGGTAACAACACACGACTCGCGGTACGCGACCACAAGCAAGCGCGATAAGCGACTTCCAGCGTGCCCTCGGCCTGCACGCCGAGTTTGAATTCACGGGTTTGGGACGCGCCGCAGTTACGCAGCTCAGCAGCCGTCAGATCCGCAACGCCCGGCGGACAAGAAACAAAGATTTGCATGAGAACTCGACTTATCGTGCGCGCTGTTGGCCGTCGAGCGTCAGGATGGGCCCGTACAACTCCGGCCGGCGATCGCGGAACACGCCCCAGCTATTGCGGTAGTTCCGAATCCAATCCAGATCGAAGGTCGCGGTCAGCACCGCTTCACTGTCGCGCGCTGCCTGTTTGACGATGGCGCCGGTTTGATCGGCGATGAATGACGAGCCGTAGTAAGTGACTTTCCAACGCTCGCCTTGCTCGGTGCCGACCCGATTGGAGGCCACCAGCGGCATGATGTTAGAAGCGGCATGGCCCTGCATCGCGCGTTGCCAATGATCGCGCGAATCGATGCTCAAATCCTGCGGCTCCGAACCGATGGCGGTGGGATAAAACAAAATCTCCGCCCCCTGCACCGCCATCGCGCGCGCCGACTCAGGGAACCACTGGTCCCAGCAAATCGCTACGCCGATGGTGCCGAAGCGCGTCGGCCACACTTTGAAGCCGGTGTCGCCGGGCGAAAAATAAAACTTCTCGTGATAGCCCGGGCTCTCCGGGATGTGAGCCTTGCGATAGGTGCCGAGCAAGGAGCCGTCGGCATCGATGATGGCCACCGAGTTATAGAACGCATTGCCGGCGCGCTCGTACACGCTGCACGGAAGCACCACATTCAGTTCGCGCGCCAAATCCTGAAAGCGACGCACGGCAGGATTTTCCGCGATGGGCATGGCCACCGAGAAACACTGCGGGTTGTGCTCTTTGCAAAAGTACGGCGTCTCGAACAACTCCTGAATCAGGATGATGTTCGCGCCTTGCTTGGCTGACTCGCGCACCAAGCGCTCGGCGGTGGCGAGATTGGTGACACGATCCAGCGTGCTGGCGAATTGAGTGGCGGCAACAGTGGTCTTCATGACGGCTTCGAGACGTAAAAGAGTTCAGAAAGTCGGCGGCGTGCAAGCACTGACCAGTTCGCAGGGCTCATCGCCGACGTTGCGGAACCGGTGCGGGACCGCGCTGGCGAAATAGTACGCGTCTCCGGGCCCGAGCACTCTGCTTTGACCACCTACGGTCAATTCCAGGCGGCCGGCCACGATGATGCCGCCTTCCTCGCCCTTGTGGCTGAGCATGTCATCGCCGGTGTCGGCGTTGGGCCGATAACGCTCGTACATGATAGTCATGGCGCGATTCGGCCGCTTCGCCGCCACCAGCTGCAACGATACGTCGCGGTCGCCGATATCGGTGAGCTCGTCCTGGGGGTAAAAAACCTGCGGAGTTTCCTGCAAATCCAGCGTGAAAAAGTCGGCCAGCGACATGGGCACGCCGTCCAGCACCTTTTTCAGCGAACTCACCGACGGGCTGACCCGATTCTGCTCGATCAGCGAAATGGTGCCGTTTGTGACCCCGGCGCGCTTGGCCAGTTCCCGCTGCGACAGCCCGTACATGATCCGGACCGCCTTCAGATGACCGCCGACATCGATACTCATCGCTACGCCCCGACCTGCTCAACAAGGTAGGCGTTTAGAATAATAGACGACCGCTATCGGCAGCTAGCGTTTTCTCGCTGTTTCTGCCAATAAATTTGAGCTGCGCGTTGATTTTTCTTATCATCGCCACGCTTTGTTTCAATACCCAAGCGACTCAGGCGGTATCCAATGTCCTCGGCCCTCACGCGCGATTCTCTGGAAGCTTTTTGGATGCCCTTCACCGCCAATCGAAAATTCAAAGACCAGCCGCGCTTGCTGGCCCGTGCCGAAGGAATGCATTACTGGACACCCGACGGCCGGAAAGTACTCGACGGCTGCGCGGGTCTGTGGTGCGTAAATGCGGGACATGGGCGCAAAGAGATCACCGCTGCCGTGGCCGAGCAGATGGCCACCATGGACTACGCGCCCACCTTTCAAATGGGCCATCCGTTCGGCTTCGAACTGGCCAATCGGTTAGTGAAACTGGCGCCCGGCGATCTGGATCACGTGTTCTTCACCAACTCCGGCTCGGAGTCGGTGGACACGGCGCTGAAAATTGCGCTGGCTTACCACCGCGTCAAAGGCGAGGCCTCGCGCCAGCGCCTCATCGGCCGCGAAAAGGGGTATCACGGCGTCGGCTTCGGCGGCATATCCGTCGGCGGCTTGTCGAACAACCGTAAATACTTCGGCTCGATGCTGCCGGGCGTGGATCATCTGCGCCACACACTGGACCTCGAGCACAACGCCTTCACTCGCGGCCTGCCCGAGTGGGGCACGCATCTCGCCGACGATCTGGAGCGCCTGGTCGGTTTGCATGATGGTTCGACCATCGCCGCCGTGATCGTCGAGCCGATCGCCTGCTCCGCGGGCGTCATCCTGCCGACGCGCGATTACTTGCAGAAGCTGCGCGCGATTTGTGACAAGCACGGCATTCTGTTGATCTTCGATGAAGTCATCACCGGCTTCGGTCGCTTGGGAACGCCGTTCGGCGCGCAGTACTTCGACGTGATCCCCGACATCATCACCACGGCGAAGGGTCTCACCAACGGCGCGATCCCGATGGGTGCCGTGTTCGTGCGCAAACATATCTACGACGCGTTCATGAAAGGGCCCGACGGCATCGAGTTCTTCCACGGCTACACCTACTCGGCACATCCGGCTGCGTGCGCCGCCGGCATCGCGACTCAAGAAATCTATGAGCGCGAAGGCCTGTTGACGCGCGCTGCCGAGCTCGCCCCGAAGTGGGAAGACGCGGTGTATTCATTGCGCTCGTCGCCGAACGTCATCGACATTCGCAACCTGGGCTTGGTTGCCGGCATCGAGTTGCAATCGCGCGCCGGCGCGGTCGGTGCACGCGCTTTTGAAGCGATGGTGAAGGGCTTCGAGCAAGGCATTTTGGTTCGCGTCACCGGCGACACCATCGCGCTGTCGCCACCGCTGGTTATTTCGCCGGCGCAGATCGACGAACTGGTAACGCGACTTGCCGAAGTATTGAAGACGATTAAGTAGGTAACTACCTACGGCGAGGCCTTCGGAGCGGCATTGGCGTGCGACGTCGGCCGCTCAAGATGGGATGCATCGCTCAGTTTAGAAATCACCTCATGGATAGTCGTACCCGTGCTCCGCAGACTCCCGTTCTGCTTGCAGTAAATCATCGCGACGTCCAGAAACTAACGTGGATTACATTCGATCGACCAGCGCTCCGAGCCGGAGGCCCGCAGCAGCGCGAGCCCGACTGGCCGCGCTCGACGTGTTTTCCTCGTGGAGCATCTCTGCGCGGCTGATGATCGCGTTCGCCAGCGTTGCGGTGTTGGCTGCCGCCGCGAACTTCATCGTTGAGCGCAGTGTGTCGATCGTTACTGGCCCGACTGTGGCGGCGCCTCTTTCGCCGGCGCCCGAGCAGGCGAACCCAGTCGCGACAGTCGAGCCTAGAGTCGAAGAGGACCGCTCGCTGATAGTGGCGACGGTCGAACCCGAAATCGAAGCAGACCGCTCGCTGGTCGCCTGGCTCAGCGTCGTCGTGCTGGCGCTGCTGCTGTGGATCTCCATCGCAACCGTGCGCAGCGTAGTACGCCCGGTGCGTCAGCTCATCGATGCTTCCAAGAGGATCGCCGCCGGCGACCCCAACGCTCGCGTAGCACGGGGCGGCATCAAAGAACTGGACTCGCTGGCCGTCGCCTTCAATGACATGGCCGAGCGCCTGACCAAGGCACAGGTGACTGCTCTCGACGTGCATCACCAGCTCGAAGACAAAGTCGCCGAACGCACTCGCCAGCTGCAAGAACTGGCCGAGCTGGATCCACTCACCGGCCTGCCGAATCGCCGCCACCTCTTCACCCTGCTCAATTCGAGCCTGGAACGAGCCGCAAAGGAACAGCGTCGTGTCGGCGTCCTGTTCCTGGACGTCGATAACTTCAAGAACATCAACGACAGCATCGGCCACTCGTTCGGCGACCGCGTGCTCCGCGGAATCGCGCAACGACTGCAAACCGCCGTCGAACCGCTCGGCTTCGCAGCTCGCCTCGGCGGCGACGAGTTCACCATCGTTTGTGAAGGCGTCACCACCGTAGAAGACATCGCCGCCGCCGGCGAGAAAATCATTCGCGCGTTCCAATCTCCCATCGACATCGATGGCCGGGACCTGATCATCGGAGTGAGCGTCGGCGCGAGCGTGTATCCAGATCACGAGCAGAACGCCGAAGCATTGCTGATCGCCGCGGACACGGCGCTGTTCAACGCGAAGTCACTGGGCCGCGGCCGAGTCAGCGTATTCGCGCCGGAACTGCTGGCCGGCGCTGCGAACAAATTCCGCATCGAGCAGGACCTACGCCGCGCTATCGAGCGCAACGAATTCGAGCTGTTCTTCCAGCCCGAAGTCAGCGTCGATGACTTGCAGACCCAACTGGTCGAAGCACTGATCCGCTGGCGCACGCCGGACGGCCGTTACATACCACCCGGCGAATTCCTGAGCGTGGCCGAAGAGTCCGGCTTGATCGTAGAGATCAGCGATTGGGTCTTGCGTACCGCCATTCGCGCAGCCGCGCGCTGGCACCGTGGAGCTTGGCCGAACGCACGAGTCGCCATCAACGTGTCGCCGCGACAGCTACTCGACTATCGCTTCGTCGACCGCGTGCGCGAGCTGCTAACCGAATTCGAGTTGCCGCCTCACTGTATCGAGATCGAGTTGACCGAGTCGGTGCTGCAAACCGGACCGGCCACCATCGAACAACTGCATCGCCTGCGCACGCTCGGCATCGCCATTGCGCTCGACGACTTCGGCACGGGCTATTCGTCATTGTCGTCGCTCGAACGCTTGCCGTTGACGCGCGTGAAGCTCGACCGCAGCTTGATCGAAAGCATCGACACCAACGTGCGCTCGCGCTCCATCGTTCGCGCCATCATCGATATGTGCGAGGGCCTGTGCTTGCAGGTCACGGCCGAAGGCCTGGAGCGCGCCGAGCAATTCGAACGCTTCCTCGGCTGCAAGAATCTTTCGCTGCAGGGCTATTTGTTGTCGCGCCCGGTGGCGATGGATCAAGTATTCACCGCATCAGCGAGCGCCGCGCAGCGCGCTCAGGAACTGGTGTTGCTATCCAAACCGAACGCAGTCGCGGCCGTGATCAAACAATTGCCGCTGTCGCCGCATCGTTCTGTGAGCGCCTGAAATAAAAAGGCCCCGCATCTTTCGATGCGAGGCCTTCTGTTTCAACTCGTGGATGAGTTAGAAACCGCGACTCACTTGCCCCAAGGGAACGTGGTGGCAACCGTGAAGATCACGCGACCTTCATTGTTGAACACGTCACTGCGCACCACGGCGCTGGTGTCGGTGTCCACATACTTGAGCGCGAGATTGAAGTTGCCGACGGTGTAGCCCACGCCGAGCGAGTAGTCGAGCGACTCATCGCCGACGTCATCCCAGTAGTCGCCCCAGCTGTAACCGACGTGCGCCAGAATCGAGAAATTCTGCGGCAGCGGGAACGTGCCATTGGCTTCCAGGTAGAAGGCTGGTGTGTCGCCGGAAGTGGCGTCACCGCCGAAATCGTTCGAGTACCACAGCTTGCCCTTGAACCAGTCCTTGGCGATGCTGCCGTAGGCTTCGATGTAGTTGAAGTCGCTCTCGTCCGGATAAGCGTAGTACACCACGCCCACGTCGTAGCCCAGGCCGCCTTCGCTCTCGCCGGAGAAGCCGGTGTACAGGTCGACTTCCAGATCCACATCGGCGTCGCCGAAGTCGACGTTGCTACCCCAGGCACCGACATACCAGCCGCTGTCCGCGGCGTAGTCGACACTACCTTGGATGGCAGGATCCTTGGCCGATTGCGAGTTGCCGCGGAAGTCGTAGTCGTTGGTCAAAGTCCAGGTCGATGTCACGCCGGCATTGGCCACGGTCGCTGCCCCGAGCAATCCAACTGCAGCCAGAATCCTCAAATGACGCATAGGTCTCCCCTTTGTGGTGAGAAAGAAACATGCCGCCCTCGGCATGTGGTATGAGTTTACTTTAATTTGCCAGATTTCCGCGGTTTTGCGGCAAAAAAGCCACAGCCGCCCCTAGGAAGTCATAATGCAGCAAGCATGCCAAGGCATTCAGCCTAGCAATGGCGCGCATGGGCTCGTGCTCAGCGATGGCGCAGACCGCGCTACCCGCCCTACGGTAGGGCATACCCTACGATGGTTGCACTAAGCCGGCTCGTAAATCACATACAGCTTGGCGGTGGGCTCCAACACCTCCCACACCCCATTAAATCCGGCAGGAATGACAAAAGAAGCGCCGGCAGAAAAGGTCCAGCCGCGACCCGATTCGTGTTCGATGCGCACGCGACCGCGCGTGATGTAGCAGAACTCGTTTTCCGAGTAACGCACGCGCCATTTGCCAGTGGTGCTCTCCCAAACGCCGGCGAAAAAGCGCCCCGTGCTATCGCTGAAATAGTTACGCGCAACGTGTTCGGGATTGCCGGAGAGCAGCCGCTCCGCAGGCACTTTGGAGTGCGTGGTCTCGGGCGTCGTCTCGCCGAAGTCCACGATCAAGGCACTGGCTACTTCGGACATTACGATACTCGCTAAGCACATCTGGAGGAGCTCGACTGTAGAAGGTGACGGCGGGGATGGCTACTGCAAATGCCGTTAAGAAAAAAAAGCGGCCGGGAGCTCTTGCTCCCGACCGCCCGAGTCACGCGAGTTCACTCGTTACGCGCCACAGCAGACGTGGCTGTGGGTCGAATCGCCAGACTTACGCGACGCTCCCACGCGTAGGCTTCGAGATCGCCTTTCGGCGCAGTGGTCAGATCCGAACCGTGCGCCGATAGCGTGATCTGCTCCGGCGCAGCGCCACCGCGAATCAACGCCTCTCGCACAGCGTTCGCACGCTCCAACGACAGCTCGAGATTCTTCTCCGACTTACCGCGCGGATCGGCGAAGCCATGCAACTGCACTTCCAACTGACCATGCAGCGCCAGCAACTTGCCGAGGTCCTCCAGCTTGCTGACCACGTCGGCTTCCATCGTCGCGTCGTTAGTACGGAACATCACATCCGCATGCAGACGCTCCGCCAGCGCATCGAGCATTTCATCGCCACCGGTGCGCTCACTGGCTTTCGCCAACGCGATGCGCGTGTCGATCAATTCTTGCTCGAGCTTCTGCGACTGCTGTTCCACTTGCTTGGCGTGCAACTGCGCCCGCGAGGCTGTGCCGACGCTGTCGCCGAGAATGCCGCCGAACATCAAGCCCACCGCCGCGCCGATCGGGCCACCGACAATGGCGCCCGCCGCCGCGCCGCTGAACATGCCGACGCCTTCTTCCTTGGTGAGTTTGTTCTTTTCGCCTGCGTGGGCCGCACCTGTGCTCATCGCGAGGGCCACCGCCGTAATCAACGCCTTCTTGAACATAGTCGCACTCCTCATCGAACCCCCGTCGTTGCTCCCCTTGCGGGAGGCGGGTGACGTTTGCCCGTGAGTGCCATTCAAGACCCGGAAGCGGACACAATCCGCGGCGTGCTGTGGCAGGCCGCGGAAGGAATGTGGCGAATTGTGACGGGGCGTTAGAGAGCGCTACACAGATGGCCGCCGTCGACCACCAGCGTCGTGCCGGTCATGTAGCTGGAGGCGTCGGAGGCGAGCAGTAACAACGGACCTTCCAATTCCACCATGTCGCCGAGACGACGCGTCGGCATGCGCTTGATCATCGCGATGCCGCCTTCGGTATCGAAGAAGTCTTTGTTGATGTCGGTGGAGAAATAGCCCGGCGCGATGCCGTTCACGCGGATTTTGTATCGCGCCAGTTCGAGCGCCATCGATTTCGTCAGCTGTGTGAGCGCTGCCTTGGATGCCGCGTAGGGCGCGACGTGCCCCGCTTGCCTGAAGCTCAGAATCGATTCGATGTTGATGATGCTGCCGCCCTTGCCGTCCGCCTTCATGCGACGCGCGACTTCAGTCGCGACCAGGAACGCACCTTTCAAATTCACATCGACGACCGCATCGAAATCTTGTTCGGATTGTTCCAACAGCGCCTTGCCGACGGACACCCCCGAGTTATTGACCAGCACGTCGATACGACCCAGCGTTTCGCCGATCGCTTGCACCGCCTGTTTGACCGACGCGCTATCGAGCACATCGAGCTTGACCGTCGCAGCCACACCGCCTGCCGCTCTGATCTCAGCAGCAATCGACTCCAGCGCATCCACCCTGCGCGCCGCCAACCCCACCTTCGCCCCTTCGCTCGCCAACACACGTGCGAAGTGCGCCCCGAAACCACTCGACGCACCGGTGATCAACACCACCTTGCCGTGCACGGAAAACCGCTGATTGCCGCTCATGAACCGTCCCCCATTTATCGGGACGGACTGTAGCAAACCGAGCTTGCGGAAAAGCCCCCCAGGCAACCGCGCCGAGGTGGCGGTGGCGAGACTCACGGCAGGCCAATTCGCAGCTAATTGCGCGTTGAAGCCGGCATTTTCGCGCCCGGACGTGGAATTCCCGAGCTTTGTCTTGACACCCCGGACCGCCCCCGGGAGAATCGCCGCCCCCACCCCTCCGGGGGCTTCGGGCAACGGCTTGGAAAGGTAGCTCAGCCGGTTAGAGCACGGCACTCATAATGCCGGGGTCGAGGGTTCGAGTCCCTCCCTTTCCACCAATAAAAACAATAATTTAGCTTCTCCAGTACTGCCTCTTGGCACGCAAACCGAGCAGGGCAGAAATGGTGCCGGGGTTGGGTTGACCGTCGCGTTGTCTGTTCCTGTGCGCCATCCCTGGCTT
>NZ_JAEUPY010000534.1 GCF_016790065.1 Steroidobacter sp.
GTGCTCCGGATTTCACATCGTCTGAACAGTCAGATGTCACATCGCCGCCGCAGCCGCGGCCGCTGAATCGTCGCGAGCGCAGAGCGCTGGAATTCGCACAGCGCGAAGGCCAAGCGCCAGCTGCAGAAGGAGAGGCCGCACCGGGCGCGATCAAGAGCGACAGCGCTGAGATTGGCAACGTCGAAGCTGGCAGCGCCGAGATTGGCAACGTCGAAGCTAGCAATGACGAAGCTGGCGTCGATGTTAGCAATGCCGAGGCGGGCGCCGCCGAAGCTGGAGCCACTGAGACTGGCTCTGAAGATGCAGCAGCGAAGCCGCGCGCAGCGAAGCGAGCCGCGCGGGATGGCGAGCGATCAGAGCGACCAAGCGAAAGCCGCCGGCCGCGAGAATTCGCTGGCCGCAGCGAAGGCTCGGAGCGACCAGCACGCAGTCGAGGCGACGACGAAGGTCGCCCATCGCGTCCTCGTAGCAGCGAAGGCGAAGGCAGATTCGCCCGCGGTCCGGGCGGGGATGACGATCGGCCGCGTCGTCGGGGCGGCGACGAAGACGTCGAAACGTACCGCATCGAAGTCGGCCACGCGCACGGCGTGAAGCCGGGCAACATCGTGGGCGCGATCGCCAACGAAGCTGGCCTGGAAGGCAACCGCATCGGCCGCGTCACCATCCGTGACGATCACAGCTTCGTAGATCTGCCCGCCGGCATGCCGAAAGAAGTCTTTCAGCAGCTACAAAAAGTCCGCGTAGCCGGTCAGCAGCTGCAGCTCAGCCGAGCCCTGAAAACGCACGTGGAAAAGCTCCGACGCGAGCGCCCGAGCGCGCCGAAATTTCGGGCCAACGTCGATTCCAAGGGAGTGAGACCCAAGTCACGTAGCGCTCGCGACACGCCTCGTCGCCGCTGACACTGACCACCGAGCAGCCCCCGCATGACCTGCCACGGCATGCGGGAAGCTCTATAAAAACAGGCAAAAGCGCGCTAATCAAAGCGTGCGAAGCGCCGAAATAAAACTGTGACGCACGCCTCACCGGAACAGCGTCACAGCTAACAACCAACAAACAATGTTTGTTTCCTAAGCGCCGCAGTCGTCTGGCGACGGCGACGTTGCTGCTAATCGCAGACAGGATTGAGTATCCGCCGGGGGAGGTTATGCTCCATCCCGCGTCAAGACATTGGGTGCCTCTCCGATGGGTAAGGAGCGGCGAACGACCGAAAATGGCATCCAGTGATCGATAACAGGGTTCGCAGGGAATGCGAATGCCGCAGCGGGTCGAGGATGTCTGAAACATTCTTCGTCTGACTGAAATCAGGTGACAGCCGTGCCGGCTGCGCGTGTGTGCGTGCAGTCATCGGCCTCGCCACCTCGAATGGAGCAATCGAGGCTCGCTACCGTCAAGGGCAAACCCGTCGAAAGTCGGGGACGCAAAGCAACCGGTCTAAAAGGGCTCACGCCCTCAGACAGCGGGGCTGCCAAATTAGCGAGAGCAAACTGTGTCTACCAAAGACACGGTGCGTTCTATGTGTACGCAAGTACACCGATGATTTGTGGGCTGCTGCTGCAGCGGCCCAGTCACGCCCTTGGAAATTCACGTCGTGCGCACCAGCGCCGGCAGATGTATCAAGGGCTGTCAGATGCAGAAGGCGATTTTTGGTAAGTGGTTGCAGCGTGGTGGCTTGGTTGCGTTGGCGATGACCGGTCTCATGACCGCCGGTTGCGGCGGCGGTGGCGGTGGTTCCAGCGGCAGCAGCAGCGCAACCAGCAGCAGCGGCAGCGGTAATGCCGCTCCCACGATTTCCGGTACGCCGGCTACGCAGGCCGCTGTTGGCAGCACCTATACGATGACGCCGCAAGCAACCGATGCCGACGGCGACACGCTCGCCTTCTCGATTCAAAACAAGCCGAGCTGGGCGCAGTTCAACACCACCACCGGTCAACTCTCCGGCACTCCATCTGCTCAGGGCACGACGGCTGGTGTGGTCATCACCGTCAGCGACGGCAAGGCCAGCGCTTCGTTGACTGCGTTCTCGGTCACTGTCGGCGCTGCCGGTTCCTCGGTGGCGCAGACTGCTTCGGGTGCGAGCGTTGCTCTGTCTTGGGAAGTGCCGACTCGCACCGTCGAAGGCGCCACGTTGCAGAATCTGTCGGGCTATCGCATTCATTACGGCAAGAACCAGAATGCGTTGGTGAACGCCATCGAAGTGCCGAGCGCCGGCTTGAACAGCTTCAGCGTGCAGGACCTGCCGGCCGGCACGTATTACTTCGCAGTGCGCGCAGTGACCGCCACTGGCGAAGAGAGCCAGCTCTCGAACGTGATCTCGCGCGTGGTCAGCTAGTAGTTATAGATCGGGCCGCAGGGCATGCAGCAATGACAGCAGCACTGGCGTCGTGAGCGACGCCAGTCCGGTCGACAACACCAGACTGCTGGCGATGGTGCTCTGGAGCGTGCCGAACTGCATGGCCATCATGTAAACGTTCACTCCGATCGCGAGTGACGACAGCAGCACCACCACGCTGGTTTCCAACGGCGGCAGATTCAACAGCACCGCCAGGCCCCACACCACCAGCGGCTGCACCAATAGTTTGATGACGCAGATGGTCAGGCTTTGATTCAAGCCCTGACGAATACCGTACTCGGCCAGCCCCATGCCGAGCACCAGCAAAGCCAGCGGTGCGGACAGTTTGCCGATGCCGGCCAGCGTCACATCGATGAAGCCGGGCAGTTTGATGCCGGACCAGCCGACCAAGGTGCCGGCGACGATGGAGGCGACCAGCGGATTTTTCAGCACGCTGAGTGTGGTCTTGCCAAAGCCGCTCATGGTGAACGAGCCGTGCCGCGCCCACTCGACAGAGATGGTCACCAAGGTCCACAGCGTCAGCGCATTGAACACCAACACCAGCGCGACTGAAGGCATCGCCTGTTCGCCGAGCGTCAATTTCGCAATGGGCACGCCGAGCAGCACGTTGTTGGAAAACACGCCGGCCAGCGCGAACACCGATTGGGCCACGCCATCGAGTTTGAATACGCGCGCCGACACGAAGCGGCCGATGAAGAACACGAGCAAGCATCCGCCGAAGAATGCGATCAGCAGGCGAGCATCGACGGGCGGCAATTGCGACAGGCCCGTCATCATATGAAACAGCAGCGCCGGCAGCGCCACCATGAACACCAGCTTGGAGCCGAGCTCGGTCCATTCCCGCCGCCAGCGCCACTTGGCAATCACATATCCGGCAAAGACGATGACGAATAGCGGCGCGGACAGCCGGAAGAACTGCCAGAACTCACTCATTCAATTCGCGGCAGCTCCGGCGATGTAGCGGTCGACTTCGCGGCCCAGTAATTCCAACGGTGCCGTACCGGTGCGCAAGACGACGTTATGGAATTGTTGGGGCAAGAACTTATCGCCGAGCGTGGTGCGCGCCCGATCTCGTAGCTGCAGAATTTCCAGCTGACCGATCATATAAGCGCACGCCTGGCCGGGCATCACCACATAGCGCTCGATCTCGCTGGCCTCGATGCCGTAATCGATGGCCTGCTGACGAGTCCATTTCTTGGCGTGCAAGCCGGTGTCTACGACCAGCCGACGTGCGCGAAACAACTGCGCATCCAACATGCCGAGCAGGCCTTCGGGATCGCCTTCGTACCAGCCGTTCTCGGCGACCAGTCGCTCGGCGTACAGCGCCCAACCTTCGGACATGGCGGAAATGCCGCCGAGTACTCGAGCCTGGCGAAACTTAGGCAGGTCGGTGTTTTCCTGTTCGATGGCGATTTGGAAATGATGGCCGGGCACGGTCTCGTGATACACCAGCGTGCGCAGACCGAGCTTGGTCATGCGCTCAGGGCGCAACGGCATCTGGAAAATCGCCGAGCGTGAACCATCCAGCGGCGCGCGATTGTAGTTGGCCGCAGCGCTGGCTTCGCGGAAGCGAGGAAACGGTTGTGCGATGACGGGTGACTTCGGTTGCAGGTCGAACAGCGCCGGGCTGCGCTTGAGCGCATCGGCGATGAAGGCATCGATGTCCTGCATGATTTCGGCGCGGCTCGAATCCGACGTCGGGTCTTCATAAGTCAGATCGGCTCGCAGTTTCTTGATGCGCTCGGGCACCGACCCTTGGGTGCGACCGAGCTTACGGAAAATGACATCCATCTCGGCTTCGATGCGGGCCACTTGTTGCAAGCCGATTTGATGAATCTCTTCGGCCGTGAGCTTGGTGGTGGTGTATTGGCCGAGCGCGAATGCGTAAGCCTGATCGCCGCCCTGGAAACGCCACAGGCCGGCGTCGTTGCTGGTGTTGGGCAAAATACCTTCGAGCAAGGCAATCGCGCGACGCCAGGACGGATACACCTGCTCAGTGACGATACGAGTGGCTTGACCTTGCAACTCGGAGCGTTGCGACGAACTCAGGCCTTCGATGGTCTGAATGCGCTGAGCGAAGGCAGTGACCAGCGGATTCTGTGCCGGGGCCACATCGCTGAACGCGCGCATCTGCGTGAGCGTGGTCTCGACGATGAACCGTGGCGGCAACATTTTCTTGGCGATCAGCTGGCGCGCTTCGCTGACGGTTTCGTCCATGCGCGTGCTGAGTTGCTTCATGCGGGCCACATAGTTGGCGGCATCGCCGGGCTTGGTGAGCGGATGACGTAGCGTCAGCGATTCCACCAGGCCGACGTTGGCACCGCTGAATTGATCCAGCGGAAAGTCGAAGTCCAGGAAGGCTTCTCGGGCCACGATGCTTTCCAGCTGCCATTGCATCAGCTCGGCCGACACGCGCTGCGACTCGTTCATCTTGCTACGGTCGAACTTCTGCAAGTCGGCGAGTCCGCGCTTGGCGCGTTTGATGCGATCGAGCGTGTAGGCCCGGGTGCGAGGGGTGAGTTGCTGTTCCAGGACGTTCTGTTCGTCGCCGGAGAAGTAGCGGGCGCTGGTGGCCAGATCCGGATCGGCGCGCACCCATTCATCGGTAAAACGAGCGAAAAAGCCGTCGACCGGCGAGCGGCTGGGCGTGGCGGCCTGATTACTGGCCGGCGCTTGATTGGCCTGACTGACGGGAACGTTCAGCGCCAGGCACGGCAGCAACGACGAGTAGGCCAGCACGGCGAGCAGCTTGGTTCTCTGCATTTCTTACGGTCCCCAGCAGTTCAGTTCACCGGTCACGATGCCATAATGTGCCGGGCTTGTCACAGGAGCTGGCCGTGAGCAAATCGTTGCGCGTCGTTGCAGTCGCTGTTCTGCCGCTGTTGCTTGCGTCGTTGCCGGCCAGCGCCGCAGGCAAGAACAGCGCCGCCGGCAAGACCATGGCCGATGTGCTGGCGGCGTCCAAGCCGTCCGACTGGCGACCGCTCGATCCGAACAACACTTTGTATATGGATCTGCCGGCAGGTCGTATCGTCATCGAGTTGCAACCGGAGTTCGCGCCCAAGCACGCGGCCAACTTGCGGGCGTTGGCGCGGGCCAAGTATTTCGACGGCCTGGCCATCACGCGTTCGCAGGACAACTATGTCGTGCAGTGGGGCGATTCGAACGCGAACAAGCCGCTCGGCGAGGCGAAGAAAGCGTTGCCGCCGGAGTTCATTCGTCCAGCGGCGGGGCTCAAATTCACGGCACTGCCCGATCCGGATACTTATGCCGCACAAACCGGATTTGTGAACGGCTTTCCTGTCGCTCGCGAGTCCGAGCAAGGGTCAGCGTGGTTGGTTCATTGCTACGGCATGGTCGGCGCAGGTCGCGACAACGATGTGGGTAGTGGTAGCGGCGCCGAGTTGTACGTCGTCAGCGGCAACGCGCCTCGCAACCTAGATCGGAACATCACGCTGGTGGGTCGAGTGCTACAGGGTATGGATGTGCTCTCGACCATGCCTCGCGGCAAAGGCGCGATGGGCTTTTATCAAAAGCCCGAAGAGCGCACGCCGATTACTCAAATCAAGCTCGCGGCCGATGTGCCCGCGGCCGAACGAGCCAATCTGGAAGTGCTGAAAACCGACACCCAGACCTTCACCGACCTGGTGGAGTCGCGCCGCAATCGGCAGGACGAGTGGTACAAAGTTCCTGCCGGCCGCATCGACGTTTGTAACGTGCCGCTGCCGGTCAGGAAGGCCAAGTAATCAACCCTTGGTGAGTTTGCGGTCGTCCAGGTCCAGCGAGCGACCGATGATTTCGCGCATGATCTCGTTGCTGCCGGCGAAGATGCGGCTGATGCGAGCGCCGGTGTACAGCCGCGAGATCGCATACTCATCCATGTAGCCGGCGCCGCCGTGCAGCTGCACGCATTCGTCGACGACGCGACCTTCCAGCTCGGTGGTGAGCAACTTGGCTTCAGCAGCCGTGACGCTGTCCAATCGGCCGGCGTTGTGTTCCAGCACGCATTGATCGATGAAGCATTGGAGCGCGTCGATCTGGGCCTGCATATCCGCCAATTTGAATCGCGAGTTCTGGAACGTGCCAATGGGCTGGCCGAAGGCGCGACGTTCTTTGACGAACTCCAACGTGAGCTCGAACGCCGTGCGTGCCGCCTGCAATGAACCCACCGAGGTGATCAAGCGCTCTTCGGCCAGAAACGTGGTCAGATATTTAAAGCCGTTGCCGGGCTCGCCGAGCACATTGCTCTTGGGCACCTTCACGTCGTTGAAGAACAGCTCCGAGGTGTCCTGCGCCTTCAGGCCCATCTTTTTCAGATTGCGGCCGCGCCGAAACCCTTCCATGCCGCGCTCGACGATGAACAAGCCGAGTCCATGCTTGCGTGTAGGATCGGTGCGCGCAGCAACGATGAATACGTCGCCTATCTGTCCATTGGAGATGTAAGTCTTCGAGCCATTCAATAACCAGTGATCGCCCTTATCTTCGGCGCGCGTCTTCATGCCGGCCAGGTCGCTGCCCGCGCCGGGTTCGGTCATGGCGACGCCAAGAATGGACTCGCCGGTGGCGCACTTGGGCAACAGCCGGGCCTTTTGCTCCGGCGTGCCGAGGTGACCGATGTACGGCGCCACCAGTCGCGAATGTAACGTCATGAAGAAACCGCTCTCGCCCCAGCGGCCGTTCTCTTCGATCAGGATCTGTTCGTAACGAAAGTCCGAGACCCCGGCGCCGCCATGTTCCGGTGCCGCCCACATGAGCAAAAAGCCTTGCTCGCCGGCTTTCACAAAGGCTTCGCGATCCACTGCGGCTTGTTCGCGCCAGCGCTCCCCGTGCGGGCCGATTTCCTTTTGAAAGAAACGGCGCGCCGATTCGCGAAACTGTTCGTGCTCGGGTTCGAAGATGGTTCTGCGCATGACGTTACCGAGGAGCTATTAGCGAGCAGCCATGCGAATGGCGCCGTCGAGTCGTACGGCTTCGCCATTGAAGTAGCTGTTGCGGCACATTTCGAGCGCCAGCGACGCGAACTCCTCCGGCTCGCCCAGGCGCTTCGGGAACGGTACCGAAGCGGCCAGCGCCGCTTTGACGTTCTCGGCTGCGCCTTGCATCAGCGGTGTATTGAAGATGCCCGGCAGAATGGTGTTGACGCGGATGCCTTCGTTCATCAGGTCGCGTGCGATGGGCAACGTCATGCCGACGATGCCGGCCTTCGAGGCCGAGTACGAGGCCTGGCCGATCTGGCCATCCTGTGCGGCCACCGACGCCGTGTTCACGATCACGCCACGCTCACCCTGGGCATCGAGCGGATCCAGCGACAACATGCCGGCGGCCGATTTGGCGATACAGCGGAACGTGCCGATCAGATTGATCTGGATGATTTTGTCGAAGGACTCGAGCGGGAAATGTTTGATCTCGCGCGTGGTCTTGTCGCGGCTCGCGGTCTTGATGGCGTTGCCGGTGCCGGCGCAGTTGATCAGGATGCGTTCTTGACCGATGGCGGCGCGCGCCTTGGCGAAGCCGGCGTCGACATCGGCGTCCGAAGTCACATTGACCTTGCAGAACACCCCGCCGAGTTCTTTGGCCAGCGCTTCACCCTTTTCGACATTCATATCGAACAGAGCCACTTTGACGCCGAGCGCAGCCAGAGCACGAGCGGTGGCAGCACCCAAACCGGAAGCACCGCCAGTGATGACGGCGGCAATGGAAGAGTCGAGTTTCATAGTCGTCCTTTAAACAGGCCGGTCCACAAACAAGCCCGGCTCATAAACAAGTCCGGTTCACCCCCGGAGGGGGTGAACCAAACTCAATTACAACCGCTCGATGATGGTCACATTCGCCATGCCGCCGCCTTCGCACATGGTCTGCAGGCCGTAACGCTTGTTGCGTGCCTTGAGTGCGTAGATCAGCGTCGACATCAGCTTGGTGCCCGAGCCGCCGAGTGGATGACCGAGCGCGATGGCGCCGCCGTTGACGTTGAGTCGCGCCGGATCGGCACCGGTGGTTTGCAGCCAGGCGATGGGCACGGGCGCGAACGCTTCGTTCACTTCGAACAAATCGATGTCGTCGATCTTCATTCCCGACTTTTGCAGCGCGCGCTGCGTGGCCGGCAGCGGTGCTTCGAGCATGATCACCGGATCGTGGCCGATCACGGACATGTGATGAATGCGCGCCAGCGGTTCCACGCCCAGCGTCTTCAAGCCTTTCTCATTGACGATCAGCACCCCGGAGGCGCCGTCGCAAATCTGGCTGGCGGTGGCGGCAGTGACGCGGCCACCTTCCTGCAACAGCTTCACGCCACGAATGCCTTCGATGGTGCCGTCGAAACGAATGCCTTCATCGACGGTGTGCAGTTCTTTCTTGCCGTCGGCCAAGGTCACTTCGATGGGTACGATTTCCTGCTCGAACGCGCCGGCACGAGCGGCAGCGATGGCGCGTTGATGCGAGCCGAACGCGTACTCGTCGAGCTGGTCCTTGGACAAGTTGTATTTCTTGGCGATCATTTCCGCGCCCAGAAACTGACTGAACTCGATGCCGGGATAACGCTTCTTGATGGCTTCGCCATTGGGCGAGCCGAAGCCGTTCTTGGCCGGCAGCACGATCGGCAACCCCATGGGCACGCGGCTCATGCTTTCCACGCCGGCGGCAATCACGATGTCATGCACGCCGGACATAACTGCTTGCGCGGCGAAATGAATCGTCTGTTGCGACGATCCGCACTGCCGATCCACCGAGGTGGCCGGCACGCTTTCCGGCAGCTTGGAGGACAGCACGGCGTTGCGCGCCACGTTGCTGGACTGTTCGCCGGCCTGACTGACGCAGCCCATGATCACGTCTTCGATCAGCGCCGGGTCGGCCTGGACGCGCTCGACCAATGCATCCAGAACCTTGCCGGCCAGATCCGCCGGATGCCAGCCGGACAAACGGCCGCCTTTACGACCTCCCGCCGTACGGGCGGCCGCGACGATATACGCAGTGCTCATGAAATCCCCTCGCAATGTGGACGCCAGCGGCGCGTGGCCGGTAACGGTGCGCCATTGGACGCTATCGGCATGAATTAATCAATCGCTTAAAGAATATGACAATCGCTGTGACGACAGCGATGACGGCGCGGTGTTTGCGGTACGATGTGGGCCCTCCGCTCGCCTCGATTGCCCAGAATGTCCAGCGTGCCAGCCCGAGCCCCGGTCAAAGACAGCTCCCGCCCGCCTCGCCGCCGTAAAGCCGGCCGCATCGCGCGGGACGCCGTGCCCAGCGATTTCAATGCGCGGGAAAAGCTGCTCGATACCGCCAGCAAGCTGATGAGCGATCGCCACGGCATCAATGTTTCCTTGAGCGAAATCGCCGCGCACTCGGGCTTGAACTCGGCCTTGGTCAAGTACTACTTCGGCAACAAGGAAGGCTTGCTGGTGGCACTGGTGGACCGCGATGCCGCGGTCGAGTTACAGCGGGTGCGCAATCTGCTGGAACTGGACATGTCGGCCTCGGAAAAACTCCGCGTGCACATTGCCGGCATCATCAACGGCTTTTTCCGTCGGCCGTATTTGAATCGGCTGATGCATTCGTTGCTGGATCAGCGCGAGGCCGAGACCAGCAGCGGGCGGCACATCGCTCGCGTGTTCATCCGGCCGTTGATGGAGCTGCAACAGCAGCTGTTGGAGCAGGGCATCCAAGCGGGCGAGTTCAAGCAGGTCGAGCCGGTGTTGTTCTACGTGAATTTGCTCGGTGCCTGCGATCACCTGTTCAACGCGCGTTATGCGTTGCAATCCATCGTCGGCGGCGCGGGTGTGACCGATGCCGTGCGTGAGCGCTACATCGCCCATGTTTATGACATTTTCGTCAACGGGCTGCGCAACCAGCTGCCCGAGTCCCAGGGCACGGCCCCGAAAGCGGCTCCGAAAGCGTCCAAGCGCAGCCCGGCCAAGCCCCGTCGCTGAGCCTTCGCGTCACCGCCTCGCGTAAGAGTTGAGTGCGGCAACGACCTTCGCCACACTCCAGCTCTGTCGCGAGGAACTATAACTATGGCTGATTCCGCGTTCCCCTCTCGCCGCCCGGGCCGTTGGCTGGTGCGAGTGCTGGTGTTCATCCCGCTGCTGGCCCTGGTCATAGGCGGCGCCTGGACCTGGTTCACCCTGAGCTGGTCCTATTCCGAAGGCGAGCGCGCCGGCCTGCTCCAGAAATTCTCCCGCAAGGGTTGGCTCTGTAAGACGTATGAGGGCGAACTGGCTTTGTACATCGTGGGCGGCGTGGCGCCGGAGATCTGGCATTTCAGTACCCGCGATCCGGAGCTGGCCAAACAATTGTCCTCGGCCGTGGGCCGGCAGATCCGGCTGCACTATTCGGAGCACCGGGGCGTGCCCACCAACTGTTTTGCCGAGACACCGTACTTTGCCGACAGCTTCACGCTGGTGTCGGCCGACCCGCAGCCTTGAAGGAATCAGTCATGAGCACCGTTTACGATTTCTCGGCCAACAGCCTCGACGGCAAACCGGTGGCGCTGCGTGAGTACAGCGGCAAGGTGTTGTTGGTGGTGAACACCGCCAGCAAGTGCGGCTTCACGCCGCAGTACGAGGGGCTCGAAGCGCTCTACAAGCAGTACCAGGATCGCGGCCTCGCGGTGCTGGGCTTTCCCTGCAATCAGTTCGGTGCCCAGGAGCCGGGCAGTGCCGATGAGATCGGCAGCTTCTGCCAAAAGAACTATGGCGTCAGCTTCCCCATGTTCGAGAAAATCGACGTGAATGGCGATACGGCTCATCCGTTGTATCGCTGGTTGAAAAGCAATGCCAAGGGCTTGCTCGGCAGCGAAGCCATCAAATGGAACTTCACCAAGTTTTTGATCGACCGCCAGGGCCAGGTGGTCGACCGGTTCGCGCCGACCACCAAGCCCGAGGACCTGAAAAGTAACGTCGAGGCGCTTCTATAGCCGGGGTCGTATGGGGTCGGTGGTCAAAGTCGTGTTGCGTTGGGCTGCGGTCGTGGCCTGTGTCGCCGCGCCGCTGTCGGTGCAGGCTGCGGAAAAACCGTTGTGGGAATTTGGCATGGGCGTCGGTGCCATGGCGTTCCCCGACTATCGCGGTTCGGATGAACTGAATGTGTATCCGGTGCCGCTGCCGTACTTCGTGTATCGCGGCAAGTTTCTGAAGGCCGATCGCGAAGGTCTGCGCGGCGAGCTGTTCGATAAGCGCTACCTCGAGCTGAGCTTGAGCATGAACGCCACCATTCCGGTGAGCAGCGATGACAACGACGCGCGCGACGGCATGCCGAACCTGCGGCCGACCTTGGAATTCGGACCGTCGCTGGATGTGCATCTGTGGCGCTCGGCGGCGCAGGACATGAAGCTGGATCTGGTGATGCCGTTACGTGTGCCCATCACCTTGGAAGGCTCGCCCAAAAGTTTGGGTTGGAATTTTTCGCCGCGCTTGAATCTGGACATCGCCAATTTCGTCGCCCCGGGTTGGGATTTCGGAGTCGGCGTGGGCCCGCTGTTCGGCGCGGCTCAGTATCACGAATATTTCTATTCGGTGGCGCCACGCTACGCCACTGTCGAACGGCCTGCCTACGAGGCGCGCGGCGGCTATTCAGGGACGCACGTGATTGCCGCTATCTCCAAGCGCTTCCCGGGCTGCTGGGTGGGCGCGTACATGCGTTACGACAATCTGCATAACGCCGTGTTCGCAGACAGCCCGCTGGTGCGGCAACAAAACTATGTGACCGGTGGCATCGGCATCGCTTGGATGATCGGCAAATCCAAGCGCATGGTCGAAGTGGATAACGACGAATAGCACTGAATACGCTCACCCTCTGCAGCAGAGGGCGAGCGTCATGCGTCTCATCAATGACGTTGCGCTGACTGCGAGTGTTCGCCGCCCGGGCGCGAAATCCCGCCCAGTGCTTCGCCGGCCTCATCCGAGGCTTCATCGTCGATGGCCAGATCGCCTAACGACAGGATGCCCACCAGCCGCTTGTTACGATCCAGCACCGGCAAGCGGCGCAGCCGCTGCTCGCCCATATTGCGAGTGACTTCGTCCACCGTCTGGTCTTCGTAGCAGTACTTGATCTCGTTGGTCATGACCTCGCTGATTTGAGTGTCGGCATCCCTGCCTTCGGCAACCGCGCGAACTGCGATGTCCCGGTCGGTAATCATGCCCACCAACCGGTCGTTGTCCTGGACCGGCAGTGCGCCGATATCGAGCTCGGCCATCAAGTGTGCGGCCTCGCGAATGGGCTGGTCCGGGCGGACCATACGGACGTCTCGAGTCATGGCATCGCGGATTTTCATGGCTGTCTCCTCGAAAGCGGGTCGACGTGGGCTGTGGGAAACAACTCGTCAGTAGCGACGCGGTTCCTCGGCCGGAAGCGCATGCACTACACTGCGAGCACCGCATTTCACTGCTGTTCGCACGCGTCAGGAAAGTCGCAGATGCCGCTATCACCGCCTTCGCGTTTGGAAAGTCCCGCCGGCTTGACGGCCGAGTTGTTGGCCAACGGCGCCGTGCGGCGCATGGACCACTGCGACACCATCGTCAATCTGTTCATCGGTAACGAGTTGGAAGGCAGCGTGGCCAATCTGTACCTGCGCCGGTTGAATACCGACGCGGTGCAGTACCTGGAGCTGCTCGGACCACGCAGCCCGACCGTATTCACTCGTTCAGCCGACAGTTGGGTGGGCCGCGGCGAGTGGTCCGGTATTCGCTACACGGTGCAGCTTCGCTTGGCGGCTGCGGCCCCGGCTTGGTTCTGGCAAGTGAGCCTGGAAAATTCTGCAGGTTCGGCTCAGCACGTCGACGTCATTTATGTGCAGGACGTGGCGCTGTCGCCGTACGGCACGGTGCGGCTGAACGAGTTTTACGTGAGTCAGTACGTCGACCACACGCCGCTGTTGCATGCAAAGCACGGTCATGTGGTGGCGTCTCGGCAAAATCTTTCTGCCGGCGGCCGCAATCCCTGGTGTGTCATCGGTTCGTTGCGACAAGGCGCGAGCTTCGCGACCGATGCTCTGCAGGTTCATGGACTGGCGACGCGCGCCGGCGAACAACCCATCGGCATTCTGCAAGGCTTGCCGACGCGCCGGTTACAGCACGAACACTCGCTGGTTGCGATTCAGGATGCGCCATTGCAGATCGCACCCGGCGAGCGGGTCAGCACGGGGTTCTTCGGTAGCTTCAGTGCCGATCATCCGGCGGCCACATCGGCCGTCGATCTCGCTGCGGTCGATAAGGTGCTTGATCTGCCCGAAGCTGCTCTTGCCGATATCGCAGCGACTGCCGGCGACGCTGCTGATGCCGGCACATTGTTCAGTCGCGCGCTACTGCTGAAGGCGCTCGATCTGCAGCGGGATGAGTTGGCGACGTTGTTCAATTCGCAGCGTCGGCACGAAGAAGCAGATGAGCGCGGCGAGGTGCTGTCGTTCTTCTACGAAGCGGATCGACACGTGGTCCTGCGCGCCAAAGAGCGGCGAGTGTTGCGGCCTCACGGACATCTATTGCGCTCCGGCCGTCACACCACGCCGGATGAGTTGGCGCTGACCTCCACAGTGTGGATGAACGGCGTGTTTCATTCGATGCTCACTCAAGGTCATGTGAGCTTCAATCGGTTGCTGTCGACCGTGCACAGCTATCTCGGCCTGTATCGTTCGCATGGACTGCGGGTGTTCGTCGAAGTGGGCGGTCAATGGCAACTGCTCGACATGCCGTCGGCGTTTGAGATTCAACCGGATGCCTGTCGCTGGCTGTACAAACATGCCGATGGTTTGATCGAAGTTCGCAGCGAGGCGCACGCTGAGCATCAGGTGGCATTGAACATCGAAGTGCGGGCAGGCGCGGCGGCGCGGTTCTTTGTTTCCAATCATGTCGCTTTGAATGGTGACGATGGCAGTCTCTCGGGCGAAGCGCGCTGGCGTTCGGAAGAGGGTGCCATCGTGATTCAGCCTGCCGAGGATAGTGAGCTCGCGAAACGATTCTCGCAGGGTGGCTTTGTCGTTACGCCGTCTACTGAACTGGAGCGCGTCGGCGGCGATGAGATGCTGTTCAGCGATGGCGGTTCTCGTCAGCAGCCGTATGTGTGCTTGGTGACTGCGGCGACCAAGTCGTTTGCTTTGACGATTCGCGGCAACCTGGTCGTTGAAAGTCCCGACGTCCCGAAGGCGAGCGGCGAGCAACTCGTCGAATTGTTAGGCGTTGAGGCGCCCGCTGGTAGCGCGCTGGCCGAGCAGGTCGGGCGGCTGGCGGAGATCGTGCCGTGGTTCCGGCATAACGCGCTGGTGCATTACCTGTCGCCTCGTGGCTTGGAGCAGTACTCCGGCGGCGGCTGGGGTACGCGCGATGTGACTCAAGGCCCGGTGGAAATGCTGTTGGCATTGGGTCATTTCCAACCCATTCGTGATCTGCTGATTCGAGTGATGCGAGCCCAGGCGCCCGATGGCGATTGGCCACAGTGGTTTATGTTCTTCGAGCGTGAGCGCGAAATTCGCGCTGGGGACTCACACGGCGATATCGTGTTCTGGCCCCTGCTTGCACTGTCGCAGTATTTGATTGCATCCGGCGATAGCTCGATTCTGGATGAGCCCGTGCCGTTCTTCTCTACCGGGCATGCGTTGCCGCCCGTGCCGCTATGGAAGCATGTGGAGCGCGCGCTGAAGGTCATCGAACGGCGCATCGTGCCAGGCACGGCGCTCGCTGCGTACGGCCATGGAGATTGGAACGACGCGCTACAGCCCGCCGATCCGAACATGCGCGAGCGGATGTGCAGCGCCTGGACGGTTACGCTTCATCACCAAGTACTGACGACGCTGGCGCAGGCGTTGCGAAGCATCGGTCGCGAGCAGGATGCGGCTCGTTTCGAAAGCTGGGCAGCGAACGTGAAACGCGACTTCCAGCATGTGTTGCTGGTGGATGGTGTGCTCACCGGCTATGCGCTGTTCGCAGAGAAGGGGCGCGAGAGCTATCTCTTGCACCCTAGAGATAACATCACCGGCGTTCGTTACAGCTCGCTGGCCATGATCCACGCCATCCTCGAGGATTTGTTCAATCCCGAGCAGCTGAAGCAACACCTGCGCTTGATCGACTTGCACTTGAGCGGGCCGGATGGCGTCAGATTGTTCGACCGGCCGATGAACTATCACGGCGGGCCGATGCGCTTCTTCCAACGCGCCGAGAGTGCCACGTTCTTCGGTCGTGAGATCGGGTTGATGTACATGCATGCGCATCTGCGTTACGCGCAGGCGCTGGCGAGAGTGGGCGAGACGGATCGATTCTTCCGCGCGTTGTGCCAGGTCAATCCCATCGGGATTCGCAGCTTGGTGTCGAGCGCGACGCCGCGACAGGCGAACTGCTACTACTCCAGCTCGGATGCGACGTTCGAAGATCGCTACCAAGCCAGCGCCGAGTATGAGCGTGTGGCTCAAGGCTCTGTGCCGCTCGATGGCGGCTGGCGGGTTTACTCCAGCGGCGCTGGCATCGGATTGGCATTGATCGTGCGACGGTTCTTGGGGCTCAGCATCGAGGCACGCGAGGTCACGTTGGATCCGGTGATTCCGGTGGCGCTGAATGGGTTGCGTGTTCGGCTGTCGCTGTTTGGGAAGTCGGTGACGCTGACTTATGAGATCGACGGTACCGGTTGGGGAGTGAGTGCAGTCAAGGTGAACGGACAGGATGTCGCGCTGACGCACGACGCGAATCCTTATCGCAAGGGTGCCGCGCGCATCGATCGCGCCTTGCTGACGGCCAAGCTCGACCGACCGGACAACAGCATTCAGATCAAGGTAGGCTAGTCCAACCAATACCAACACGCTCTCAGGGGCAGCGGACCCTGGCAAGCCAAAGAATATGAATCGACAAGTCGGCTGGTTGGAACGCATTTCTTTGCGTTGTTGCGCTTGGTCCGAGCGCTGGATTCCTGATGCGTATGTATTCGCGGTGCTGGGCGTGATCGTCGTGGCGATCGCAGCCATCGCGCTCGGCTCGCCGGTGACGCAGACGGCGAAAGCATTCGGTGACGGCTTCTGGAGCCTGATCCCGTTCACCATGCAGATGAGCTTCATCATCATCGGCGGCTATGTCGTCGCCAGCTCACCGCCTGCCGCTCGTTTGATCGACAAGCTCGCCGCATTTCCTCGCTCCGGTCGCGGCGCTGTTTGCTGGGTGGCCACGATCAGCATGATGTTCTCGCTGCTGCATTGGGGCTTGAGCATGATCCTCGGCAGCTTGCTGGTGCGAGCCCTGTCACGCCGCGACGATCTCGATATGGATTATCGAGCGGCGGCCGCTGCCGCCTATTTGGGAATGGGGTCCGTGTGGGCCATGGGGCTGTCTTCGTCAGCGGCGCAGCTGCAAGCCAATCCCGCGAGCATGACGCCCGCGCTGTTACAGATCACCGGCGTGATTCCTTTTACGGAAACGATTTTCCTGTGGCAGTCCATCGCACTGACGGCGATTCTCATGGCTATCACGCTGGTGATCGCGTGGTTGACCACGCCGCAGCGAGAGAATGCACAGACCGCGCGACGCTTGGGTGTCGTCGCTGAGCCGGCGGCACCGTCACTGGCGAGCGCGTCCACAACGCGCCCTGGCGAATGGCTCGAACACAGTCCGCTGCTCAATATCTTGATCGTTGCGCTGGGCGCGGCCTGGCTGGTTCAAGAGTTTCAAGCCAAGGGCGCGGCACTGGCCATCTCCAGCCTCAATACTTACAACTTTATGTTCGTGATGTTGGGCTTGTTGTTGTGCTGGCGGCCGCGCGTGTTTCTCAACTCCGTGTCGAACAGCGTGTCGAGTGTCAGCGGTGTGCTGATCCAGTTTCCGTTCTATGGCGGCATCGCGGCGATTCTGGTGTCCGCGGTCGGCAGCGATGGCCAGAGCATCGCGCATCACTTATCGACGTTCTTCGCTCAAGCCGCGACGCGCGAGACGTTTCCAATCGTGATGGGCATCTACTCGGCGGTGCTCGGCTTCTTCGTGCCGTCGGGCGGCGGTAAATGGATCATCGAAGCGCCGTATGTGATGCAGGCGGCCAATGAGCTGAAGGTGCATCTCGGCTGGGCGGTGCAGGTCTATAACGCCGCGGAAGCGTTGCCCAACCTGATCAATCCGTTCTGGATGTTGCCGCTGCTGGGCATTCTTAAACTGCGCGCTCGGGACGTGATTGGCTTCACGATGGTTCAATTCATCGTGCACGTCCCGGTGGTGTTGGCGCTGCTATGGGCGTTCGGGCTGACGCTCGAATACAAGCCGCCGGTGATGCCGTAGCTCCGAGCGTTATTCGAGCAGAGCGGCTCGAACCTTGTCCTGCTGAGCCGCTGTGATACCGGCGGTCTTGGCCAGGTAAGCCTCGACATCGCCGATCTGTTCGAAGGCAGCGTGCAGGAAGTCCGCGTCGGCGCTGAATAGAACGCGGCGCATGTCCTCGGGCATCGCGAATAGCGGGCTGTGTGTGTCCGTCACGCCGAGGTCGACCTGATGACGTGAGCGAATGAACTCTTCGAAGTTGACCGAGGAGTTGGTCAGCAAATAATCCTGAATGGCCGTTTCTTCCGGCACACCCAACGATCTAAGCAACACCGCCACGGCGATGCCGGTGCGATCTTTGCCCGCCGCGCAGTGAACGACCAGCGGCACATCGCCGTTGGCGATCGCAGAAAACATTCCACCGATGCGCGGGCCCATCCACTCCGGCAGCGCGCGATACAACGCGATCATCGTGTCGAACATTCCCTCAGCCGTCTTCGGGCGATCGGCAGCGTAAGTGCGAATCATGGGAGGCACGGCACCGTCGTCCCAGGACAAGCCATTCACGTCAGCATGCGGCCAGCGCGTCGGCTCGCGCTCGCGTTCTTCGGCGCGCCGCAAGTCACAAATGGAACGAACTTTTAATTCGCTGAGCGGTGCGTGGTCGTCGTCGGTGAAATAGGTGAGCACGCCGGCGCGATACACCTTGCCCCAGCGCGTGCTGGTGCCTTGTTGGGTGCGATAGCCGCCGATGTCGCGAAAGTTACAGCCGCCCTGAAAGGAGAGCACGCGTTCGCGCGAAGCGCGAACAGCCGAAGCCGATGAGGTCATGGAGACGCCTTAGCCGGGAGTGGGCGTCAGTGTCTCACAGCGACAGTCTGGGTTGTTAATGGGATGTCAGTGGGCGTGCGGCGACGGGGTGCCGGCCGGCTCGAGCACATACGCATCGGTGGCATCGGCGCGCAGGTACTGCGAGCCGCGTGTTTGATCCGGCGGCAATGGCGTAAAAATTCGCCAGGCTTGCGTAGGATTCAGTACCGCCCAGATCGGCGCGGCAATGCCGGGCCAGACGGTGGGTGTGTCCGGTATTTGGTCGCGCTCGCCTTCGACCTGCACCTCTTCGATATCTTCACGGAACGTGGCGGCTAAAATCTTGTTTAGCTGCTCGGAAGAAAACAGGTGAGTGATATTGGGCGGCCGCAGATCCATGGGCTTGTGCGCGACCTGCTTGGCGGCGGCGGGCGCTTTTTCCTCAGCCAGTGCCGTGCCGCTCAGTAAACCCCCGACGGCGAGTAACCCGACCACCCCAATCATTGGCGACACAGTCTGGGAGCGGGAGCGGCGAAGTGCGGCCATGGTGCGGTACCGGTTTGCGCTGGTGATCGAAACGCCCTTGATCCGCAGCCCCGGCTGCGATTAGTTTGCGCGGCCGACAGCACCGGACCATGAAAGTAAGAAGCAGTATGACGCCTGAAAGTTCCAGCTCCGATCAACCCCGTGTGGGCGCGCTGTCGCATCTTCGCGTGCTGGACATGAGCCGCGTGCTGGCCGGTCCCTGGTGCGGCCAGATCCTCGCCGATCTAGGAGCGGAGGTGATCAAGATCGAGCGCCCTCGGGTCGGCGACGACACGCGCAGTTGGGGGCCGCCGTATTTGAAAGATCGCGACGGTAAAGATACGCGCGAGGCTGCGTACTTTCTCGGCGCCAATCGCGGCAAGAAGTCGGTCACGCTCGACATTTCCAAGCCCGAAGGCCAGGCGGTGGCGCGCAAGTTGGCGGCGCGGGCCGACGTGCTGATCGAAAACTACAAGGCTGGCGATCTCACTCGCTACAACCTCGGTTACGAACAGCTGAAAGAGCTCAACCCCGGCCTGATCTATTGCTCCATCACCGGCTTCGGCCAGACCGGGCCGATGCGCCAGGTGGCGGGCTACGACTTCATCATCCAAGCCATCGGCGGCTTGATGAGCATCACCGGCGAGAAGGACGATCAACCCGGCGGCGGACCGCAGAAGGTCGGTGTGGCGGTGGCGGACATCACCACCGGCATGTATTCGACTGTGGCGATTCTCGCCGCCATCGTGAATCGTTCGCTCACTGGCCAGGGCCAGCACATCGACATGGCGCTGCTGGATTCGCAGGTGGCCATGATTGCCAACATGAATATGAATTACCTGGTCGGCGGTCGCGCGCCCAAGCGCATGGGTAATGCGCACGCCAACATCGTGCCGTATCAGGTGTTCGACGCGTCCGATGGCCAATTCGTGGTGGCGGTGGGAAATGACGGCCAGTTCGGCAAGTTCTGCGAGGCGGCCGGGCAAACGTTCCATCAGGATCCGCGTTTCCTGCGCAACGAAGATCGCGTGCGCAATCGTGACGTGTTGGTCCCGTTGTTGGCCGCGGCGTTGAAACAGCGAACCGTGGCGGAATGGATCGCGCTGTTCGAACCGCTCGGCATTCCGGTGGGCGGTATCAACAACCTGGCGCAGGTGTTCGAACATCCGCAAGTGCAGAGTCGCGGCATGAAAATCGAGCTGCCGCATCCGCAGGCGGGCACGGTGCCGATGGTAGCGAACCCGATCAAGATGTCGGGCACGCCGCTGCAGTATCAGTCGGCGCCGCCGCTGCTCGGCCAACACACTCACGAGGTGTTGACCGAGGCAGGGTTCAGCGAGACTGAGATCGAACAGTTAAAGACGTCCGGGACCATTTAGTCCCGGACAAAATCTCCTCTCTCGTGAAGAGGAGACAAGGGCCGCTTTACTGATACTCCTCGTTGCGATATTCCACAGCCACCTGATGCGTAGCCGGGAACGTGTGAGCGCAATGAGATACGTCGAAGCGCCAGTTGTGGAGCACGCTGCGCTGGGCGGCGCGGTCGAGCAGCACATGGCCGCTGGAGCGCTCGACGTCAGCGCGGGTGGCGTGTCCGTCGGCGTC
>NZ_JAEUPY010000544.1 GCF_016790065.1 Steroidobacter sp.
ATGGACAGTTCGATCATTGCACCCAGCGTTGCAAGGTCCCCGCCCGCCTGCATCTGGGTGCGAGCCCGAACCGCATCATGCAGATAGTCGATCGCCTTCTGGGCGTCACCTCGGCGGCGGTAGGCGCGACCCACGGCCTCCAGCATGGAGGCGCGAACTTCGGATCCGTCCGTCAGTTCATCCCTGATTTCCTGGGCCGCTTGGTCCAACAAATCCGGCGCCGTCATCTCCTTTGCATCGTTCTCGAAGGGGTCGGCCGCAGCGAGCACCTTGAGCACGATGTTCGCGATCTGTTCAGCGTGCAGCTTCTCCTGCTCAGCGCGGTCTGTCTCCGCCACGATACGACGTGCCTGAAACGACACAGTGATCGCGAAAGCAACCATGAACAGCCCGAGTACGGCGCCGGCCACACTGGCAGCGAAGAGCAATTGGTGGCGCCTGGCCGCCTTGCGCATGGTATAGAGGATGCTGGGCGGCCGCGCGAGCACCGCTTCGTGCTTCAAATGCCGTTCCAGATCGAGTCGGAGGTCATTGGCCGTTTGATATCGCCTGTTGCGATCCTTCTCCAGGCATTTCATGACGATCCAGTCCAGGTCTCCGCTCACCTGCCTGATTAGCTTCGAAGCGGAGGCTCGGTAGAGTGATGCCCGCTCCGCCAAGGGCATCGTTTCTGCATTGATCAGTCGCTTGGAAGGCGTGCTCGGCTCATCGACAAGAATCTGTCGCAGAAAATTGGCGCACGACCGGTACGGATCGCACCCCTCGAACGGTGTGGCGCCGGTCAATACCTCATAGAGCAGAACCCCGAGGCTGTAGACATCGCTGCGCGTATCGACTTCGAGCTGGCGAGGATCGGCCTGTTCGGGACTCACATAGGCTGGCGTGCCGAGAAACTGTCCCGCGCCCGTATGTGAGACGCGATCGTTCAGCGACGCGGCCATCGCTTTGGCCAAGCCGAAATCGATGACTTTCGCAATCGGGTTGCCATTGTCCAAAGTCACCAACACGTTCGAAGGTTTGATGTCCCGATGGATCACTCCGCGGTGATGGGCATGTTGAATGGCCAGGCAGACCTGGTTGAACAGTCGCAATCGCTCTGCAATCGTCAAGCGCGCCTGGGTGCAGTACTCGGTCAGTCGCACCCCGCGCACCAACTCCATCACGAAATACGGCCGTCCTCTGCGTGAGATGCCGGCGTCGAAGACTCGCGCGATATGAGGATGGTCGAGCACTGCGAGGATTTGTCGCTCGGACTCGAAACGAGCGATGACGGACCGGGTGTCCATCCCGGGCTTGATGACCTTGAGAGCAACATGACGCTTGACGGGCGACACCTGCTCGGCCAGATAGGCGATTCCACAACCGCCCTCCCCGAGCGCCTCGACCAAGCGATAGCGATCGATCTGGTCGCCGACCCCTTCGATTCTCTCGAACGACTCTCGCTCCTTGATGAAACGCGGCGCTTGCTCGCTCGCCTCAATCAGCTCCTCCAGGCGCTCGAGCAAGCGAGCATCGTCACTGCAAACGCATTCCAGATAGCGAGTTCGTTCCGCCGTGGGCAAGGCCAGGGCGGCCGCGAACAATTCCTCTTCGCGACTGAAATGCCCCATCTGCTAGCCATCCACCACAGTGGTGCAAAAGTTTTTTTCGGGGATCGTTCTGAAACCTACCCGTGTTGAACGACGACCCGCCAAGCAAGTCGACCCCCTCGTCCCAGAGCGGCGGCGCGCCTCGCGCTGTTCAATCTCGTATCCGGCCTGCCAGTTGGCCACCATGCCGACGCTGAATCGGTGCGAGTGAGGCACATCAGAGGCGCTCGCGTGCACATATATAGAGCAGCGCGCCGTTGGTTCGACCGCTCGGGCGGGATACTTGGAACTTCCGCACAGGTGGAGCGAGTGTCGACCACTTGCGCTTCGCTCCACACCCGTCTGTCTAGCGTTAGCCACTGGCGTAAATTCAGATCACGGTTGAGCAGACAATCTGCTTCGATGCTGCGGCAACATTGGATCCGTTCTATGACAGTTCGCGGCGCTTTACCCTACCCTGATCAGGCTAGTTGACAGAGAAACAAACGAGAGCTATATGAAACAATTCCCCCGCATGTTTATGGCGCGAAGTCGGCACGACCGGACACCGCCAGCGCATTGATGCATAATAACGATCGCTTTTCGCTCTACGGATGACGATCGAGTAAGCGCGCGCGCTCTGGACTGAGATCTGGCTGGACGACGTCGCCGAAAGCGATCTCTCGATTCTCCACCGCCCTCATGATGGCCTGCACGCGAGTGGACACGCCAAGCCGGACCTTGGCCGATTCAATGTGCCGATGGACTGTGTGCTCGCTGATTCTCAGAATCTGGCCGATCGCCCAGTCGCTCTTTCCGCCAGCGGCCAACTCGAGACATTCTCGCTCTCGCTGACTCAGATGTATGCCGGGTCGCTCAGGTTGCGCCGATGCCTTCATTTTCATTCGAAGGGCCGCTGCGTAGAAATACATCGCCATCAGCTGCACAGCAAAGTAGCTGCGACTTTCGATCTGCTTCGAATCAGGCACGACGGAACATGAGGCGCCGTATCCCTTGGCGCTGGAGGGTGAATGCAATGGAATCGTATAGCCGTGACAAACGCCGAACCGCGCGGCTCGGGCAAGAATCTGCAGTTGCCCTCTTGTCAGCTGCCCGACGAAGTCAGGAGAATCCCAAAAAAACGGCAGAAATGTTCGCTCGGCACACAACAGGACAGGATCGATCTGGTGCAAGGAATCTTCAAAGTAAAGATCAGCCCAGGAGGCTGGATAGTTGTGGACCACGATGGCCCATGCCGGCGGCTTGAGAGGATTGACGTGCGTACAACAGGCGAAGTGTCGAAATCCAAGACGCTGAACAGTGTCTTCAAAGGACTTCGCGAGCTCATCGACTGAGACGGCTCGCTCACCGCACTCGATGAACGATTGAGCTAAATCGAACGGTTCCATCGCTTCGTCCGTAGTCGGCGCGAACACATCCGGGCTGACACTTTGGACAACGACCAATGCTCTTGCGTTCCACTCAGGATCGGGCCGTCGCTCCCCATACGCGCTTGCACATTATGCATGCGATGGCTCAGCCGTGGGCTCGTATTTGCCGTCTGTGCGCTCAACGAATATCTGAACTGACGTCACATTGACATGACAAAGGATCATTTCCGTCGCAGACCGCAGCGATCATTGCTTTGACAATCGGGGCATGCTGAGTATTCGGCAATAATGCTTGACCAAGAGAACTCTCGGGTTCATTCCTAGCGACTGCGCAACTGAACCTTCCGGATGTTCCGTGCTCACGTGATGCCGTGACGGCCGACAACACGAAACCGTCTTCCCAAAGCGAACTCAACGCGTGTCCGATCAACATCTCGTCATACTGTCTTGCGAGCATCGTTGTCGCGACGAATCGTCCGCGGAGCGGACAAACACGTGAAGCAGATGAAGGAGAGAGATCCTGCGGCTGCTGAGTGTGATCGAGCGCTCGCCACCAAGACTGAGCAGATGTGTGCGCGTTGGCTAGAACGCCAGTTGTCTCGCGTGTGTACACAGCACTGTCGTGGCGAGCCTTCAAGGCCGGCGTCGCAGCGTCTCCTGCACAAAGTCTTGCGGCAACCTTCTATCTGCGCAAGAGACTGCGCCGCAAACCTGACCTCTTATGGGCAGCCGCCTCAAGAGGCACACGACCCTGGATTGGCGACCTCCCCCGGCCTGCCGATCATCCGCGCTCGATCACGACTTGAAAGCACGCCAAACCGACAGCGACGACTGCGACGTCGCGCTCGGTCATGCAAAAAACCTCAGCTCCATACTCGTACCTGTGCGGCACTTGAGCCGCACGCCCTGACCTCAGACGACCAACACGATTGGCCGCCCTCTGCTGATCTGCCATTCATCGGGCCCCTTTCGTCGTCTCCAGCTTCCAATGCCATTCCTGGCAATGCGCCGTCTCGGCGCCGCCGGCGCCGGGATATTTGCAGCAAGCGCTGCGCCCCATCGTTTACCGTTCGAGGGTTGTTGTATGAAATCCGTCGGTCTTAATACGTGTCAATCGACCTCGGACTACCCCGCACAAGGGGCTGACCGCGCGTCCGACGCAGGCTTGGTATATCTCTCTGCAAAAGATCTGTGCGCCAGATTCCGTTGCTCAAGACGAACAATTTTTCGGCGCATGAAGCGTAAGGTCAATCCGTTTCCCGCTCCGTGCATCCAGGAGTTCGGTAGCTTCAATCTGTGGGACGTTAAGGACGTGGCTGCATGGGAACAGCGCGAGCGTGAGCGCACGGCATGCGGGCGCTGACGCTCGCCTGGGCGTTGGTGCAGAGCTGGCAATTATCTTGCAGTCACCTTAACTACCCGCATCCATTTCAGGAGCTTGTTCCGACCTATGGCTTCCGTTGCCTGCGCGCTCCGTCATCGTATGACTTCAGATACAAGCAAAATGCTTCCGCCACTGCGACGAACCATCCGTCGCGCTGAGCTGCGCAAGATTGTACCGCTCGCGAACACGACCATTTATGAGATGGAATGTCGCGGCGAATTTCCAAAGCGGTTCTATCTCACTCCCCGCTGCGTAGTCTGGGATCTCGACGAGGTCTATGCCTGGCTAGATGCTCGAAAGCAGCCAGCAGAACAGGCGCGGCTGGGACGAGCTCCCGTCCCCGATGTGCGCTTGCGCAGGCGGCGGCCGCTCAAGACGGCGCTGTAGTCTCGCTCATCGCTGGTGGAAGCAGGACCGGCGAGTGCCATGTACCGCGCGCCCAGGCGTCCACCATATCCGCCCACTCCTGCAGCATGTGCCGCAGTTGTTCGGCGTACTGTGATCTGTCGTGGAGACCACGGTTTGCTTCAATGACTTCGCGCGCAAGAGCTAACTCAACCCAGTGAGCGTTAAAGCCAGCATCCCGCAGAATCGTCGATGCCGTGCGGCGAAGGTCGTACACGGAGAACCGCGCCAGGGGCAACTTTCTAGATTGTGCTTCTTTGAAGATCGCAGTCGTCGTGTGATTCAGGCACACGGGTGACATCGGCATGAACGGATCCAGCATCGAGGGTAGGACGTATTCGGAAGCGCCGGCCCGCACCTTCAACTCAATCAGAATGTCGAGTGCCTGCCTGGAAAGGTAGACATACCGCGGCTTCGTCGACTTCGCGCGGCCCGGTGGGATTGTCCAAATACCGCCTTCGAAATCAATCTCAGACCACGTCGCCATGACGAGTTCGCTCCTGCGAGCGAGGGTTAGGAGAATGAGCTTCAGCGCAAACTGATACTCCGTCCTGACCCGCGTCTCCTCCATCAGTCGACACAGTATTCCGACCTCACTGGGGGACAGCGAGCGCTGTCGTGGCTGGAATACCGCAATAGAATTTGCCGCGATCTCCGCAGCCGGATTCCCCCCTTCATACCCTTGTCGGCGCGCGAAGGTGAAAACGGCTCTGATGATGTCACGCACATGAACCGCCGTTGCCGGCGCTCCCCGCGACTTGACACGTTCACACAGCGACCGAACCTCATCGGCATCGATGTCGGTGATGGGGCGTCCTCTGAGAAGCGGCTCGATGTCGCGTTGATAAACAATCCGACGTTGATAGATCGTCCGTTCGGACAGATCCGCCTGCGCGAACCATAGTTGCGCATACTCATCAAACCGTCTCATTGCCATTGGTTCATTCCTTCCACGTCCAACGCAACGTGGGGAACATAGGCCTCAACAAACGGCGGCAAGAGCACGGGTGCATAGGAATTCCCCGCGACCCAGGCATCGATCATGTTTGCCCACTCCTGAAGCATGTGCTTCCGCTGCTCCGCGTACTTGGCCTTGTTGTAGACACCGCGAGAGCCGCCCTGATGATGCGCAAGGCACATCTCGACCCAGTCCCCATTGAAACCGACTTCATTGAGAATCGTGGAGCCGGTGCGCCGCAGATCGTGAAGTGTGAAATCCTCCAGCGGGAGCTTCCGCGAGTGCGCCTGCTCCACGACGGATTGCGTGAGCCGGTTCAGGCTGCCGGGCGCAATGTGAGCATCTGGATTGTGCCGGGAGGGCAGAATGTATCGTGAGCTTCCAGCGCACGACTTGAGCGCAGTCAGAATCGAAATCGCCTGCCGTGACAGATAGACATTGTGCGGCCGCCTCCCCTTCATGCGCTCTTTCGGGATGCTCCAGATCCGTGCTTGGAAATTCACTTCATCCCATGTCGCCCCGATCAGTTCGCCTTTGCGGATCAGCGTCAGCAGGATGAGGCGGATCGCCAGTCGATGATCTGCGGTCGCTTGAATATGCTCGAGCGTTAGCAGCATCAGCCGGACTTCGAGCGGACTCAGCGCACGATCGCGTGCTTTGATGGTGGCGATCGCCTTCGGAGCGATGCTTGCGGCCGGGTTTGGGATCTTGGCTCCCTTGAGGGACGCGAATTCGAACACCGCTTTGATCACGTCCCGCACATGTAGGGCAGTGGCCGGTGCATTGCGAGCCTTGATCTTCTCGCACAGGGAACGGACATCGTCCTCGGTGATCTCGGTCATCACCCGCCTCTTGAAGCGCGGATAAATGTCGCGGTTGTAGACGCCACGCCTCATCGCCTTGGTGCTATCGGCAAGGTCGGCCTCGCGGAACCACTCTTCGGCGTAGTCACAGAAGGTTTTGGCGGCCTTAAGGCGTTGCTTCTCATTCTGCTTAACCTGGGCAGGAGACTCACCTCGCAGCACGGCGTTGCGCGCCGCCAGGCACTGCTCTCGCGCCTGCGCGAGCGTCAGACCGCGCGGGCTGTAGCGGCCAATCACGAATGTCTCGCGGCGCCCGTTCAGACGGTAGTCGTAGCGAAACGAAATGCATCCGGTCGTCGTCACCAGGACATACAGACCGTCTCGGTCGCTCACCTTGTAGGGTGCGGATTGCGGCTTCAGGTTTCTCAACGTCGTGTCGGTCAGCATCGGGGCACCTCGGCTCGATGAATGCTTTCCGTTACGACCGTGCGAGAAGGCCTATTTTCGAAGGCTTTCCGGCGCGTCCGCTTGATTCGCGGCCCGACGCCTGACGGTATCGTGACGGTATTTCTGGATCGTAGTCGAAGCAGAAAAACTCGATACCGTCAGTAGTACCGTCAAAATCTTCCGTTGGCCCGCGATAGTCTGCGATAGACAGCGAACGGAAAACTTTTTGAAAACAGGAACTTAGGTCAAATTTTCGATAGATGCCGATCGATGGTGATGGATAACTTTTTATTCCCACTCGATGGTCGCCGGTGGCTTCCCTGAAATGTCATAGGTCACTCGAGAAATGCCGTTGACCTCGTTACAAATCCGGCGAGCGACCAGATCGAGGAACTCATACGGCAGGCGTGACCAACGCGCGGTCATGAAGTCGATGGTTTCGACGGCGCGCAACGCGATGACGTAGTCGTAGCGACGGCCATCGCCCATGACGGCGACCGAGCGCACGGGCAGGAACACCGCGAACGCTTGGCTGGTGCGGTCGTAGAGATCGTGCTTGCGCAGTTCTTCGAGGAAAATATGATCGGCTTTGCGCAGCACCTCGGAGTACGTCTTGGTCACTTCACCTAGAATGCGCACGCTGAGACCAGGACCCGGGAACGGATGGCGATACACCATCTCGCGCGGCAGGCCGAGTTCGACGCCGAGCCGACGCACTTCGTCCTTGAACAACTCGCGCAGCGGCTCACACAGTTTGAGATTCATCTTCTCAGGCAGGCCGCCGACGTTGTGATGGCTCTTGATCACATGAGCCTTGCCGGTGCGCGTGCCGGCGGACTCGATCACGTCGGGATAAATAGTGCCTTGAGCGAGCCAGCGAATGCCTTGCAGCTTGCCAGCCTCTTCTTCGAACACTTCGACGAACAGGCGACCGATGATCTTGCGCTTGCGCTCCGGATCCACTTCGCCTTTGAGCGCGGTCAGGAAACGTTCTTCGGCATTGACGCGAATCACGCGCACGCCCATGTGCTTGCCGAACGTTTCCATCACTTGATCGCCCTCGCCCTGCCGCAGCAGGCCGTGGTCGACGAACACGCAAGTGAGTTGGTCGCCAATGGCACGATGTAACAACGCGCCGACGACGGAAGAATCGACACCGCCCGACAAGCCGAGCAGCACATTGTCACGACCCACTGACTCGCGCACGCGAGCGATGGAGTCGTTGATGATGTTGCCCGAGCTCCAACGCGCCTCGCAGCCGCAGATCTCACGAACGAAACGTTCCAGAATTCTTTCGCCCTGCAGGGTGTGCGTGACTTCGGGATGGAACTGCACCGCGTAGTAGTGGCGCGATTCGTCGGCCATGGCGGCCAGCGGCACACTGTTGGTGAAGCCGACGCCGACGAAGCCAGGAGGCAATTCGTCGACCTTGTCACCGTGACTCATCCAAACATCGAGCAACGGCCGGCCTTGTTCGTCTTTGTGATCGAACAAGCCGTCGAGCAACTTACAAGGGACCGATGAGGTGACCTGCGCGTAGCCGAACTCGCGATGCGTGCCGGCGGTGGTGCGCCCACCGAGCTGTGCAGCCATCGTCTGCATGCCGTAACAAATGCCCAGCACCGGCACGCCACTGTCGAATACCGCTTGCGGTGCCTTCGGTCCGTTCGCGTCGGTGGTCGACTCCGGGCCGCCGGAGAGAATGATGCCTTTGGCACCGAAGTCCCGGACTTCCGCATCCGTGACATCCCACGGCAGGATCTCGCAATAAACGCCGCTTTCGCGAACTCGGCGAGCGATCAGCTGAGTGTATTGCGCGCCGAAATCGAGAATCAGAATGCGGTGCGCGTGAATGTCGGAGCGAGACAAAGTATCAGCTGACACGGTAGTTGGGTGCTTCTTTCGTGATGGTCACATCATGAACGTGGCTTTCGCGCACACCGGCATTGGTGATGCGCACGAACTGCGGCCGCGTACGCATGTCTTCGATGGTGCGGCTGCCGGTGTAACCCATCGCAGCTCGCAGGCCGCCGGCCAGCTGATGCAGGATGGTGACCACCGAACCCTTGTAGGGCACGCGGCCTTCGACGCCTTCGGGCACCAGCTTTTCCAGCTCCGCGGTCGCGTCCTGGAAATAGCGGTCCTTGGAGCCGTGCGTCTGCGCCATGGCGCCGAGCGAGCCCATGCCACGGTACGACTTGTACGACGCGCCTTGATACAGCTCGACTTCGCCGGGCGACTCTTCGGTGCCGGCGAACATGCCGCCGCACATCACCGAGTGAGCGCCGGCCACCAAGGCCTTGGCGATGTCGCCCGAGAAACGAATACCGCCGTCGGCGATCAGCGGGATGCCGCTGGCCTTCAACGCCGCGGCCACATTGGCAACGGCAGTGATTTGCGGAACGCCGACACCCGCGACCACACGAGTGGTGCAGATCGAGCCCGGACCTATGCCGACCTTCACGCCATCGGCGCCCGCTTCCACCAACGCCAGCGCGGCGTCGGC
>NZ_JAEUPY010000564.1 GCF_016790065.1 Steroidobacter sp.
GCAGGATGCGAGGTTGATCCTCGGCAGCCTTGAGCAAGAGCTCCAGTGCTTTCTCCGGGTCGCAGCTGTAGCTGACACGCACCGGCAGCTTCAGGCGCACGCGCGGGTCGGTGTAGCTCCAGTTGATCACCGGGTTGGTGATCAGGTTTTGATTGGGCACCAAGGTTTCGACGCCGTCGCGATCGCGGACCACCACATAGCGGCCGCGCAGTTCCTGCACCCAACCGAAGCCTTCGGTGCTGGTGCCGGTGGTGCCGGAGAAGCTGATGACGTCGCCCGGCTTGATGGACCGATCCATCAACAGCACGAAGCCGCTGACAAAATTCGAGGCGATGGCCTGCAAGCCGAAGCCCAGGCCGATGCCGATGGCGCCGGTGAAAATGTTCAGCGTGGTCAGATCCAGACCGGCGGCGTTCAGACCCAGCAGGATGGACAGGCCGATCAGGAATGCTTGCGAGAACTTGGCGATGCCGATGCGCATGCTCAGCGCCAGGCCTTGCATGGACATCAGCCGGCGCTCGAACCAGCGTGCGATCCACACCGCGACCAAAATGAACGCGCCGACGGTGAACAGGACTTTGATCACCGACCACAGCGTGATGCGCTTGTTGCCGGCGGTGATGCCGACGCTGTCGAACGCCTGTACCAGCGGATCGAACCAGCCCAGCACGTGCAGGGCCAACACGCCCCAGATCACGAAGGTGATGATGTTGCCCCAGCCCTTGGTCCGGTTGCCGAGCGAGACGCGCACCACGTACACGGCAAAGCGGATCAGTAACAACAGGCCGGACAGCGTGATCGCCAGATCGACCAGCTTGCTGTCGACCTTCAGGGCGTGCAGGGCGCCGCCAAACGCGGCGATCAAGACCAGCGCGGCGAGGTGCGGGCTGGTGATCAGCAGTGCTTCGGTCAGGCGTGCCTGAAAGCCGGTCTGAGCCAGCGCCAGCTTGCCGCGCTCGGTGTTGCGCACCTGGCGGCCGAACCACCAGGCCACCAGCACGGCCATACCGATCGCCGCCAATTGCAGGAGCGATGCGGGAGTGAGCAGCGCCTCCAGAGCCAGGCCTGCGTTATGCAGCAATTCCTGCATGGATCAATGGGCTCAGGCGTTGAGGTCGGGGATGAGCTCGCTTTCCAGCCGGGCGATCTGATCCTTCAACATTAGTTTTCGTTTCTTGAGGCGCCGTAGTTGCACTTCATTGACGTACAAGTCCATCTGTAGCCGGTGAATCACGTCGTCCAGGTCGCGATGCTCGATGCGCAGCTCCCGGAGCCGCTCGAGGCGTCGGAAAGTTTCAGTCTCGACGTTGTTTTCCGCTTCGCTCATCGGCGCGTACTTTAGCGCAAGTGCGCGCTATTGATGATGATCCTGACCATCTGCGTGGCCAGGATCTGGGGCAGCGGGGCGCCGTGTGGTGGGCGATTGCTGTTTTTCAGCGTCTCGCCGACGCGCGCGCCAATCGGCGAGGTCGAGCACTTGAGCGCTCTCCAGTCGACGAGGCGGCGGCGCAGGGGGCTGTTCCGCGGGCGGAGGTGTGAAAGTCGCGGATGCGGAGATGGTGATCGGCGGCGGCTGCGGCTGGCCGCGGCGTTCCTCGCCGGGTGCGTAACCCACTGACTCCACGCGCCGGCCGAGCAGGATGACGAATCCCTGGCGACGCTCGATGCTGTTGGCGGTGTAATCGAACACGTACGTGCGGCGGATCGCCAGCTGGCCTTGCTCGCGAGCGAATGCCAGTCGCGCGAACGCGACAGTGCCGTCCAGGAACTGCAAGCTCAGCCGCTGACAGGCCTCCATCGCCGCGACGTTGGCACGTTCGCGGGCCGCCAGGCTGTCCTGAAGAAACCAGACCACCGCGGCCCCAGCCACGAGCAGCACCAATGCGCCCCAACCCAATTCCATTAACCTAGGTCCCCCGACGTTGCCGACTCTGGCCGCCTTGCAGGTTGCCCTATCATACGGCCGCCCGCGTTCCGCAGAAGCCGAGATTTCGCTTGAACCAGTCCTTGATTTCCGCAGCCGAGTCGGTGGCCACCCAGCCGCGCTGGGAGGCTATCGATACTGTGTTACTGGACATGGACGGCACGCTGCTGGATTTACGATTTGACAATTATTTCTGGCTGGAGCTGGTTCCGGAGCGTTACGCCGCCCGGCATGGCCTGACGCTCGAGCGGACGCGCGAGGTATTGCGGCCGATGTTCGCAGCTCGGCAAGGCACACTCGACTGGTATTGCACGGATTTCTGGACCCGCGAGCTGGAGCTCGACATTGCTGGGATGAAGCGCGAGATGCGCGAGCATGTGCGCTTCCTGCCGGGCGCTGAGGAGTTTCTCCGCGCTCTGCGCGACAAGAGTGTGCGCATCGCGTTGGTCACCAACGCGCATCACGACAGCTTGAAAGTGAAGGCGACCCAGACCGGCTTGCTGAACTACTTCGACGTGGTCTTCAGCTCGCACAGCTTCGGCGTGCCCAAGGAGCATGCGAGCTTCTGGCAGCAACTCGAAGCCGCGCTCGGCTTCGATCCTCAGCGCACGTTATTCGTCGATGACAGTCACTCGGTACTGCGCGCCGCGCAGGCCCACGGCATCGCGCACATCTTCGCCATCTCGAAGCCGGATTCAGCTATGGCTAAACGGGAAGTCACTGACTTCCTGTCGGTCGAGCAGGTGAGTCATCTGCTCGATGAGCTCGCGAAGTAATCGCGAGCTGCTTGCTGACCCAGGCGCCAGCTAGCTCAGGTCGCTTCTGGCGCCGGCGGCGTGCCTGGAGTGGTGCCATCGGAACGTTTGCTTCGGCGTCGACGGCGACGTTTTCTTGGCGGTGCTTCGGCATTGGCGTCGCCGTTCGCACTATTGGCGCTCGCTTCAACTGGCGCGACGGGCGCAGGAGCTGCAGCTGCAGGTGGCCGAGGCGATGAATAACCGCCACCGCCGCCACCGCCGCTGCGACGACGATCACCACCGCGACCTCCGCCGCCGCCGCTGCGACCACCGCCGCCACTACCACCACGGCCGCCTGGTTTACCGCGGCCGCCGCCGCCACCGAAGTGACGTCTTGGCAGCGGAGGAGGCGAGACGATCTCCGGCAACATTTCTTTCGCCACTGCCGCCACCGGCAGTTTGCGACCGATGTAACCCTCGATATCCGGCAGGGAAATCACGTATTCCTCGCAGCCGAAGCTGATCGCGTCGCCTTCAGTGCCGGCGCGCGCGGTTCGGCCGATACGATGCACGTAGTCTTCCGGGTCTTGCGGAAGATCGTAATTGAACACGTGGCTCACATCGGGAATATGCAAGCCGCGCGAAGCGACGTCGGTGCCGATCAACACTGCCAGCGTGCCTTCGTGAAAATCACGGAGCATTCGTAAGCGTTTGCGTTGGGGCACGTCGCCGGAAATGGCTTCGGCGTTGATGCCGTTGGAGCGCAACAGTCCTTCGATTTCTTCAGCCGCGCGCCGCGTGTTCACGAACACCATGCTGCGTCGCGGATCCATGTGCTTGAGCAAGCCCACCAACAGGCGCGGCTTCTCATCGTTGGAGGGGTAGTAGATAACCTGTCGGACGCGGTCCACAGTCATCTTGTCGGGCTCGATGCGCACCAGCGTCGGCTCGTTCATGTGCTCGTACGCGAGCTCGAGGACGCGATGAGACAAGGTCGCCGAGAACAACATGTTGAGGCGCGCTTGCGGATCCGGCAGACGCCTCAATATGTAGCGGATGTCGGCGATGAAGCCGAGATCGAACATGCGATCCGCTTCGTCCAGCACCAGCACCTGCACCGAGCGCAGATCGATCACGCGTTGCTTGACGAAGTCGATGATGCGGCCGGGTGTGCCCATCAGCACGTCCACGCCTTGCTCGAGATGATGCTTCTGTTTCTCGTAGTCGACGCCGCCGAAGGCGAGGCCAAGTTGCAGACCCGTGTGCGAGCCGAGTACCTCGGCATCTCGATGGATCTGAACCGCCAGCTCGCGCGTTGGAGCCACGATAATTGCCCGTGGTGCATTCAAGCTGCGTGTAGGCGGCGGCGGTTCGCGCATCAAGCGCGCATACATCGCCACTAGAAATGCCGCGGTTTTTCCCGTTCCAGTTTGAGCTTGCCCGGCCACATCCAGGCCGGCGAGTGCTTGCGGCAAGGTTTGCGCCTGAATGGGTGTGCAACGCTCGAACGAGGCGTCGGCCAGGCCCTTTTGCAAAGCTTCCGGCAGATGCAGGCTGGAAAAGGACAGTTCGGTTAAGTGCGAATCGGCCATTCGATATGATTTACCCAGTGGAAGAGAGGGGGGCGCTTGCAAATTGGCAAGCACCCGGTTTTAATAAGCCTCAACGAAGCGGACTCATCCGCACCTGCCCCGAACGGAGCACTGGCTCCAAGCCCCTCGACGACGTAACCCTCGACGCAGTATCTCATTCGATACTCGCAGGGCTGCTCAGGGGGATACTCAAGCGGATATCGCGAGTCACTGCCGAAGACCGACGGAGCAGAAGCAGACTGGCTTACATCGAGCACGAGCACCGCTCACACAGATTTATCTCAAGCATTCACGCGGCCTTCGTATGGAGTTTGGCCCAAGAGCATCGATTCAGTAGCACGGCCCCGGGCATTGTGCCCGACCGAGCACACTCAAGTCACCCGGTCATTGCTGCCGATCCATGCAGCACACACCGCCAACGTTCGTACGCATGACCCACGCCATCAGGTTTGTGTCACCCCGCAACTGAAGTTCGCACACCCCTTTTCGTCCATTTTCCATCCCATCACCCCCGGAGAGTTTTCTGGTGAGCAGCGAGACGATTGTGCATGTCACCGACGCCAGTTTCGAAGATGACGTCGTCAAGGCCAAAGGCCCGGTCCTGCTGGATTTCTGGGCTGAGTGGTGCGGCCCGTGCAAGATGATTGCACCCATGCTTAACGAGATCGCGACCGAATACAAAGACAAGGTCACGATCGCCAAGCTCAATATCGATGAAAATCCCAAGACGCCGCAGCGATTCGCTGTGCGCGGCATCCCCACCCTCATTCTCTTCAAGAACGGTCAGGTCGAAGGCCAGAAGGTCGGGGCACTCCGCAAATCGGACCTGGCCGCATTTTTGGACAGCAAACTGTGAGAGGCTATCTCGGCAATCAGGCCCGCAATCGCCCGGGCAACAAAGGTGGCGGCGGTGGCGGCGGCCGCTCCAACAATCGTGGTGGCAACAACGACGGTAATCGCGGTAATCGCGGCGGTAACCGCGGTGGTGGCAACGATCATCGCGGCGATGGGCCGCAACACGACGACCTGCCGCAGGACGACGGCTTCGACGGCGATGACGTTGGCGTAATCTCTCCAGCGGAACTGGCGGCCTCGCGCCAGTCGATGAACCTGACTCAGCTGAAGCTGAAGCCGGTGCCGGAGCTGGTGGATATCGCCCAGAAGATGGGGCTGGAGAATCTGGCCCGCTCGCGCAAGCAGGACATCATCTTCTCCATCCTCAAGGCGCATGCGCGCAGCGGCGAGGACATCTACGGCGACGGCGTGCTGGAAATCCTGCAGGACGGCTTCGGCTTCCTGCGCTCGGCCGACAGCTCCTATCTGGCCGGCCCGGACGATATCTACGTCAGCCCCAGCCAGATCCGTCGCTTCAATCTGCGCACCGGCGATTCGATCTCCGGCTTGATTCGTCCGCCCAAGGACGGCGAGCGCTACTTCGCGCTGCTCAAGGTCGGCGAGATCAATTTCGATTCGCCCGAAGGCGCCAAGCACAAGGTGCTGTTCGAGAACCTGACCCCGCTGCATCCGACCAAGCGCTTCAAACTGGAGCGTGGCAACGGTTCCAGCGAGGACTTGACGGCACGCATCATCGATCTGGTGTCGCCGATCGGCAAAGGTCAGCGCGGCTTGATCATCTCCCCGCCCAAAGCGGGTAAGACCATGCTGTTGCAAAACATCGCCAGTTCGATCGTCTCGAACCATCCCGATGTTTATTTGATCGTGCTGCTGATCGACGAGCGTCCGGAAGAAGTCACCGAAATGGCGCGCACCGTGCGCGGCGAAGTGGTGTCCTCGACGTTCGACGAACCGGCCACGCGTCACGTGCAGGTCGCGGAAATGGTGATCGAAAAGGCCAAGCGCCTGGTCGAGCACAAGCGCGACGTGGTGATTCTGCTGGACTCGATTACACGTCTGGCCCGTGCCTACAACACCGTGGTGCCGAGCTCCGGCAAGGTGCTGACCGGCGGTGTCGACGCTAACGCCCTGCAGCGCCCGAAGCGCTTCTTTGGTGCAGCTCGTAACATCGAAGAAGGCGGCTCGCTGACCATTCTGGCCACGGCCCTGATCGACACCGGCTCGCGCATGGACGACGTGATTTACGAAGAGTTCAAGGGCACCGGTAACTCGGAAATCCATCTGGATCGCCGTGTATCGGAAAAGCGCGTGTTCCCAGCGGTGAACATCAACCGTTCCGGCACGCGTCGCGAAGAACTCATCACCTCGGCCGAGGAACTGCAGAAGATCTGGATTCTGCGCAAGCTGCTGCACCCCATGGACGAACTGGCAGCCATCGAGTTCCTGATCGACAAGATGAAGGACACCAAGACCAACGGTGATTTCTTCGACGCGATGAAGCGTTAAGCGCACGTCGGTTGACCGCCCCCTCACTGGAGGCGGCGGTCAACATGTGCGCTCCATCACAAATTTCACTTCCATACGTGTTGCTAGCAATAGCGGCATGCCGTCGATGCGAAGCCGGTCTCTGTTCGCTGCTCTTCAGCTAATTAACTTGTAACAACTCGCCCGGGAAACCGGGTGCCCTACGGAGCAGAGGGGAGGCCGGGCCGACGCCGGCTGGTTGCGCATGTCCGACCCACGTCCAGATTCGCCGACGTTACGCTTGCGCAGGCTCGATGCCTCGGCGCTCGAGCTCGCCGACGTCTTGCGTGAAGGCCGGATTACGACTCTGTTCCAGCCCATCGTCGACCCTCGTTCCCGAGGCGTTTGTGGCTATGAGGCGCTGACCCGCGGTCCTTCCGACAGCTGGTTGCATGCCCCGCAGAATCTTTTCGAAGCCGCGCGACGTGCTGGCCTGAAAGTCGAGCTCGACTTTCTGTGCATGCAAAGCGCCTTCAAACGGTTCGTCGCGGCGCAAGTGTCCGGGCAGTTGTTCATCAATGTGTCGCCCGACACCATTTACGAACATCCCAATTTCGCCGAGCGCTTCGTCGAGCTGGCTCGCAACATCGGCATGCCGATGGACCGCGTGGTGATCGAGCTCACCGAAGAAAGCCTGCTGGAAGATTACGACCGGCTGCGCTCGGCCATGCAACGCTTGCGTGAAGCCGGTTGTGCCATCGCCATCGACGATCTGGGCGCCGGCTCGTCGGGCCTGCGCACCTGGTCGGAGCTCAAGCCCGACTACGTGAAAATCGATCGTTACTTCGTCACCGGCATCGATGCCGATGCCACCAAGCTCGAGTTCGTGCGCTCCATGCTCGACATGGGTCGCGCCATGGGTTGCCGCGTCATCGCTGAAGGCGTGGAAACGGAACGCGAGTGTCGCGAGCTGGTGGATCTTGGCCTGGATCGACTGCAAGGTCATTTGTTCGGCCGCCCCGGCACCACGCCGATGGCAGCGCTACAGCAAGTGGAGTCGCTCGATCGCTCCATCGTGACTTACACCGCGCTGCTCGCCGAACACATTTCTACTTATGTGCCGCCGGTGTCGCCCGAGACGCGCGTGACTGAAGTCGCCGATTTGTTTCGTGACAATCCCGAGCAACTGAGCTTCCCCGTGGTCGAGGACGGCCGGCCGCTCGGTGTCGTGCGCCGTGAACGCTTATTTGACTTGCTCGCCAAGCCGCTGCATCCGGAGATCTTCAACAAGAAGCCGGTCACCGCGGTGATGGAGACGCCGACCTTGCTCATCGACGGTCAGTTGCGGTTGGAGCAGGTCAGTCGCCTGGTGACTCAGAAGAGCCGGCCGCGATTGACTGAAGAATTCGTGATTACCAAGGACGGGCGCTACCACGGCCTCGGCCAGACCATCGACGTGTTACGGCTCATCACCGAACAGCAGTTGCAGTCGGCCAAACATTCCAATCCGCTGACCTTGCTGCCCGGCAATGCCGCGATCCGCAGCTCGGTAGACAAGCTCATCGAAGCGCGCAAACGTTTCATCGTCGCTTATTTCGATCTGGATTCGTTCAAGCCTTACAACGATGTGTACGGCTATGCGCACGGCGATCAGGTGATCCTGCACCTTTCCGGGCTGCTCAAAACTCACTTCTCCGCGCGGCTCGACTTCGTCGGCCACGTCGGCGGCGATGATTTCCTGGTCGTGATTCGCTCGGCGGATTGGCGCGATCGCGTGGTCAATGTGTTGGACCGTTTCGCGCAGACCGTGGCGGATTTTTATTCGCCCGAACATGCGGCAGCGAAGTCGATTACCGCTATCGATCGCGATGGCAGTCAGCGGGCGTTTCCTTTGCTGACGCTGTCAGTCGCGGCTCTGGATTCAGAGACCATGGGCGCCACTAGCGCCGACGCCGTGGCTCACCTGCTCGCACACGTAAAGAAATACGCCAAACAACAAACCGGCAACAGCTTCGTCCTGCGCAGCGACGATCGCATCGTCGATGTACTCGCCGCCGCTCGCCGCCCCTCGGCAGAGTTGCTGCCGATGGAACAGCTGATGAACAGCGCCTGACGGCGCCGGTCGGCCGCTGCGTGAGGCATCTATCTCCGACCGAGTCGATACAACAACACAGCCAAGCGTTGAGTTTGTATCTGATAAGTACGGAGATCGGCGAATTCATCCGGGGTATGGGCACCGCCGCCGAGTAGGCCGAGGCCGTCGAGGGCCATGTCGACGTGGTCGGCGGCGAAGGAGATGTCTGCGGCGCCAGCATTGCGAGGATTCACTTCGGTGACCGGGCCGAAGCCGAGATCTTTGCTGACACCGTCGTAGAGAGAAAGTAACTTGCGGTTGCCTTCAGTCGGAGCCATGGGCGGGTAGTTATCCGTGAACTCAATCTCCGCAGAAGTTTGCGGCAAGCTAGCGGCAACGACTTTGCGCATCTTCGCCCGCGTTTCCTCCAACTGCTGCACGGTCAGGGTGCGAAGATCGCCGGAGGCAATCGCCGTGGGCGCGACGATATTGTTCTTACCGGACAACGTGGCGCTGAGCGGCTGGCCCTTGAAGTCCACTTGAGTGCTGCTGGCAATCAAGCCGGGATTGAAAGTCACGAACTCCTCGCCGCGCACTTCTTGATAGAAGCCATTGAGGATCCGGCCCAACTCATAAGCGGCGCCGGCGCCGACGTTATCGGAAAATATCTGCGACGAATGGGAGCTCTTGGCCGTCACCTTCACGACCCAACCGGTGGAGCTGCGACGCGCGGTGACTGCGGTCTTGGGATTATCGGCAGCATTCTCCAAGCCGATGGCGATGTCCGCGGCCTTGGCGGCTTCGATCAGATCGTGACGGGCGAGCGCCAGCGGTGCACCGGAGTCTTCCTCATCGCCATGTAACACCACAGTGATCTGCAGCGAGTCGAGCAACTTGGCTTGTCGAAGTGCATCGAGCGCCGCGAGCGCGACCACGATGCCGCCTTTGTCATCCGCAGCCCCAGGGCCGCGAGCGATGTTTTCATCGACGCGTTGCCAGCGCTGAAATGGATGATTGGGTTCGAACACCGTATCCATGTGGCCGATCAACAGCACGTGCTGACCGCGGCCGGGACGAGTTGCGATCAAATGACCGGCACGCTTGAACGGCGTGCCATCCACCCAAGTGACTTTGAAGCCGAGTGCTTCGAAGCGCGGCCGGAGCAAATCACCGACCTGACGCACGCCAGCTAGATTCATGGTGCCGCTGTTGACGTTCACCAGCTGTTCGAGCAGTTCGATGTGAGCCTTTTCCCCAGCCGTGACGTGCTGGACCAGCGCCTTTTCCTTGGCATCCCGAGGCGCGGCTGGCGACGAGCTGGTAAATGCGGCTAGGGCAATGATCAGGGACGCGCGCGCCAGGGGGCGGAAGCCAGGTCGCATGGTGGAATTTCCTCTTTCGGCCAAGAGGCCGCATGATACGCGAGCGCCCGATTTACCACGTCCCCTGAACCGATGAATGTTCCCGACGACCCTGCCAACACTGCCGCCGCGCCGACTGTGACCGCGGAAGGCGAGGCGTTTCCATCCGCGCCGCGCCGGCTGCAATTCGTGGAGATGGCCGCGCCCGAGGCCGGCAAAAGCGTGTCGATTGCGCCCGGGCTGCGTTGGGCTCGCATCCCGCTGCCGCTGGATCTGAATCACATCAACGTCTGGCTGCTGGAGACGGACGACGGCTGTGTGGTCATCGATACCGGGCTCGCGGCGTCCATCGGCAAGGACGCATGGGAAAGCATAGAGCGGGAGTATTTCTCACAACGCCCGTTACGCGCTGTAGTCGTCACGCACATTCATCCGGATCACATCGGTCTGGCCGCCTGGCTGCAAGAGCGCATCGGCGTGCCGGTGGTGATGTCGCGGCGGACGTATGAGCAAGCCAACGGCATGTGGGGCGGCGAAGCCAAATCACATTTCAGTGCTGCTGAAGAATTTTTCGTGTCGCATGGCGTGACCGATGCCATGCAGATTCGCTCGATGTTTCGTCCCGAGCGATTCGCGCGCATGACCAGCGGCATGCCGCGAGTGGAACAATTCATTGCTGACGAACAAACCGTGCGTTGGGGCGAAGGCGAGTGGACGGCGCTCGAGACCAACGGTCACGCCGAAGGTCATTTATGTTTTTCCAATCCGGCGCAGCGCCTGTTGATCAGCGGCGATCAAGTGTTGCCGACGATTTCTTCCAACATCAGTTTCATGGTCGGCAACGGCGATCCGAATCCACTGGGCTCGTATCTATCGTCCTTGCAGCGCTTGCGAGCGTTGCCCGAGGACACGCTGGTGCTGCCAGCGCATGGCGTGCCGTTTCGCGGCCTGCGCCAGCGGATCGACGATCTGACCGGCCATCACCTGGAGCAGCTGGACAAGGTCGCGGCGCTTTGTGTCGAGCCCAAAGTGGCGATGGACTTGTTGCCATTCATGTTTCGTCGCCAGCTCAAGGATATGCACTTGTTTCTGGCGATCGGCGAGGCGCTGGCGCATCTGGAATACCTGGTTCATGCGGGTCGCGTCCGGCGCGAAGTGCGGGCCGGACGCGTCACTTACATCACTCTCGAATAGCGGTCGCGCCGACGATCTTGCCGACCTTGGCGCGTTCGCTGACGTGCAATTCCACTTCGCGCTTGAAATGCAGCGTGCCGTTGACCACTGCGTCCGGGCCGATGGTCACCTTGGGCTTGCGCTTGTTGGAAAAGAAGCTGTAACTGGTTTTCTCCACCACGATGCCGCCGTCGACTTGCGAGCCGGCGCCGATGTCGATGTCGCCATTGGTGGTGGTGATGCCGCGACCGACGCGGGCCGAGTCGAGTTCGATATCGCCATTGACGTTTTCCAGAGCGCCGCCGACCTGCGCGCCTTTGCCCAGCTTGATATCGCCGTTCACCGAAGTGGCATTGCCGCGGATCTGGACCTGGTCCTGGATGCGCAGTCCACCATTGACGGTTTCCAGCGAATCGGCCTTTGAGTTGCTGGCCAGTTTGATATCGCCATTGACGGTCTCGACACTGCCGACGGACGCGTTGCTGCCGATATCGATGGAGCCGCTGACCGTTTCGACATTGCGGGCCTGCACCGAGTCTTCCAGCCGGATGGAACCGTTCACTGTTTCCACTGAGCCCACCTGTCGGCCGCTGTCGACCCGGATCGAGCCGTTGACCTTGGAAATATTCTCGCTATCGGCCAGCAATAACGGGCTGGTCAGCAAAAACGACAAACCGATCAACGGCGCCAAGGTCACCAATTTGTTGTTCATTGCCACGTCTCCGTCCTGTGTGCCGTTAGGACGCGGCAAACGCGTCAAGGGTTGCAATGCCCGGTTTGTCAGCCCCGCTTTGTCATCCTCGGGCGGCGCGACGCGAACGGCTGGTGTATCGTTCGGCCGCATACTGATAAAGGGTCTCGCATGCTCAGCACCGCTCCCCACATCGCCAATCTGGCGCAGGTCATTCAATTGGCCGTGGCGCCCGTGTTTCTGCTGGCAGGCGTGGGCACGACGTTGAATGCATTGGCGACCCGAGTCGGCCGCATCATCGATCGGGCGCGGGCCATGGAAGATCGGCTGGTGTATGCAACTCCGGAACAGGCTGAGGAACTGCACAAGCTGCTGCGGGTGTTATCGAAACGAGCCACGCTGATCAATCGCGCCATCGGCCTGTCGGTGATGTGCGGTTTGCTGGTGTCGCTGGTGGTCGCGGCGCTGTTCATCAGCTCGTCGTTGAGCATCAATTTGGATGCACCCATTGCCATCACTTTTGTGATCGCGCTGCTGAGCCTGGCGGCGGCGCTGGTTTATTTCTTGCGCGAAGTGATCCTGGCCACCAATTCACTCACTTTCGGCGGGGTGCGACACATCCCTGCCTCGGTGGATAAGGCCGGCGCGGCCAAGCCGCCCGTCGCCAAAGAATGACAGCCTCGGACAAAAATTGACGCAAAGGTGTCAGGGGGCGTCGCTTCGCCCGATTCCGTGATCTACTGCACAACTCAGACTGCACGGCCCCCGCATCATGGCCGCTGCATGATCCAGCAGCCGCCAGAAGTCGTGGTTCAGCCCGATGCGTTTCGGGTCGCCAAAGAGTCGACGTTGCTCACTTGTGAGCTGCGTGGCGCCTTGGCGGTATGCGTCTATGACGACACGCAGCCGGCCGGCGGTCTTTTGCATTTACGCTACGTCGCTATACAAAACGATCAGCCCATCGATCTCACCGACAACACGCTGAGCTCGGATTTGTTGTTGATGGATCGATTCTGCAAGGAGCTGCGCGCGGCCGGCGCTCGCAAGCAGAGCTGGCGCGTGAGTATCTTCGGGCACACACCCAACACCGTGCCGGCCTTGGAAGGCCCGGCGGCCACCGTCATCGATCTGGCCAAGGCGTATTTCGCCGACGCTCGCTTGCCGGTGGAATGCAAGGAGTTCAACCGCTCGCTAGGGTTGGCCGTGCGGCTCGATCCGCGCGGCGGCCGCATCTGGGTGAACGGCACGCCCGGCACCGCCCCGAACGTTCGGCAGGCCGCCCCCGCTTAGTCGACGCGCTCATGTAAACTGGTCCGCTCCCATTATCAGAATAATTCGCGGACCGATGGTTACCGAAGCCCCCGCCTCGCCGGCAGCGCCCACGCGCTGGTATAGCACGCTCTATGTTCAGGTCCTGATCGCCATCGCGATCGGTGTCTTGCTGGGCCATTTCATGCCGGAAACAGCCACGCTGTTCAAGCCGCTCGGCGACGGCTTCATCAAGCTGATCAAGATGCTGATCGCGCCCATCATTTTTTGCACCGTGGTCACCGGCATCGCCGGCATGGAAAACATGAAGGCCATCGGCAAGACCGGTGCGCTCGCGTTGTTGTACTTCGAAGTGGTCAGCACCATCGCGCTGGTCGTCGGCCTGGTGATCGTCAACGTAGTGCAGCCGGGCGCGGGCATGAACGTCGACGTTTCGTTGCTGGATCCCAAGGCGGTGGCCACGTATGCCAAAGCCGCCGAACAACAGAGCGTCATCGACTTTTTGTTGAACGTGATTCCCACCACCATCGTGGATGCATTCGCCAAGGGCGACATCCTGCAGGTGTTGATGTTCTCGGTGCTGTTCGGCTTCGCGCTGCATGGGGTCGGCGATCGCGCCCGGCCGATATTCGACTTCATCGACCGCTTCGCGGCGGTGATGTTTCGTATCGTCGGCATGGTCATGCGGCTGGCGCCGATCGGTGCGTTC
>NZ_JAEUPY010000591.1 GCF_016790065.1 Steroidobacter sp.
CTGGACAGCCTGCTGCAGCGTTTCACCGAGGATCATCCGGACGTAATCGGCGCCAAGCGTGTGATTGCGCAGCTCGAGGAACAGCGTCGCAGGGAAGCGTCAGCCAAAGCGAAAAACGGGGTTCCCAAAGGCGCGGCGACCTACAGCACGAATCCGGTGTATCGCGAGCTCAAGGTTTCCTTGGCGCGTGAAGAGGCTAACGTTGCGTCACTGCGAACCCGCGCGGCCGAATATGAGGCCCGATACCGGCAACTCAAGGACAAGGCCGCGCTGGTGCCGAGGGTCGAGGCGGAACTGGCCCAACTCAATCGCGACTACGAGATCAACAAGAAGAACTACGAACTGCTCGTATCGCGGCGCGAATCGGCCGAGATCTCCGGCGACATGGAATCGGCGGAAGGTGACAGCATTCGAATCGTCGAACCGCCCAGGGTGTCTCGCCACCCGGTCTTCCCGAATCGCCCGTTGTTGATTCTCGCTGCATTGGCCATGGCGTTGGGAGCAGGTATTGCGGCGAGTTTTCTGCTGACCCGGATCTGGCCGACCTTTGCCGATACCACTACGCTGCGCGAGGTTTCCGGTCTGCCTGTGTTGGGAGGCGTCACGCTGTTCGAGGACGACGGATTTCGCAGGCGGTCGCGTGCCGGGTTGATTGGGTTCGTGACCGGAGTCGGGGCTCTTATCGTGGCCTACGGGGCCTTTCTCGCAACAGTGTTTCTGGCCGTACGTTCTGCATAGGGCGCATTGCGAATGAGCTTCATTGAACGTGCTGCGAAACGGCTTCAGGAGTTGCGTCAGACTTCGGAGTCGCCCTTCGAGCATGCTTCGATGCTCGATGAGAGTGTCAGGGCGCCGGAACCAGTTGCCGAAGCGGTGCCTGCGCCGCGCAGGCATTCGCGCCGGGTCGAAATCGATGTCGAGCGTTTGGGGCGGCTGGGAATGGTTACGCCTCTCGACCCGAAATCGCGGGTTGCGGAGGAATTTCGGGTGATCAAGCGTCCGATCCTGCGCAATGTCGGTGCTAAGGGTGCGGCGCCGGTTGCCGATGCGAATCTGGTCATGGTCACGAGTGCGCTGGCTGGCGAAGGCAAGAGCACGACGTCGGTGAATTTGGCGATGAGCATCGCTATGGAACTGGACCATACGGTGCTACTGGTTGACGCCGATGTTTCGCGCCCCACGGTACCGTCGATGCTTGGCATCTCCGAAGAGCGCGGCTTGCTTGACCTGCTGACCGACGAAACGCTCGACGTGAGCGATGTCTTGCTGCGAACCAATATCGAGAAACTCAGCGTGCTGCCGGCCGGACTCGCTCAGTCGCGGGCGACAGAATTGTTGTCGAGTGTCGCAATGTGCCGCCTGCTGAAGGATCTGGCGACACGCTATTCGGATCGCATCATCATCTTCGATTCGCCGCCGCTGTTGCCGAGCAACGAATCGCGTGCTTTGGCAACTCTGATGGGACAGATTGTCGTAGTTGTGGCGGCCGAATCGACCACGCACGCGGCACTGAAGCAAGCGCTGGCCACGATCGAGACATGCCCGGTCAAGCTGCTGATGCTCAACAAGAGTCGCGTTTCCTCCGGAACCGGTTATGGCAACTACGGCAGCTACGGATATGGGTATGGCAGCCAGAGTGTCTAGGACCAGCGCGCGGGTCTTCGGCGTTTGTGGGGCTGTACGACATTCAGCCAGGGCGCTGCATCGCGTTCCATTCAGCCTTGTCGCCTTCGCTTCGGCGCTCTTTGGTGCTGGAATGAACTCTGGAGCGTTTGCGCAGGCTGTGGTCCCCGTTGGCGGTGTGCAGTCGGTCGAACGACCGAGCGCCCAGACGGGGGCGTCTGCGCCGGATCCCGGTAATGTCGCCGATCCGCGTCGCCCCCCGCGCTTGGCGGACAATTCGGCCGATGTGAACAGCGAGCCCGCCGCGCGGCGCTGGCGCTTCGAACCGCGTGTCGCATTGCGCCAGTCCTGGACCGACAACATCGAACTGAGGGACGACAGCTTCAAAAAGAGTGACTGGGTGACCGAAGTCACCCCGGGTTTCTCGATTGTGGCGAATGGCGCGCGTCTCAAGGGCAACCTCGATTACGCCATAACAGGTTTTCACTATGCGAAGGATTCGAAGCGCAACGATCACCAGAATGCCCTGAACGCCTTCGGGCTGTTTCAGGCGATCGACAACTTTTTCTTCGTCGAGGCACGTGGCCAAATCAGCCAGCAACTGGTCTCCGCTTTTGGTTCCCGGCCGGTATCGAACACGAGCGATACCGGCAATCGGACCGAAACGCGCGTGTTTTCGCTGACACCCTACGTTAAGGGCGAACTCGGATCGGTCGCTGTTTATGATTTGCGTCTGGATGTGGCGAAAAGCCGAACGGAAGACACCCAGGTGTCCGACGGAACGATCCGCACCTGGACCGGCAAGCTCGAAAGCACATCGGACTTGGCCCGCTTCGGCTGGCTGGTGGATTTCAAGGATCAGCGATACGACGTGAAGGACGGGTTCGACAGCGAGTCGCAACTCGCTCGCGGCTCACTGATCTATCACCTCAGCCGGTCGCTGAAGATATTCGTGCGCGCCGGGCGCGAGTCTAACAACTATTCCGGCAACGATCGTTCGGAGACGATTCACGGCGCGGGTGTCGAATGGAACCCGACCGGGCGTACCCAATTTAGCGCCGAGAACGACAAACGCTTTTTCGGGCGCAGCTATCGCTACGCATGGCGGCATCGTGCGCCGTTGAGCTCATGGGGAATCGTCATGAGCAAGGACACGACGAATACAATCGATCAACTCAGGCGCGGATCCGAGAGTACGCCGTTCCAGCGAATGTTCGATCTGCTTGCCGCGGAGTTCCCGGATCCGATTCTCCGAGCGGAGCGCGCCCGCCAGGCACTGATAGATGCCGGCATTTCGCCGGACGCTGGCCCTGACAGCGCATCTCTGGCGAATCAGGTTTTCATGGACAAGCGCATTGAGGGATCGGTGGCGTTGCTTGGTGCCAGAAATACCCTGACGCTGTCTGCGTTTCGCAGCGAACGCAGTGCCGTTTCGCAGTTCGTATCGGGGGGCGAGGATTTCGCCAGAGCGTCCCGCATCAGGGAGAACGGCGCTGCAATAAACTGGAGCAGTACGCTGGGCTCTTTGTCGTCCTTGGTCACATCCGTCGTGTGGAACCGCATCGGCGGCAGTGGTTCGGCGACATCGCCCGGGACAAATCAACTGGCATTCAATGTTCAGTTAAACAGGAAACTGAGCCCCAAGACCGGCACGGCGGTGGGATACCGGCACGTCCGTTTCGATTCGGACGGTACCGCGACGGAGGACTACCGCGAGAACGCCATTTTCGCCATGATAGAGCATCGCTTCTGAGCCATGAAGGAAACGATCCGCTTCAGCGAAGAGAACGGTGCGGCCGTCATGGTCGGTGGTGCATCGCGACCGGCTTTCGCAGAACTTGCCGGAAGCATCGTCAATGCGCTGTCGATCGATGTGGAGGATTACTTCCAGGTCGCGGC
>NZ_JAEUPY010000613.1 GCF_016790065.1 Steroidobacter sp.
TCGGCGCGTCCTACGCCGCCGAATGGGAGAACCCCAAGTTGCCGGGCTACACCGTGACCAACAAGGGCATCGACGGCCAGGAAAGCTCGGACGTGCGCGCTCGTTTCGAACGCGATGTGATCGCGCTCAAGCCGGACACCACCATGATCTGGGGTCATTACAACGACGTGGTGCGCGCCAAACCCGAGACCATGGCCGCGGCCAAGAAACGGGCTCAAGACAACTATCGGACCATGGTCGAACAAGCGCGTGCCGCCGGCATCGAGCCCATCCTGGTCACCGAAATCACCATTCCGATTGCGGATACCTGGAAAAACCAGATCATGAGTTTCATCGGCAATCTGCGCGGCAAGACGGATTACCGCACGCAGAAGAACAACGAGATCAAAGCGCTGAACGTGTGGCTGCGTGACTATGCGCGCGAGCAGAAGATCAAATTGATCGACCTGGAAGCCGCGCTCGACTCAGGCAACGGCACGCGCAAAGTCGAATACACGCGTTCGGACAACAGCCACGTCAGCCCGGCGGGCTACGAAGCCATCAACAAGTACGTGGTGTCGCAGCTCTAAGTTTGCGACTGCAGGCGAGTCGCCAATTCGCGGCTCGTCTGCTCGAGTTGATCGAGCACCCGCTGCGCATGGGCGTCATCCAGTTCGTAAGGATCGGCGATTTCCAGATCACCTGGGCCGAACGCCCCCAACCACACCAGCTTGTTGTGATCGGCGCCGAGATTGTCGAGCGCATTCCAATTGTGCCGATCCATCAGCACCACGATGTCGGCCCACCGCACATCGTCAATGCTGACTCTCGACGAGCGATGCGCCGACAGATCGATGTTTCTGGCGCGACTCATGGCGATATGCCGCTCTGGCGACGAACGCCCCGCGACCTTGTGGAAGCCTGAAGAACGCACTTCGATATCGGCCGGCAGCAGCTGCCGCAGAGCGGCGCCAGCGAATGGCGAGCGATAGATATTGCCGTAGCAAATCACCAGCACGCGCTTGATGCCGCCTTGCTTGATACGAGCTAAAGAGGATTCGCGCGCGGCAGCCAATGCTTTGCCAGCGCGCAAACGACGACGCAGTGCTTGATACAGTCGAGCGATCATGCCGCCAGTGTAGCGGCCAACGCGCCTCGATCGCACTTCCCGTTGGCATTCCTGGGCAGCTGTGACATCAGATGCACTTCGGCCGGGACCATATAGGCAGGCAATTGCATCCGGCAGTGCTGACGGATGCGCTCGGCAACGTCGTCGGGAGCTTGCGGCGCGACCACCGCCGCTACCACGATTCGTTGCCCCAACGCTTCATCCGGCAACCCCACCGCAGCGGACTCCACCACCATCGGCAATTCGGCGATGGTTTCTTCGATCTCCACCGGACTGATCCGATAGCCCGAGCTCTTGATCAGGTTGTCGCGCCGGCCGACGAAATATAAAAAGCCGTCGGCGTCGGTCTTGACCAGATCGCCCGACCACACCGCGATTTCTTCGCGCTTGAGCTGCGACAAACGCTTCGGCAAGGGTTTGAAACGTTGCTGCGTGAGTTGCACGTCGTTCCAATAACCCAACGTGACCAGCGAGCCTCGATGCACCAGCTCGCCCTCTTCGCCCGGTTTGCATTCGTTGCCATCGGCATCGATCACCAACACTTCTTGGCCCGGGATGGCCTTGCCCATGGAGCCGAGGCGCTGCTCCAACGATGCGGGATCGAGATACGTCGAGCGGAATGCTTCAGTCAGTCCGTACATGCAGTAGATCAGCGTGTTCGGTAACCGAGCCTGCAGATTCTTGATCACGCTTACCGGCAACGCGCCGCCGGAGTTGGTGATATAGCGCAGCGATTGCACGACCGCTGCCGGCCACTCGGCGGTGGCCAGATGCATCCACATGGTCGGCACGCCGGCCAACGCAGTGATGCGTTCGGCAACCAGGTCCTGCAGCAGCGCTGCCGGCAAGGAGAAGTTGGTGAGCACCGCGCAGGCACCGACGGCAAAGGCAGTCGTCACTTGGCTCAAGCCATAGTCGAAGCTCAGCGGCAACGCGACCAGGATGCGGTCGGTCGATTGATTCTTCAGATAGCTGGACACGGTGAGCGCGCCGGCCACCAGATTGCGATGAGAAACCACCACGCCCTTGGGTCGCCCGGTGCTGCCCGAGGTGTACAACAACGCGGCCGGATCGTCTTCGATGGCCGGTGTGCCGAGCACGCGTGCCTCGCCCGCGACCAGCCCTTCATAGCGCAGCACCTCAGCGGCGAGCGGCGCTTGAGCGGTGTCACACCACACAACCGTGGTGATACTCGGACAGCGCGGAATCGAGTCTTCCACCACCACCGCCGCGGTCTGCGATGCAATCAGCGCACACGCGCCGGCATCGTTGAGCAAGTACTCGAGCTGACGGGCTTTGAGCAGCGGATTGGCGGGAACGAAGATGGCACCGAGCCGGCTGCAGGCCAGCGCCGATTCGACCACGATGCCGCGATTCTGCAAGTACACCGCCACACGATCGCCCCGGCCCACGCCATGCGAACGCAAGGACGCGGCGAGCGCATGCGAGCGACGCTGCAATTCTGCGTAGGTGATGGTGTTGCCACGGCTGCGCAACGCTTCGTTGTTCGGGAAGCGCGCGGCCGAAGCGTCGAATAAGTCGTGCAGCAGGTTCATCGAATCGCAGCAGCTGTGCCTTCGTAGCAGCCGGCGCTTGCGGCCCGGCCGTCTGCATTGTACTGCGCGATGCTCACGGCTTGCTCATGGGATTCCACGACCCCGTCGCAAAATTGCTCAGTCTCAAGATTCGCCGGCCTCGACATTGGCGGGTCTCAAAATTGAAAGTAGATGAACACCTGCTGCGCCAACGGCGGAAAGATGGCCACCATGGCCACGAAGTAGCCATACAGCAGCACTCGTTGCCAGGCCGGCTGCGACAACGCCAGCACCATATCGCGCTGTCGATACACATACCATTCGTACACCAACAGCGGCGTCACGAAGAACGCCAGCAGCGAGCTGGCGTACACAGCGAAATCGGTGATGGCGAAGCCATTGCCCAGCGCGCCGAACATGCCGAAGGCCTGCTCCACCGACGCAGCCCGGAAAAATATCCAGCCCACGCACACGAAGTGGAACATGGCCAGCGCTTCAATCACTGCGACCGCCGTGCTCGGCGCCGGCCGCTCGAACCGCTCGGTGCCGGCCACGCGATACGCGATCAGCAGCAAGCCATGCCAAGCGCCCCAGGCGATGAAGGTCCAGTTGGCGCCATGCCAGAGCCCACCCAGCAACATGGTGAGCAGCAGGTTGACCTGCGTGCGCGTCGGGCCATGCCGATTGCCGCCGAGCGGGATGTACAGGTAGTCGCGTAACCACTGCGAAAGACTGATGTGCCAGCGCTGCCAGAACTCGCTCGGGCTGCGCGAGAAATACGGCATGCGGAAGTTATAGGACAGATCGATGCCCAGCCATTTCGACACGCCTTGCGCCATCGAGGAATAGCCGGAGAAATCGCCGTAGATCTGGAACGCGAACGCATACACGCCGATCAGCATCTCGGTGCCGCTCAGGTCGGCGGCCGGCGTCTCGAAGACGCGATTGGCGATGGGCGCGAGGTTGTCGGCGACGATGACCTTTTTGAACAGGCCGATCAGGATGTGATACAGGCCCTCGGCGAAATCGCCGGGCCGGTAGCGGCGCTCGCCTTGGATCTGCGGCAACAACTTGCTGGAGCGTTCGATCGGGCCGGCCAGCAGCTGCGGGAAGTAGCTGACGAACAGCGCGTAGTCGATCAGGCTGCGCGCCGGCTTGGTCACGCCGCGATACAGATCGATGACGTAGGCCATGCTCTGGAACGTGTAGAACGAAATGCCCACCGGCAACACGATCTGCAAGATCGGCAGATGCGCTTCAAAACCGATGGCACGCAACAGCTCGGCGAACTCGGTGACGAAAAAGCCGTAGTACTTGAAGAAGCCGAGGATGGACAGATTGATCACGATGGACAGCGTGACCAACATCTTGCGTTGACGCGCCTCCTGCAGACCGAGCAGAGAGCGGCCGATGCAATAGTCGAGCAGCGTCGAGGTTGCGATCAGGCCGAGATAGCGCCAGTCCCAATAACCGTAGAAAACGTAGCTCGCCAGCAGCAACAGACGATTCTGTCCCGCCGGCGGCAAGCGCCAATACAGCAACAGCACCAGGGCGAAGAACGCCCAGAAGATGAAGCTGTTGAAAATCATGTCGGCGTCGCCAGCCCGGCGTGCAATTGCTCGGCCAGCGCTTCGCTGACCATCTGCTGCCCCACGTCGTTGAGATGCATCTCATCGAGGTAGTGCGAGGCATCCAAGCCAGCGACGTTGCGCAGGTCGATGAGGGTCAGCGAGCTCGTGTCGATGAGCGACAACAATTGCGAGTCGATGTCGTAGCGCGACTGCACTGGCATCGCGACCAGGATGACGCGCGTGCCGTAGTCCGTTAGTCGCTCGACCAACCCGGATAAGGTGCGATACGAATACGACGGCTCTTCTGAACGCTCGGTCGACACAGTGGCGGCCGTATTGTCGGCTCGCGTGAACTGCGCGTAGCTCGGTACCCCAAGCTGAAAAAAGCGATTGCGCAAGGTGTCGCGCAACGCATAGGTGCGCAACACGCTAGCCGCCAGGAACTCGCCGATATCGCCGCTACCCTGCAGGCCGACCGTATTGGCACGTTTCAGATCGCTCCACTTGCAATACGAGCCACCCAGGCGCGAAGCATCCGAGCGCATCTGATCACTGAGCACGTTCCAGGCAAAGCCGATGACGACGGTTTCGAAATGCACGCCATCGCGCGCGATCAGTTGGTGATCCAGCAGGCACTGCCAGTCCCACAGGGTGGTCGCATCGGGTGTGACTTTGGCCACCGACACGCCGGGCAAGGCATCGGCAATCAGTGGCGCGGCTACGCCGTTGTTGATCAGGGAATTGCCCAACAGCAGCATCGAGTGAGCGTCGGGCTGGCTGCCGCCGGCCATGATTTGGGGGATGGCGGCGATGTGCGCCAGGTTCCGGGACAGGCGCGGCTCGGCCAGTCTGAGACCTAAGTCCAACAGCGCGATCAACCCGATTAGGGATAAAACCACGCGCGTTTCTGTAGCGCTCAGCAGCGCGCCGAACCTACCCGCCATCCACAACCCCCGCGCCCTTTATGCTGTCACAAGGACCCCACCGTCGCAGTTGGACTACACCCGGCCGGACCGGTTCAGTCTGCCAGCGTTCGGCCCCTGGAATGGAGCACTGGATCACACGGCGCGGGCCCCGACCCGTTATGATTCGCAGCCTGTCGGTTTTTCCCAGTTGCCCCAATGCCCTACAGTTCCGCTGATCCCAAGTCGCCTGCCCCTGCAGCGGCCGAGCGACTGCGGGTGCTGATGGTCAATTCGACGCTGCACATCGGTGGCGCCGAACAGGTGGCCGCCAACCTGACCAAGCACATGGACCGGCGGCAGTTCGACGTCACGGCCTGCTTCCTCAAGGAAAACGGCATCGTCGGCAAGCAGATGCTGGAGGCCGGCGTGGACCTGGTGCCGATCCCCGGCTTTCGCGGCAAGCGGGACTATTTCACGGCCTTGAAGCTACGCAAGCTGGTCAAACAGCGCGGTATTCAGCTGCTCCACAGCCATGACATCCACGGCTTGATGGACGCGGCGCTGTGTCGTCTCAGCGTGCCCGGCCTGCGTCACGTGCATACCTTTCACTTCGGCAATTACCCACATATCTCGCCACGTTACGCGCGTATAGAGCGATTGCTGTGGCGCGTGCCGGATGCCTTGATCGCGGTCGGCCACGAACAGGCCGCCACCATTCGCAAGCTGCACAACATCCCGGCCGAGCGCATGCAGGTCATCTGGAACGGTACCGACGCCCCCACTTCGGATCTGGCGCCGGAAGTGCTTGCGCAACTGCCCCGCGACGGCACGCCCGTCATCGGCAGCATCAGCACGTTGATTCCGCAAAAGGGTCTGCCGGATCTGTTGCAGGCGGCGGCGTTGTTGCGGCAACAGGGCAAGCGCTTTCTGATGATCGTGGCCGGCGAAGGTAAACTGCGCCGCGAATTGGAAGCGCAGGCCCATAGTCTGGGCTTACAAGATCAGGTGCGGTTCCTCGGCTGGGTCAGTGCCGCCTCGCGCCGAGCCCTGCCGGCTTGCGACATTTTCGTGCAGTCCTCGCACTGGGAAGCCATGTCGGTAGTGGTGCTCGAAGCCATGGCCGGTGCCAAGCCCATGGTGATCACCTCAGTCGGAGAAAACGCCCGCGTGGTGATCAACGAACAAAGTGGCCTGGTGGTGCCGCCTCGCGCGCCGCAAGCGCTGGCCGACGGGCTGGCGCGCCTGCTGGACGATGTCGACTTGCGCCACAGACTGGGTGCCGCGGCTCAACAACGATTCGGTGAGCTGTTCACCGTGCAACAGATGGTCCACAACTACGAACACTTGTACGCCCAGCTGATCCATGGCGTGTCGACCGTGGCTGCGGCGGAGAGAGCGGCGTGACGGTGCATCGAGAACAAGTGTTACCCAAGACTCTGGCGATCAGTTGGGAACAGCATCGACGCACTCGCGAGCTGTGTGCTTGGCTCGGCTTGCCGCTGCATGAAATAACCCATAGCGCGCCTCGGCTGAAACGCTACGCCAAGCTGGCCCGTCAGACCTTGCGCTTGTTGTCGCAGCACCGGCCGAAGGTGCTGTACGTGCAGAACCCGTCGTTGATGTTGTCGCTGCTGGTGTTGACGGCCCGGCCGTTCTTCGGCCGTTACAAAGTCATCATGGACGCACACAACGAAGCGGTCGAACCGTTCACCCATGACTACTGGCCGGTGACTTCGTTGTCGCGACATACGCTGCGCGCGGCCGATGTCACCATCGTTACCAACACCGCGTTGGCGGATCAGGTGCGCGATATCGGCGGCACTCCGCATGTGTTGCCGGATCGTTTGCCCACCCCACCCTTCGCGCCCACCGAGCCGCTGCCGCTCGACGGGCCGCTGCGCGTGATGGTGGTGGCGACGTATGCCGCCGATGAGCCCATCGCCGAGATCATCGAAGCGGCACGCTCGCTCGGCGATCAGTATCAGCTGAGCATCACCGGCCGCGAAACCAAACTGCCGGCCGAACAGCGCGCTCGCTTGCCAGCCAACGTGCGCCAGACCGGCTTTCTTTCCGAAGAAGCCTATTGGGAGCTGATGCGCGACAGTCACATCGTGCTCGACCTCACGCTCAAGCCCAATTGCCTGGTGTGCGGCGCCTATGAATCGTTGGCGCTGTGGCGGCCAATGGTACTCACGGGCAATCCAGCAACCGTGGATCTGTTCGGTAAAGTTGCGCTCTTTCCCACCGAACACGATGCGGCCAGCATCGCCGAATGTTTGCAACGCTCACGCAGCCAACTCACGCAGCTCAACGACAGCGTGCTCACCGAGCATCCGCGTTTCGAGCAACGCTGGCTGGAACACGGCCGCCGGCTGCGCGACAAGATCGCGAGCTGGATTTAGCGATCCGGGGCGACGCCGGCCACGCTGTGGCACTGTCTTTCGCCGCAGTGAAAGAATTCTCGACAGCCGCGCCTTCGAGCCCCTCGGCAATGCCGCCGGCGCCTGTAAACAGAGCATTGGATCACACGATCCCCGGCCGGACCCGCTATCATTCGCGGCTGTTCCACACTCGCCGTGTGCGCCTTTTTATGAGCCCAGTTTCGAGTTTTCGAGGAATGGCGTGACCGAAACCCCGTTCTTTTTCAGGCGCGACGCGGCCCAGTTGTACGGCCTCGTCCACAGCCCCGCACCGGAAGTGGCGGCACAGCCGCTGGCCTTCCTGTTCAGCCATCCGTTCGCCGAGGAAAAGCTCTGGAGCCACCGGGTCATGGTGAGCCTGGCGCGCGAACTCGCAGCCCGCGGTCACGTGGTCATGCGGTTCGACTACATGGGTGCCGGCGACAGCACCGGTAGTACCCCGGACACTAGCCTCCAGACGCATCTGGCCGACCTCACGGCGGCGTTCGAGCATCTGATCAAGCAGCACCCGCAGGTGCAGCGAGTCGGCCTGCTCGGCCTGCGCTTCGGCGCCACTCTGGCTGCGTTGTTCGCCGAGCAGTCGGCGGCCAAGTATCCGCAGCTGCAAGCGGCACCGCTGGTGTTGTGGGAACCGGTGCTGGACGGCGCCAACTACTTCCAGGAACTGCTGCGAATCAACTTGGGGACTCAGCTGGCCGTGTACGGCAAGGTGCTGGAGAACCGTGACCTGCTGCAGGAGCAGATTCGCGCCGGCGGCAAGGTCAACGTCGACGGTTACGAAATCGCCCGCGACCTGTTCGAGTCCTGCGCCCGCCCCGACCTGCTCAACACCGAACCGAAGTCCCATTCGGGCCCGACGCTGGTGCTGCAAATCGCGCCGGGTGCGGACCCCAAGCCTCGTGACGAACTGACGGCGCTGTCGGCTGCATACCGATCGGGCAGCGTCGCGCGTGTGGCCGAACAACCGTTCTGGCGTGAGATCAAGCCGTTCTACGGCCGCGCCACTCAGTTGCAACAAGCCACTTTGCAATGGCTGGAGCAAGCTCATGTCTGAGATCCAGGCCATCACGTTCAACAATGAGGCCGGTCAGCGTCTGTTCGGTACGCTGCATTTGCCGAGCACGCCGAATCCGGCGTTGCCCGCTGTGGTGCTGTTGTCGCCCGGCGTGAAGATGCGCGTGGGGCCGGGTCGTTTGTATGTGCCATTGACCGAGCTGATGAACACGCTCGGCTACACGGTGTTGCGTTTCGATTTCCACGGTCTCGGCGACTCCGAAGGCGAACTCAACGAAACCATGCTGGCGGATGTTTATAACCACATCGAAGTGGGCCGCTACGTGGGCGACACGCTGAGCGCGATGCGCTGGCTGCGGGAGACCCACGGCAGCAAACGTTTCATGTTGGGCGGCTTGTGCGGAGGCGCGATCACCGCGCTGCTGGCTGCCGAGCGCGACAAGAGCGTCGAAAGTTTGTTGTCGTTGGGCATGACGGTCACCCTCGCCAGCAACGCGGCGACGCCAGCGAAGTACCTGACTCGCGGCCAGCTCGATTCGCGTCGCGCAGGCTATTACCGCCGCCTGCTGCAGCCGAAGTCGTGGCTGCGCCTGCTGACCTTCCAAAGCGAATACGGCGTGATCTGGCGCTCGATGAAACGCATCTTCATCAAGGATCCGCCCAAAGCGGCTCCGGTGGCGCCGACCAGCGCCGCAGCTATCGAACAGCGCGGCAATGCCAATCCGCTGTTCCCGCCCGCGTACTTTGCGTTCCTGCAGCGAGGCGGCAAGGCGCTGATGATTTTCAGCGAAAAGGACCGGCTGCAGTCCGAGTACGAAGAAAAGTTCGTGGCCTTCCATCAGCAACAGCTGGCGACTTATCAGCAACAGATCGATCAACACGTCATTCCCGGCGCCAACCATGTGTTGTCGTTCCATCAATGGCGCGATGAGATGCTGGCAAAGAGCCGCGCCTGGCTGGCGTCATGAGCAATCCCTCTTATCAACTCGATCATGTCTGCCTGGCCGTTCGTAAGATCGCGCCGGCACGCGCCGTGTTGGAACGCACGCTCGGCTACCGAGCACGCACCGAGCCGGTGCTGAACACACGCCAGCAAGTGGTCGTGCAGTTCATGCAGAAGGAAGGCTCGCTGGACATCAAACTGATCGAACCGGCCGGCCTGGATTCGCCGCTGGTGGACTTCATCAAACGTAGCGGCGGCGGCTTGCATCATCTCGCGTTCAAGACCGAGACGGTGGCCGACGGCGTGGCCGATCTGGAAAGCAAAGGCGCCAAGATCATCACCGCGCCGCAGCCCGGCGAGGCGTTCGACGAAGCGCAAATCGCTTTCACTTTTCTGGGTGCCGGCTTGAACGTCGAGCTCATCGATACCGACGCCCGTCGCAACGTCATTGCGGCCGCGATCGAAGCCACTCGGAGCTCGGATGTCTAAGCCCCCGGCACGCGCCGGCAGAAACCTGCTGTCGAACTGGACGGGCCTGTTCTTAGGCATCGTCATCTCGTTCTTCCTGTCACCCTATGTGGTGAACAAGCTCGGCGATGCGTACTACGGCCTGTGGGCCGTGCTGATGCAATTCACCGGCTACTTGAACCTGCTCGATTTCGGCGTGCGCGAAGCCGTCATCCGCAATGCTTCGCGGGCCAACGCCAAGCACGCCGAACGCAAGCTCAATCGCGTCTACTCGGTGTCGCTGGGCCTGTACTCCGTGATCGGCCTGCTGTGCGTGCTGGCCAGCTTGATTCCTGCCTTCGGCCTGGAGCATTGGATCACCGTCGATCCCGCCAAACTGCGTGAAGCGCAGATCGCCATCGTGTTGAGCGGCGCAACCATCGGCCTGAGCTTCGTGTTCAACCTGTACTCCGGCATCCTGGCCGGCTTCCAGCGCTTCGATCTGACCAACACGGTCACCATCCCGTTTCAGTTGATTCGAGCTGCGGCCGTGGTCATCACGCTGGGCGCCGGCTACAAGATCGCCGCGCTGGCCCTGGTGCAATTGTGTGTGACTATCGCGAGTGGCCTGACGCTGGTGATCATGTGTCACATCCAGCTGCGCAAGTTCGGCATGAATCTGCATCTGCTCGGCTTGCCGTTCCGGCGCACCGTGGCGCTGGCCAAGAAGCTGCTCGGCTACAGCGTGCAGGTGTTGATCAGCAACATCGGTCAACGCATCACCTTCGCCTCCGACGCGCTCATCGTTGCCACCTTCCTGCCGGTGACCGCGGTCACTTACTACGCCATCGCTGGCAGCTTGATCGACTACTTCCGCAACTTCGCCGTGTCGACGGTGCAGATCTTCAATCCCATGGCGAGCCATCATCACGCGCTGCGCCAGCAGGATCGAATTCGCGGCACGCTGCTGTCGAGTACCACGCTGGTGCAAGTGCTGGGTGCGCCGATTCTGTTGGCGTACATGATTTTCGGCGAACAGTTCATCGGCTTGTGGATGGGCGAGCGCTTTGCTGACGCCAGCGGCGCCGTGCTGTTGGCACTGGGCGTCGGCATGTTGTTGTCGCCAGCGCATCACGCGATGACTGCTGTGCTGTATGGCTTGGGTCAGCCGCACATCGTCGCGCGCTGTCGCGTCGCCGAGGCCGTCGCCAACTTGAGCCTGAGCATCATCCTGGTGCAAAAGATGGGGCTGATCGGCGTCGCGCTGGGCACGACCATTCCGCACTTGTTACTGACCGGTCTGCTGTTGCCCTGGTATGCCTGCAAGGCATCGGGCCTGGGCTTCGGTGAGTTTTATCTGAAGGTGGTCGGACGCTGCGTGCTGGTCAGCACACCGTTCCTGATCGGCGCCCTGCTGCTGAATCATTACGTGCGCTTCCCCAATCTCGCGGTGCTGTTCCTGACCATCGGCGCGCTGACGGCCGTGCATCTGCTGACCTTCATGCTGATGTACTTCGGCATCGACGGCCTGCGTAAGCCGGGGCCGCGCCTCAACGCTCTGCTCCATGGCGACTTCTGGAACGAGGGCAGCGAAGCTGCCAAGAAGCCGGCGGCCGCCTGATGCGCGTTCGTGTGATTCTCAACGAGCCGTTCGCGGGCATCAGCAATGGCTGGTCGCTCCGCTACATCAACCTGCTCGTCGAACTGCTGCCGCACGCGGAGCTGCACGTCTTCGCTCCAGGCCAAGCTGAGGCGCTGCAGAAGGCACTCCCGGGCGCACACATCTATGTGACCGGCGACAGCCAGCGCGCGCCGGCACCGAAAAAGAATCTGCTGCAATTCTTGCGCTCGCTGCTCAACCCGCAAGCGGACAACCTGCAGGTCAACGGCTTCAACTTTTATCCGTCGCTGCTCGAGCTGTTGCGCCAGGATAAGCAAAGCTACGACGCCGACTTGCTGTTCCACATCAGCGGCATCGTTTTCTACGGCTCGGCCGCGAACTCGCCGCTGCGCATTTGTGACTTCTGCGATTCCCGCATCCGCGCCTTGCGTTCGCAAATGCTGACTGCGAAAAGCTTGCCGGCTCGCTTGATGCTGAAGCTCGACATTCTCTATACCCGTCGCATCAAACAGCGACTGGTGCCCAAGGGACTGAAGATCGTGGCCATCACCGAGCGCGATTGCGACGAAGTTCGTAACGCCCTGCCCGGCTTCAGTGTCAGCTGCGTTCCCAATGGCGTGCGTTCGCTCGAGCGCGACCAGCTCGAAGCCGAGATTCCGCAGCGACATGCGTCCCGCCAACTGATCTTTTTCGGCACGTTGAACTTTGCGCCCAACCTGGACGCCGCTCAGCGTCTGCTGGAAAGCATCTGGCCGCCGGTACAGCGTGACCGGCCCGATCTGGAATTGCGCATCGTCGGTCGTCATCCCACCAAGGGTTTGCAGGCGTTGGCCAGCAAGACGGCCGGCGTGCATCTGGATGGCGACGTGCCTGCCATCGAACCGTTTTTGCGCAGCTCGGTGCTGTCGGTGTGTCCCATGTTCATGGGCGCTGGCATCAAGAACAAAATCCTGGAATCGTTGGCCGTGGGCTTGCCCATCGTCGCGACTCGCGAAGCCGTCGCCGGCATCGAATTCGTTTCCGGGCGGCATGGTTGGCTGGCGGAAACGCCGGCAGAACTGTCACGCGCCATTCTCGACGGGGTGCGCATCTCGGCTGAGGACTATCGTGCGCTGTGCCTGGCCGCTCACGACCTGGCCTTGCGCAGCTCCTGGGCCAGCGCCGCCGCGCCCATCGTGGATTTGTTGAAGGGGACCGCCAAATGAGTGCAACGGCGACAGACAACGCCGGCGTCGCGCAAGCCGCGGCCGCCACCCCAGTTTCCGGCGTCGCTTCCGCTGCCAGCGGTCGCTTCGAGTACATCGACGGCCTGCGCGGCATCGCCTCCATCATGGTGGTGATCGGCCACCTGGCCGACGCAGCCGAGGACAAACATCCCGGCATCCTCGGCCCCGGCGTCATCGATATCGCCGACTTCGGCCGCTACGGCGTGCAGATCTTTTTCGTGCTCAGCGGCTTCGTAATCGCGCACAGCGTCTCGGCCGGCGCGTACTCCTTCGGCTATCTCGGCCGCTTCGTCGGTCGCCGCTTTGTCCGACTCGATCTGCCTTACTGGTCGGTGATCGCGATGGAGGTCTGCCTGCTGTGGCTCAGCGGCATGGTCGCCGCGCAGTTCGTGCGCGATTTGCCATCGTTCCCGCAGATCGTCGCGAACGCCTTCTATGTGCAATCGTTCGTGGGCGAAAAGCACATCCTGCCGGTGTTCTGGACGCTGTGTTACGAGGTTCAGTTCTACTTGGTGTTCGTGTTGTCGTTGGTGTTACTCACCAAGCTGCGCGAGGCCGGCGCGAGTCAAAGCGCCACCCGAACGCTTGGCTCGGTCGCCCTGGGATTGAGCTTCTGCTGGTCGCTGTCGATCTATCTGGGCCTGCTACCGACGCCGCATCAAGCGCTGTTCGTGGATCGCTGGTTCCAGTTCAGCCTGGGCGTGATCACGTATCTGTACTACCGCAACCTGTGTAGCTGGGTGCCAGTGGTTGCAGCGCTGGCGCTGTGCGGATTCGGTGGCGTGATCTTCGGCTACGACGCGTATCGAACTACGTCGACGTTGTTCACGGTGGCGACCAGCATCGCCATCCTGGCGAGCCTGCGCTTCAGCTGGTGGAATTCGTTGCTGATCGGCCCGACGGTGCAGTTCCTCGGCCGCATTTCGTACAGCCTGTACCTGCTGCACGTAGCGATCGGCTGGCGCGCGACGGTGGTGGTTCGTGAGGTGCTAGGGGCGCACTACACGACGCTGACGGCTTATCTGGCGTTCTTCGTGGGCGTTGGCGTGAGCGTGCTCGGCTCGTGGATCATGTACCTCTTGATCGAGGGACCCGCCATCAAACTCGCTCGACGGATTCGTCTACCCCAGCGCCGCACGGCGGCGCCGGGATAGACCCGAGTCCATCACTCGTTACTGCACCGAGTCGAGCACCGGAGGATTCGGGCGCACGGCGCCGGCATCCGGATCGGTCTCGCCGACGTAGAAGTTGTCCCAACGCTGCGTGCCGCTGGTCGTGGTGTCCATCACGTAGTTGGACATGATCACCTTGTTCGGGTTGTAGCTGGTGCCTTCACGCACGGCCACCGCCGTCTTTTCCAGCTTCAGCTCGTTGTTGACCCACAGGCGCACGATGCCGTTCGACTGGCCCGGCGTGTTGGGCTTGATGAACAGCTTGATGCGATCCCATTGCCCGAAACGCACCGCTGCCGGTGTGCCGAGGTGCTGGCCGCCAAGGCCTTGGATGCTGCCGCCGAAGCTGCGATCCGCATTCCATTTCAAATGCTCGACGAAATACTGCCGGTTGGAGTTCTCGACGTTGAGCAGGATCTGGTAACGACGCCGGCCGTTCTCGTCTTCGAAATTGACGATGAACACCTTGTGTAAGCTTTGCCCGGTACCGAACTGGAAGCCGGTGTCGAACATGCTGTCGAAGCGGATCCACAAACCGGTGGCCGCCACCGCCGTGCCGCCGATGCGCGTGTGGTCGCCGAACACCAAATCCTTGTAGTTGTCGGTCGCCGTACCGCGAGTCATCACGGCCTTGGTCGAATAGCGGCCGCTCGAGGCCTTCTCGGTGGTGACCGTCATGGAGGCGTCCAGACCGCCATTCCATTCGCTGAAATTGCCGTTCTCGAAATCGCTACGGAACGGTAGCCCGGTCGCGGCCGAAGCCGTATGCAGCATGCCGGCCAGCGACAACGCGGCCACACTGAGCAAGCTGAGTTTATTCATGGAAGCCTCTCGAATCTGATGTGCGCAATGGGAGAGAGCGTGACCGGACCGGCCGGTCACGCTTTCCACGAGGAGTTACTGCACGCTGACGTTGGTCGGCGGCTGGGGACGAGTGCTGGAACCGAAGCCGGCCGGCGGGCCGATCTTCTTGGAGTCGATCACCAACTCGTCGAACATGACGTAGTTGTTCTCATCGGCGGTCGAGGCGTTGTTGAAGAAGCCGCCGATCACGTCGATGTACGCCCAGGTACCGCCGGTGCCGGTGTCATCCATGGGACGCTCGATGTATAGGCCGCTCAGCGCGCCGTCCTGCGTGTCCACGTACAAGCGGATCATGCCGGTGCGGGTGTTGGCTTCGAACTCCACCGAAATCCACTCCGCTTCGCGGGCCACCGGCGGATTGCCGATCTTCAAGCGATCGGTGCCGTCCGGCCAATAATCGCCACCCTCGTAACGGCACACCGTGCCGTCGCAGGCGCCCATGGTTTCCCACGTCTGGCCGCCCGAGGAAGACTCGCGCAAGATGATCATCGGACGGCCGCGGTTGCCGTTACGATTCAGGATGATGAGCTTCTCGCCCTGCGCGTATTCACGCCAGGTGGTGCCGTGGTACATGAGCCAGCGCACGTTGAGCTGTTCGGGTACCGTAGACAGGCTGAGAATGAATTGACCCAGGCCCGAGTAGTTCTGGGCTACGGTCGGAGGGAAGAATTTAGCCGCGCCACCGCGCCAACCGGCCGAAGGCATCCATGTCTGGCGTGCTCCGCCAGTCAACCAGATTGCATCCGACGCATACGCGTTGGTATCGAAGTTCTCACTGTGTGGCAGCGAACGAACGATGCGTTCGGCCGCAGCGGGCCCGGAGACCGCGACGGCAGCGAAGGCAAAAGTAGACAATACGAGTGCCTTGACGCTGGCCCTCGAGGACATTTCCGCGAGCTTGCGGACTATGCCCGGAGATTTCGTAATCATTAGACCCATACTCCTAACCCGACCCGTAAGGAAAAGCATGTGAGTGGTAATTCGAGCTTCTA
>NZ_JAEUPY010000627.1 GCF_016790065.1 Steroidobacter sp.
TAGTCGTAGTCCGCCTGCGCGATCACCTTGTAAGTACGGCCGAAACGATTGAAGTCGTTCACGTACTGCGAGGCCAGATAGATCTGCAGCGTCTCGAACACGTTGTTGAGCGGCACGCCGTGTTCCTTCGCCTTGACGCGATTCACGTCGGCGAGGATCTGCGGCACGTTCACTTCGTAGTTGGAAAACACACCGGTCAGCTCAGGCGCTTGCCGCGCTTTGGCCAACACGGCCTGCGTCGCCTTGTACAACTCGTCGTACCCCAGGTCGGCGCGATCTTCCAACTGCAGCTTGAAGCCGCCGAGCGCGCCGAGGCCGTTCACTGGCGGCGGCGGGAACGTCACGATCTGTGCTTCCTTGATCGAGCCCATGGCGCCGTTGAGCTGGTTGGCGATGGCAAATCCCGACAGCTCGGCGGTCGTCCGCTTGTCGAAGTCGTCCAGGCCGAAGAACACGATGGCCGCGTTCGGGCTGTTGGTGAACCCAGCCACCGACAAGCCGGGGAACTGCACGGCATCGCGAACACCAGGAATTTTCAGGCCGACATCGGCCACTTCACGCACGATGTCTTCGGTGCGATTCAACGAGGCCGCGTTCGGCAGTTGAATCAGCGTGATCAGATACTGCTTGTCCTGCACCGGAATGAATCCTTTCGGCGTGACTTGGAACACGCCCCAGGTCGCGACCAGCAGCAGCGCAAACACGCCCATGGTCGCGCCCTTGTGCGCCAACACTCCACGCACGCCGCCGACGTATTTGTCGCCCGAGCGATGGAAGAAGTTGTTGAAGGCGCGGAAGAATCGGCCAAACACCTTGTCCATGCCACGAGTCAACGCGTCCGGCTTGGCGCCGTGCGGCTTCAGCAGAATCGAGGCCAGCGCCGGGCTCAGGGTCAGCGAGTTGATCGCCGAGATCACCGTCGAGATGGCAATGGTCAACGCGAACTGCTTGTAGAACTCGCCGGTCAGACCGGTGATGAACGCGATCGGCACGAATACCGCGACCAGCACCAGTGCGATGGCAATGATGGGGCCACTGACTTCTTCCATGGCCTTGTACGTCGCTTCACGCGGCGACAAGCCGTTCTCGATGTTTCGTTCTACGTTTTCGACCACCACGATGGCGTCGTCCACCACGATACCGATGGCCAGCACCAGGCCGAACAACGACAGCGCATTGATGGAGAAACCGAACGCCAGCATCAGCGCGAACGTGCCGATGATGGACACAGGCACGGCCAGCAACGGAATGACCGAGGCGCGCCAGGTCTGCAGGAACACGATGACCACGATCACCACCAGTGCCAGCGCTTCCAACAAGGTGTGAATCACGGCCTTGATGGAGTCACGCACGAAAATGGTCGGGTCATAGACGATTTCGTACTTCACGCCTTCGGGGAAGTTTTTGCTCAGCTCGTGCATGGTCTCGCGGACGGCGTCCGACAGTTCCAATGCGTTGGCACCCGGCGCCTGAAACACCGGAATCGCCAATGCCGAGTTGTTGTTCAGCAAGCTGCGCAGCGAATACTGGCCGGCGCCAAGTTCGATGCGAGCCACGTCCTTCAGCGTGGTGATGGAACCGTCGGCCAGCGTCTTGATGATGATGTCGCCGAATTGTTCTTCGGTAACCAGGCGTCCGGAAGTGGTGACGTTCAATTGATAGTCGACATTGGCGGGCGCCGGATCGGCGCCGATGACGCCGGCGGCAACTTGCACGTTCTGTTCGCGAATCGCATTCACGACATCAGTTGCCGTTAGTCCGCGGCTCGCGATGCGCTCCGGATCCAGCCACACGCGCATCGAGTAATCACCCGAACCGAACAAGCGCACTTCGCCCATGCCGGGCAGACGCGAGAGCACGTCACGAACCTGCAGCGTTGCGTAGTTACGCAAGTACACCGTGTCGTAACGGCCTTCGGGCGATGTGAGATGCACGACCATCAACAGGTCGGGCGACGCCTTCAAAGTGGTGACGCCAACGCGTCGCACGTCTTCAGGCAAGCGTGGCAACGCCTGCGCGACGCGGTTCTGTACCTGCACTTGCGCGGTGTCGACGTCGGTGCCGAGACGGAACGTCACGGTCAACGTCATCTGGCCGTCGCTCATGGCCTGCGAGGACATGTAGAGCATGTTCTCGACGCCGTTGATTTCCTGTTCCAACGGCGCGGCAACGGTTTCCGCAATCACTTTAGGATTGGCACCCGGATACTGCGCGCTCACCACAACGGTAGGTGGCACGACTTCCGGATACTGGCTGATGGGCAGCTGCCACATCGCGATGGCGCCGACCAGGAAGATGATGATCGACAGCACTGCGGCGAAGATCGGCCGGTCGATAAAGAATCGAGCGAATTTCATAAGTCACTCCCCACAAAACGGGGGCGAAAGCGTCCCCAAGGCCGCGGCGCCAGGCCGCAGCGGACAGATCTAAAGCAATTGACTTCGGTGAGAGGCGCCCGCTTACAGTGCGGGCGCCTGGCTGTTACAGCTTGGTGGCGGCCGAGGCCAACATCGCGTCTTCGTTCAGGCGCGCATCCATCGCCACCTTTTCAGGAGCGACGACCACACCCGGGTGCACGCGCTGCAGACCGTTCACGATCACGTTCTCGCCCGGCTCCAAGCCTTCCTGCACGATGCGCAGACCATCGGTGAGCCGGCCGACCTTGACGCTGCGATAGGCGACTTTGTTGTCGCTATCGACCACGTAAACGAACTTCTGGCTCTGGTCCGTGCCGACTGCGCGATCGTCGACCAGCACTGCCGGATGCGAGTTGTGACCCAGCAGTTTCACTCGGGCGAACAAGCCCGGCGTCAGATAACCGTCCTTGTTGTCGAACGACGCGCGGGCGCGAATCGTGCCGGTGCGTGAATCGACCTGGTTATCGACGAACGTCATGGCACCCTTGTGCGGGAAGCCTTGTTCGTTCGCCAACGCCATCAACACCGGGTTGGCAGCATCGCGTGAACTCGGTCGATCGCCACGACGCGCCAGTTCCGTGTACTTCAGATACACCTGCTCGTCGCCTTCGAAGGTCACGTAGATCGGATCGATGGACACCACCGTCGTCAACAACGTGGCCTGAGTCGAACCGCCAGTGACCAAGTTGCCGGCGGTCACTACTGCTCGGCTGACTCGACCGGAGATCGGTGCAGTGACGCGAGTGAATTCGAGATTCAACTTCGTGGTCGTCACAGCAGCGCGGGCGGCTTCGACGTTTGCAAGCGCTTCGCGCTGGGCGTTGATGCGCTGGTCATACTCTTCGCGCGATACGGCCTTCACGCCGAGCAACTTCTCGCTGCGAGTGACGTCGGTAGTGCTTAATTCCGCGCGGGCAACGGCGCGGGCCAGCTCAGCTTCCGCCTTCGCCAACTCGGCGCGATACGGGCGCTGATCGATGACGAACAACAGATCGCCTTTCTTTACCACGCTGCCTTCAGCGAAATTCACGCTGTCGATATAGCCGGTGACGCGCGGGCGAACTTCTACCGATTCCACCGCTTCCAGGCGGCCAGTGAATTCATCCCACTCCTGCACGTTGCGCTCGAGCGCAGCGGCGATGGAAACCTGCGGCAGCGGCGCGGCGGCCTGCGTGTCCGCTTTGCTGGTGCAACCTTGCAGCAGCAGCGTGAGCACGGCGGCGGCGAGTGCTGGCAACACGACGGTCACGATGCGACCGGCCTGGCGATCCTGAGTTGCGCTTCTCATTAGTAACTCCCTCAAACCTTTTAAGACGAAGACGGGTGGCAGTGGCACTGCCTCACTGGGGCGCAACTGTAGGCGCGCCACGCAAGTGGAGAAATCGGGTTGAGCGCACGACATTGATGAAGTCGGATCAGGAATGACCCACTCACTACCGACGAATTAGCCAACTAATGACATGGTTATATCCATATGCCCGAGTCAATCGACCCACAACTTGCGACAATGACTACGCCGTGACAATTGCGTGACAGGGAGCTGGCAATGATTGTGGTTCATCACCTGAATAACTCGCGCTCACAGCGCGTGCTGTGGTTATTGGAAGAGCTGGAGATTCCTTACGAAATCCAGCGCTATCAGCGCGATGCCAAGACCATGCTGGCGCCGCCGGAGCTGAAACGAGTGCACCCATTGGGTAAATCGCCAGTGATTACCGATGACGGACGCACCATTGCGGAATCCGGCGCGATCACCGAATACCTCGTGGATCGCCACGGCGGCGGCAAATTGGCGCCTGCCCCTGGCTCCGATGAGCGACTGCGCTACACCTATTGGTTGCACTACGCCGAAGGCTCGGCCATGCCGCCGTTGTTATTGAAGCTGGTGTTCGATCGAGTCGAGAACGGTCCGCTGCCGTTTTTTATCAAGCCGGTGGCCAAGGCCATTGCGCGACAGGTGAAGCAATCCTTCATTACGCCCCAGATCAATCTGCATCTGGATTATCTGGAAAGTGAACTGGCTCGCAGCGAATGGTTCGTCGGTAATGAGTTCAGCGCCGCCGACATTCAACTCAGCTTTCCCTTGGAAGCCGCTGCCGTGCGCGGCGGGCTGGATCAAAGCCGGCCCAGGCTCTATACGTTCCTGCAGAAGATTCACGCGCGCCCCGCCTATAGACGCGCGCTGGAACGGGGCGGCAAGTATGATTTCGGGCCGAAACAATAACCGCGAGCGACGCATGAAAAAAACAGCGACGGTATTGAACTGGATTTTCCTGGCCCTGTTCGGCCTGTCTTTCGTGGTGACGCTGGTCAAAGCTCCTGGCACTGCCGGCTTCGGTGTGCTGATGCCGTTGCTGCCGTTTGCGACGGCCTTGATCGCATTCAAATCTGCGCCGAATCGGGCGCTGGCCGGGCTCGGAATGTTCTTTAACGCGGTGCTGGTCGCTGCCGGCGGCGTGGGCTTGTACACGGCATTCACGCTCGGCGCCAAGGAGGCTATTTTTCTAGTGATTGCCTCGTTGATTCTGATCCTGCCGTGCGCGCTGAATTTCCTGCTGCTGAAATGGAGCTGGGATCGGGCGCGAGCGCTCAAGGCGGGGCGGCAGCCACCATCCGAATCGGGCGAGACCCAGCCGAGTCCGCCCCCAGCGACGGCGCTCGATCCGAGTTCACCTGAGGGAACAGGCCGCTGACGAATTCGATGAAGGCGCGAATTTTCGCGGTCGGCTGACGATGCTGGGGATACACGACCGACACCGGCCACCACGCGCCTTCGTTCCAATCTTCCAACACCGGCTGTAACAATCCCGAGGCGATCTGGGCTTCGGCGGTGAAGTCCAACGTGCGCACGAAGCCGGCGCCGCTGATGGCGGCGGCCACGGCCGATTCGGGATCGCTGAATGACAGCGGCGCCGCCGGCACGATGGTGAGATCGACGCCGTCCTTGCGGAACATCCAGTCACGAATCTGATTACTGCCCGGGCGGAACATGGCGATGCATTGCTCGGGCTTGAGCTCGTCCGGACTCTTCGGCGCGCCGCCCATGCGTTCGATGTACTCGGGCGAGGCGCAAGTCACGCCCCGCAGCTGACCGACACGGCGCGCGATCAGGCTCGAGTCGCTCAGGTTGCCGACGCGCAGAGCCGCGTCGATGCCCTCTTGCACCAGATCGATGACGCGGTCGTTCATACTCATCTGCACGGTCAGCTCGGGATTCTGTTCAATGAATCGCGGCAGGGCCGGCACGATGATTTTGCGGCCCAGGGAAATGGGCACATCCACCCGCAACTTGCCCCGCGGCACGCCGCGGGACTCCGACACCTCGTTTTCCGCTTGGTCGAGCTGGCCGAGCGCTTCACGACAACGCTCATAGAAGCCGGTGCCCAAGTCGGTCAAACTCAGCGAACGGGTGGTCCGATTGAGTAGGCGCGCCCCTAGGCGTTCCTCTAAGCGGCTCACCGCCTTGCTAATCGCCGACGGGGACATACCTAATGTCTGAGCGGCAGCGACGAAGCTGTGGGCTTCAACGACACGCACGAAGGCTACGATGTCACTGAAATTATTCATTCAAAGAATTCTTTCCCTGCAGTCACGGAACCTTGACGTGGTTGCATTGTAGGCCGTCCATTGATGACCGTAACGCACGAAGTTTTTGCTGCCGCGGTGGTTTACCGCAATCCGAAGCTTGCTTAATGTATCGCCCAATTTCGCAACCCTTGATCAAGACCTGCTACCGGGGGATTGAACGATGTTTTTGGTGACGGACGTAACGGGGCACGTAAGCCGAGCGGTGCTTGCCGAGCTGGCGAATCAACCCGTGGCTGTCCGTGCTTTACTGCAGGAATCGGCCGATCTGCCCATCAAGGCGCCGAATATCGAGGCGTTCCGGGCCGATCCCGACGACCCGACCAGTCTGCAACGCGCCTTCGAGGGTGTCGAGGCGGCGTTCCTGGCGTCCGGTTATTCGCCCCATATCGCTGAAGCCCATCTGAAGATTGCCAATGCCGCCAAGGCGGCCGGGGTCAAACGCCTGGTGCAGCTGTCCGGCGTCGGCGCCAATCCGCAGATGTGTTGTGCCCGGATGCTTCGCTGGCTCGGCCAGGCCGAAAGCGGCGTGGCTGCTTGCCCCGAGGTCGCCCTGACCCGCTTGCGGCCGGCTTACATGCTGCAATTGTTGTTCGAGTTCGCTCCGACCATTGCCCAGCAAGGCTTGATCGCCGGCCCGTTCCGCTCCAATCCTTGGAGCTGGGTCGATGCGCGCGACGTGGCTGCGGTCGCA
>NZ_JAEUPY010000707.1 GCF_016790065.1 Steroidobacter sp.
CGACAGCGCCGCATCGCATGCAGCGCTCTCGACATTGCAATTCGCGAAAGCAGTGACGGCTGGCGCAATCTACGCTCGCGACAGTCTTTCAGAGCCGCGCGAAGGCACGGTGCTGACGGTGATTACTGATTTCGCAGCCGAGACCGCTCGTCTCGCTGCGACTGGCCTGCACGACTTTCTCAGCCTGTTTTCTCAAGCACTCGGCAAAGCTCGCGCGTCCTTACAGCACACGGCGGAGCAGTTAGAAGAGTTACGGGCAGCCCGCGTCGTAGATGCCGGCGCGCAAGGCTTCGTCGACCTACTCGAAGGCATGACAGAACATTTGCATCACGATGTGGATGCAGAGCCCACCGAGGTCGCCATCGCTACGACCGAGCACGAGGCAATCGCCGGCGAAGCTCACGACCTGTCACATCGCTTCTGCACCGAATGCACCATTACCAGCGCCAACATCGATCGACGTAAATTGCGCGAGCAACTCGCGTCGCTCGGTTCGTCATTGGTGCTGGCAGGAACGACGCGCAAGTCTAAAGTTCATATTCACGTCAACGATCCTGCCGACGTATTTCGGGTCGCGGCTCAGTTCGGCGAAGTCACGGGCCAGAAGGCCGACGACATGCAGCGCCAGCAACAAGCGGCACATGATCGACTGCGCCGAGTGGCCATCCTCACCGATTCGGTCGCCGATATTCCCGACGACCTGCTGGATCGACTCGGCATTCACGTCGTGCCATTACGAGTTCATTTCGGCGAAAGCAGTTATCTCGACAAGGTAGGCTTGTCGCCAGAAGAGTTTGTCGCCGAGCTAGTGCGCAATCCCAAGCATCCCACCACGTCGCAGCCACCGGCGGGAGACTTTCGGCGTCAGTTCGAATTCCTGACCTCGCACTTCGACAGCGTCGTTGCCATCAACGTCACTGGCAAAGTCAGCGGCACGTATAACTGCGCCCGGTCGGCGGCGGATCGCGTGCAGAGCGAGAGCACGATTGACGTCATCGACTCGGCTAACGCATCCATTGGTCAAGGATTGCTCGCGATCTATGCGGCTGAACTGGCGGCACAAGGCTTCGGTGCGGAGCGCATCGTCGCGGCCGTACGCAAGATGATCCCGTGGACGCGCACTTATGCGCTGATCGGCTCGCTCGACTACGCCGTGCGCGGCGGCCGTTTGAAGCCGGCAGTCCGGACCATTGCGAACGCGCTCGGGTTGTCGCCGGTGCTAGGCACTCACGCCGATGGACGCGTCGCGCCGGTCGGCACGCTGTTCGGTCGCCGCAAGCGTCGTGAGAAATTCATTCGTTTCATCGCGGCCCGAATGGACGACGGGCAGCCGTACCGGGTCGGTATCGGTCACGCCAACGCTGAGACCGAAGCGCACGACCTGCTCGAACAACTCAAGCGCGCGCATCCGAAGATCGAAAGCTCGTTCGTGATGCCGGTGGGCAGCACGCTCAGCGTGCACGGTGGACCTGGAACGCTCGTCGTTGGCCTTCAGCCAACTACTTCCAATCGCGCAGCTTGACCTGCGCGTATTGATATCCCGCTTCGATGGCGCGATCGAACGCTTGCCAGTTGAGCATATCGATCTGCTCCAACGGCGGCTGCAGTAACAAGTCCGAAAGCTCACGTCGAGAAGCGGTATTCGCTGTGCTGTTCACCATGCCGGAGCGCCACAGAATCTGCAGGATGTTGATGCGCTGTTTGCGATCACGGAACCACTGCATGGCACGCCATAGCGGCGGCACATCCGAATCCTCGCAGTCCGTAGTGAACACGCGATCCGCAGCGACATCGACACCGATGACGCGCCCGACGCCTGACTCTCGCATCACATCGACCGGCAAATTGTTGATGGCTGCGCCGTCGACGAAGACTTCGCCATGTTCGATGACAGGCGGCAACACGCCAGGAATGGAAACGGACGCACGCAGCCAGCGCCACAGCAGCCCACGGCGATGCACAGCCAGCTGGCCCGTGCTCAGATTGGTGGAGACGCAAAAGTACGGCAGCGGCAGATCTTCGATAGCAACGTCGCCGAACTCATCGTGCAACAAGCGACTCACCTTGCGCCCCGACACCAGCGACACCAGCGGCAGTGTGTAATCGTTGAGCGGATTGGTGGCGACGAAACTGCGACGCACGCGTTCCTGCAACTCGTCGTGGTCCCACTCCAATGCATACCCTGCAGCGACGATGGAGCCCAGACTGGTGCCGCCGATAGCATCGATGGCAATGCCCGCTTCACGAAACGCGCGCAACACACCGATGTGAGCAAACCCTCTCGCACCTCCACCGGACAACACGACACCCAGTCCGGTGCCCGTCAGCGAGCGCGCCAGTCTGCCGATATCGGCGGGGCCGCGAATATGGTGATGTGACAAACCCGGTTTGAGATCGAGCCAGCGTTGCGTGAGCCCGGGTGACGTCGAACCTTTGTGGAGCAACACCAGCTCGGGCCGCTGCCCGGTGACGTTACGATCCAGATAGCCCTGCAGCGCCGGCCAGTCGGCCAGCTGCGAGTCTGCATCGGCGAGCAATAGAATCACGTCGGCCTGGCGCAGGCACAACTTGCTCCAGCTGGTGGCCGCGGATTCACAAACATAGACGACGAATTCGTTGCCTCGCTCGACCGCATGAAACCATTCAGTGGTTCGCTCCGCGCCGCGCTGATTCCAAACCAACTCCGCAGAGCCGATTCGATTCAGGAAGGTCACTAGCTTGGCGGCGAACACAGTGGCGCCGTCGCTGCCATCGTGAGGAACAATGGCAAAGGTTCTCGGCATCGAGCGCTGAGCGCGCGCGTGCGATTGAGACTGCGAGGACTCCAGTCGCTGCACTAGAAGTTGCGACACTCGCAGCAGCCATTCCGGATGCTGGCGCATCACTCGCTCGAATGCAGAGCGCGACAACCGACCCAACTCGCTGTCGCGCAGAGCGATGACCGTTGCGCTACGTGGC
>NZ_JAEUPY010000738.1 GCF_016790065.1 Steroidobacter sp.
TGATCATGTCCGACACCCAGCCGCCGACCAGCACGCCGATGGAAGCGGCGATGAACGGCATCACCGCGTAAAAACCCACCTTGAGCCAGCCCATGTTGCGTTCGGTGGCCAGGTAGGTCGGGAACCAGGTCAGAAAAAACACCAGGGTGGAATTGCCGGCGAACTGGCCGATGGAGGCGCCCAGCACCTGGCGATGTTTGAGCAGCCCGAAGACGTTGCGCCAGTTGAAAGGTGTGGCGCTGCCCCGGTAGCCCAACCCGCCGCCGGCTTCGATGTGCGCGAGTTCGGCCTGATTGACGGTCGGATGCTCGTGCGGCTCCCGGTAGATCTTCAGCCACACCAGCGCGAAAACGATGCCGGCAATGCCCGCAATCACGAACAGCAAGCGCCAGCCCAGCTCGGCCACGATCCAAAACAGCAGGGGGCTCAAGAAGGCCAGGCCGAAGTACTGGCCCACCGAGTAAACTCCGGTGGCGCGCGCCCGTTCTTGTTGCGGGAACCATGTGCTTAGCACGCGGCTGTTGGTGGGATAACATGGCGCCTCGGCGACGCCCAGTCCCAAGCGAAACGAGAGCAAGGAAATCAGGCCGGACGCCAAGCCCTGTAGCAGCGTAAAAACAGACCAGATGCTGACCGACCAGAAGTACGACAGCCGCGCGCCGACCCGATCGACGAACGCGCCGCCCGGAATCTGGGCCGCGGCATAAGTCCAAGAGAACGCCGAGAACACGATGCCCATCACTACCGCATCCAGTCCCAGTTCCGCAGTCATCGATGGCGCGGCCACGCCCAGCACGGCGCGATCCAGATAATTGATCATGGTGCCGACAGCGATCAGCCCCAGCACGGTGAAGCGCGCCCGGCTGCGCACCACGCCCGTGTCCGCCTTCACCGCAACTGTGGCTGCGCTCTGCATCCCGTCCCCCGACGAAACTTATTCATCTATGGCCGGCGCCGCGCATCGCGGGCCAGGCCAGGCCGGTTACGAACCAACCGGTACATTTTTTCACTATGTACCAGATGGTACAGAGTGTCAATGAACGAGGTCCGCATGAGCAAGCCAACCAAGAAAAAAGCCAGTGCCGAGCAGCCGCCGGTCGTGACTCGCGATCCGGAAGCCTCGGTGCAGGACATTCTCGCGGTGGCCACCGAGGAGTTCGCCATCAACGGTCTGAGCGGCGCGCGCGTCGATCAGATCGCCGAACGCACGCGCACCTCCAAGCGCATGATCTATTACTACTTCAAGGGCAAGGAGGGCTTGTATCAAGCCGTGCTCGAGAAGGCGTACATGGACATTCGCGCGCTCGAGGAGAAAGCCAAGCTGCTCGACATGGAGCCGCGCGCCGCCATGCGTAAGCTGATCGAGCTGACGTTCGATTACGACGAAACCCATCCGCTGTTCATCAGCCTGGTGAGCGTGGAAAACATTCATCAAGCCAAGCACCTGACCAATCTCACTTCCATCAAGGATGTGAATCAGAGCGTGATTCGTACGCTCGCCAGCATCCTTGACCGTGGCCGCAAGGAAGGGGTGTTTCGCGCCGACCTGGATCCGGTGGACGTGCACTTGTTGATCAGCGCGTTTTGTTTCTTCCGGGTTTCCAATCGGCACACCTTCGGCGCCATCTTCGACCGCGACCTGTCCGATCCCAAACTGCGCAAGCGGCACAAGAAAATCATTATCGAAGCCGTCGAGCGCCTGCTCGAGGTGCGTAAGGGCTGACATCCCGCCCCGCTCAGGGTTGGCGAGCGGGGCCTTCGGCGCGTAGAGTGTACGAACCGGTACAGACGTACCGAGGAGCGCCGTATGTTCACCTCCATCGCCTCGGTCTCCATCAGTGGCCGGCTCGACGCCAAGTTGCAGGCCATTGCCGACGCCGGCTTCGACGGCGTCGAGCTGGTCGAGACCGATCTGCACACCTATGACGGCACGGCCCGCGATGTCGGGCGAACTCTGCGTGAACTCGGGCTGACTTGTACGGCGTTTCAGCGAGTCAGCGATTTCGAAGGCATGTCGGCGGCGATCCGTTCGCGCAGCTTCGGTCTGATCGAACGTCGTTTCGACGCGATGGAGCAGGTGGGCACCGATCTGCTGATCGTCGGCAGTAATGCATCGCTCGCCACCTCGGGCGACAGGCAGCGAATCGTCGAGGACTTTCATGAGCTCGCCGAACGAGCTCACGCGCGCGGTATGCGCATCGGCTACGAAGCGCTGGCGTGGGGTCGATACATTTTCGATCACCGCGAAGCCTGGTCGGTGGTCAAAGAAACCAATCATTCAGCGCTGGGCCTGGTGCTCGGCAGCTTTCATTCGCTGGCGCGCAACGTGCCGATGGAAAGCTTGCCGGACATCGATCCGGCCAAGATATTTCTGGTGCATCTGGCGGACGCGCCGGTGATTCAGATGGACTTCCGCTCGTGGAGCCGCCACTACCGCTATTTGCCTGGCCAAGGTGAGCTGGATCTCGAGGCCTATGTGGCCGCACTTCGGGCGCGCGGCTATGACGGCATCTGGTCGCTGGAAATATTCAACGACCGGTTTCGCGCCAGTGCAGCGGCGACGACAGCCGTCGATGGCATGCGCTCGCTGCGTTATATCGAGGATCAAGTCGCGCGGCGTTTGTTACTTGCGAAGGGTTCGGGGCGGCCGCCGCGTGTGCAATGTCATGGCATCGAGTTCATCGAGTTCGCCGCCAACGACAACGAGGTCGAGCCGCTGGGGCAGATGTTCCAGACATTGGGCTTCACGCGCACCGGACAGCATCGCTCCAAGCGGGTGAGTCGCTGGAGCCAGAACGGCATCAATCTGCTGATCAACAATGAGCCGGCGAGTTTTGCTCGAGCGTATGCGGACATGCATGGCGCTTCGGTGTGTGCCATCGGCGCGCGGGTCGAGGATGTGCAGGCTGCGATGGAGCGGGCGCAGGCCTTGCAGATCAACAGTTTTTCTCAGCCTGTGCGGCCGGGCGAGCTGCAGATTCCGGCAGCTCGCAGTGTGGGGGAGAGCTTGCTGTATTTCATTCGCGATGGCGAACAGCAGCATATCTGGAAGAATGATTTCGTCGCGACCAATCCGCCGATGAGTGGGGGTGGGGTGGGTCTGCAACGCATCGATCATTTGACTCAGGCCATGGAGTACGAAGCCATGCTGTCTTGGCTGCTGTACTACTTGTCGTTGTTTGCCGTTTCCAAGACGGCTCAAGTGGAAATCGACGATCCGTTCGGCTTGGTGTACAGCCAGGCGGTGGAGTCGTCGGATCGCAGTTTTCGGATCGTGCTGAACAGCTCGTCCACGGCGCAGACCTTGTCGTCGCGCTTCCTGCATGGGTTCATGGGAGCGGGTGTGCAACACATAGCGCTGCAGTCGGAGGATATTTTCGTCACTGCGCGGTTGCTGGAAGAGAGTGGGGCGCAGACGCTGCCCATTCCGGCGAATTATTACGAAGATCTGCAGGCTCGTTACGATCTGGATGGATCGCTGATCGAGCGGCTCGCTGCCGGCAGCATTCTTTATGAGCGCGACGGGCAGGGCGAGTATTTCCAATTGTTTACTCGGGCTTTCGCTAAGAGATTTTTCTTCGAGATCGTGCAGCGGCGGCGTTATCGCGCCTACGGCGAAAGTAACGCCGCCGTTCGCATCGCCGCGCAGTCGCGCTATCGCGCCGATCCGCAGGGCTGAATCCGCCGCTTATGTTTGACCGCTTGCCATCGGCTTGCGGCCGAGGCAGTATGTACGAACTAGTACAGAACATTGATCACGGCCGAACCGCGGCCGTTCGATCGCTAGGCGCATTGCCAAGGCTCGACGGCGCGGCTTGATGTGGCTCGTTACTGCATGACTCGATCAGGGGCGATATGAAACTTGGTAGGCAGTTGGGCGCGGCCGTACTGGCGGCGCTACTCAACTTAGTAACAACGCAGGTTCGAGCCGAAGTCGTGGCGGACATCGCTGCTGCGCCGGTGCTTGACGACCACTATCCCAGCGCCAAGGTGTCGTTTGGCACCGATGTGGAAAGTTATCCCGATGTGGTTTTCAGCACGTTGCAGGGCTTTCGGCCGCTGCGCTTGGATATCTATCGGCAAGTTGCGTCCAACACCCCGCGCCCGCTGGTTATTTATATTCACGGCGGCGGTTGGCAAAGCGGCCACACCAGACATGCTGGCGCTTTCTCGAATTGGCCGAGCGTGCTCGCGTCGCTGGCTCGCAAGGGTTATGTGGTCGCTTCCATCGAATATCGGCTCAGCAGCGAGGCGAAATTCCCAGCGGCAATCCAGGACGTAAAGACCGCGATCAAATGGCTGCGTGCCAGCGCCAAAAAATATTCCATCGACACCAGCAAAACCATCGTGTGGGGCGGCTCAGCGGGCGGACAGCTGGCGGCACTCGCGGCGACTTCATGCGGTGTCGAGGCTCTTGCGCCTGAGATCGCTGACAAGACCGTCGCAGCTCAATCGGATTGCGTACAAGGCTTGGTCGCCTGGTACGGCGTGTTCGATTTCAGCACCATCCCAGAGCTGAACTCAGGCGCCAACTCGCCAGGAAACAGATATCTCGGCTGCAGCAGCACGCAGTGCGCGGACAAGGTGGCGCTCGCCAGTCCTATCGCGCAGTTGGATAGCAAAGATCCGCCGACATTGCTGATCCATGGTGAGACCGACAAGGTCGTGCCTGCCAATCAGTCCCGTGCTTTCGACGCAGCGTTGCGAGCGAAAGGTGTGCCGTCTGAGTTGATCGTGATTCCTGCGGTCGATCACAGCTTCATCGGCAGCACGCCGGAAGCGACGCGCCAAGCTAGCTTGCAAGCCTTGTCCAAGACGTTTGCCTTCATCGATGCGGTGAGCGGAGGAAAACGGGAGTGAGCTCCGCCAGTCCCATCGCAGGCTCCCGGCGTGTGCTGGCCGGCTTGATCGGCTCGGGCATTCAACAGTCGTTGACGCCGGCGTTGCACATGGAAGAGGGTGCGGCGCAGGGGCTCGACTATCGCTATGAGCTGTTCGATTTGGATCGTATCGACGGCGGCGCAGCGGCACTGTCGTCGCTGCTGGCATCGGCGCAGGAGCGTGGCCTCGCAGGCTTGAACATCACACATCCGTGCAAGCAACTGGTGCTGCCGATGTTGGATTCGTTGAGCGATGACGCCAAGGCGCTGGGCGCCGTCAACACGGTCGTGTTCTCCGAAGGCCGCCGAGTCGGACACAACACCGATTGGTGGGGGTTCGCCGAGAGTTTCAAGTTGGGTCTGCAAGGCGCAGCGCTGCAGCGAGTGGTGCAGCTCGGTGCCGGCGGCGCAGGCGCTGCAGTGGCTTACGCCATGCTCAAGTTGGGCGCGCAGCGCTTGGATATTTTCGACATCGATGCCGCGAAGATGGGCGCGTTAGTGCGATCGCTGAGCGAGTTGTTTCCAACTCGTGAGATTGCCGCCGTGACCGATCTGAGCGCAGCCATGGCTGCTGCCGACGGCCTCGTACACGCGACCACGACCGGCATGGCGAAAAACCCTGGACTACCACTGCCGGCGCAGCTACTGCGCGCTTCGCAGTGGGTGGTCGAAATCATTTATTTCCCGCTGCAGACGCAGTTGTTGAAAACCGCACGCAGCATCGGCTGCCGCACGCTGGATGGCGGCGGCATGGCGATCTATCAAGCCGTCGGCGCCTTCCGTTTGTTCACCGGCATCGTACCGGATGCACTACGCATGGCCCGGCATTTCGATTCGTTGGCGCGGCGGCCGGCAGCGCTCGCCGCCGCCGAGTAGGAGAGGTTCAAAAAGATCCGAGCACCGTAGGTGCGAGGCGTAAGCACGTTGAGTTTGGGGGGATGAACAATGAAGTACACACAATGGCATGCCGCCCGGCGCGGCCATGGTCCGATTCCCATGCTGTTCGGTCTGGTCGCCAGCGCGACCTTGGTGAATACCGCGCACGCTCAGACCCAGGCTGAGGCCGGCCTCGAAGAGGTCGTCGTCACCGGCACCCTGATTTCCGATCCGAATCATGTCGCGCCCAGTCCGATCGTGATCGCGACCGCCGAGGATTTGAAACAGACCGGCGCGGTCACCATCGAAGCGTCGCTGAATCAGTTGCCTCAATTTTCGCCGGCCGGCACTGCCGGCAACGGTGGTCAGGGCACGGGCGGTCATGCGACGGTGAATCTGCGTGGCTTGGGATCGAATCGTAATCTGGTGTTGCTCGACGGCAGACGACTGCCGCTGGCCGATATCTCGGGCAACGTCGACATCAATCTGATTCCTGATGCGATTCTCGCCAGCGTGCAAACCATCACTGGCGGCGCGTCGGCTGTGTACGGTTCCGACGCCATGTCGGGCGTCGTCAACTTCATCACGCTCGGGCACTTCGAAGGTATCCGCACCAATCTTCAATACGGCAACTCGGAACGCAGCGATTACCAGCAGATCACTTCGTCGGCCGCGTTCGGCACTTCGTTCGCCGACAATCGCGGTCAGGCATTGTTGTCGGTGGGTTATGCGACACGGCAAGGTCTGAACGGCAACAAGCGTGACTTTTTCAATCTGGTGACGCCGTCATCGTTCATCGGCCAAGGCACTTTCGTGCCGGCCGCGACCAACTTGCCCAGCCAGGCCGCCGTCAATTCGCTGTTCGCCAGCTACGGTGTGACCGCCACTGTGGGCAATACGCTCAACTTGGGATTCAACGACGACGGCACGTTGTTCTCACAAACCGGTGCCAGAAATTATCGTGGCCCGACCAGCGATGGCTATGCGTTGATCGCCAATAACGTGCGCATGCCGGTGGGACCGCAGACGGTGATCCAGAATCCGTTGGATCGCACGTCGGTCTTCAGCAAGTTCGACTATGAGTTCAACGACAGTGTGACCATGTACGGCCAGTTCATGCATGTGAACTCCGAAGTCCACACCAGCAGCGGCGGCAGCCTGACTCAGTTCGGTACGCTCACCAGCATTCCGATCACCAATCCGTTCATTCCAGCCGACTTGCGTACGTTGTTGGCGTCGCGCACCGACCCGAACGCACGCTTCACATGGAATGGTCGTTACGTGGGCTTGCCGGCGAAGTCTTGGGATGAGCATTACGATACCTCGCAGTACCTGGTCGGCTTGAAGGGCTCGCTGCCGTTCAAGAACTGGACCTGGGATTTGTACGGCTCCTACGACGACACCAATCATCTGCAGTCCAACTACAACGCGGTGTTGAAAAGCCAGGTGCAGAACTTGCTGAACGCGGCCGATGGCGGTGCGTCCATCTGTGCTGGCGGTTTCAATCCGTTCGGTCTGGTCAACAGCAGGAACATCTCGGCGCAATGCCGTGCGTACATGACCACGACGGCGAAAAGCACCGAAGTGTTGACTCAATCCAATTTCCAGGGCGTCGTCCAAGGCGATCTATTCAGTCTGCCGGCGGGTGAGGTGAAATTCGCCGTGTTGGGCTCGCATCGAAAGAACACCTATAAGTACAGCCCGGACTCGCAGCTGGCGTCGCAGAACATCGAGGCGGTGATTGCCTCGCTGCCGTCGCAGGGCAAGTACGATGTTACCGAGTACGCGACCCAGATCGACGTGCCGATTCTGCGGGAACTGCCGTTGATCGAGCGGTTGAATGTCGGCGCAGCGTTTCGTCGTTCCGACTATTCCACCAGCGGCAGCGTCGACAGCTACGAGGGCGACATCAAATGGACTCCAGTACCCGGGCTGCTGGTGCGTGGCGGCTATCAACGCGCGGTGCGTGCGCCGAACATCGGCGAGTTGTTTGCTGCCGATAGCGGATCGCAAATTGCGTTCGGCACGCCGCCGGCTTCCATCGGCGACCCTTGCGACGTTCGCTCGACGGCGCGTACCGGTGCGGGTGGCGCCAGCGTTCGAGCGCTGTGTATCGCGCAAGGGATCCCGCTCGCCGTGATCGATAACTACACGTTCCCGACCACCGCTACCGCTGGCTTGACTCGCGGCAATCGCGGTCTGGATCCGGAGACTGCCGATACCTACAACTTCGGCTTCTCCTGGCAACCGCGCTCGCAGTCGCCGTGGTTCAGCGATGTCACAGTGTCGGTGGACTATTACAACATCAGTATCGAGGACGTGATTTCCATCGTTCCGGGTCTGACGGCGCTCAGCAAGTGCTACAACCTGGACGGTTCCAATCCTTCCTATGACGTCAACAACTCGTTCTGCTCGCTGTTGACCCGAGATTCCAACGGCTTGTTACAAGTGATCCGGACGCCGTACTTGAATTTGGGCGGACTGGAGACCAGCGGTATCGACGTGCAATTGGCCTGGAGCGCCGATTTGAACGAGATCGGTTTTGGTCGAGGCCGCCTGTTCTTCGCCACCGGCGTGGGCTATTCCAAGGGCTTCTCGGTGCAAACGTTGCCGAACTCACGCTTCCAGGACTATGGCGGCACCAACACCATCGGTGCGTCTTATCCGGAGTACAAAGCGCTGACCTCCCTCGGCTACGGCATCGGTGGCGCCACTGTGACGTTCCGCTGGCGTTATCAGGATGCGATGAAGGATGTGACTGCCGTGACCACGCCAGCGAATCCGGGGCGCGGTGTACCGGCGTATCACTTGTACGATCTGGTCGGCACCTTCGACATCAACGATCGATGGCAGGTGCGGGCCGGCATCACCAACTTGACCGACGAGGACTCGGTGTTCGTGTCCAGTTCGCAGACCAGCACGGACACCAGTGTGTTCGATGCCGTGGGGCGTTCGTACTACCTCGGGTTGCCGTTCTCGCTGTAAAAATTGGTCCCACGCCGGCTGGCGGCCTTGTGGTTACTGCCCGCTGCCGGATCGTTGCCGGCAGCGAGCGATCCGGTCGCTGGCGCTTGCGAGCCCACAGCCAATTTTCATTTCATCTGCGGCGCCGAGCGACCCGAAGATGTCGCTCGCATTCCCGGCACGCGTTGGTTG
>NZ_JAEUPY010000746.1 GCF_016790065.1 Steroidobacter sp.
GTTCTTGATCGACATGGCTCTGGGCAAGGTCGAACAGAAACTTGACTGGAACAGCACGGACATCGACGTGAGCGGCCGCGGCGGCGATCGCGGCTTGCGTGGCATCGCATTCTACGGCGACCACGTCATCGTCGCCGCCAATGCCGAAATCCTGTTCTTGGATCGGGAGTTTGGTTGGACCCACACCTATACCTGCCGCTATCTGCGTCATTGTCATGAGATCGCAGTCGCCGCTGACCTGCTGTTCGTCACCTCGACGGGCTTCGACAGCATTCTCACCTTCGATCTGCGGGCACGGAGTTTCACACGTGGCTTGCAGCTGAGCTATCAACACGGCATGGCGGTCGCGAACAGCTTCGATCCGCAGTCGGCACACGGCCCCGCGCCTCGCCAGTCCTTGCATCTCAACAGTGTCACCGCCACTGCCGATGATATTTATGTCAGCGGCCTGCATACGCAAGAGTTGCTGCGCATCCGCGGTGAAGAGATCGCCGCGGTCGCGAAAATCCCCTCGGGAACGCATAACGCGCAATGGCTCGAAGGCAGTCTGCTCTATAACGACACTGCTTCCGACCGGTTGTGTTATCGGACCGCCGAGCGGCTGGTGACCATGAGCGTTCCTCAATACGAGCCGGGTCGGATCCACAATCCTGAGCGCATCGAGGCGAGTGTGGCACGACCTGGCTTTGCCCGTGGCCTGTGCCCGGTAGCGCCGGGTTACGTCGCTGGCGGATCGTCGCCTTCCACCGTTTCGATCTATCACTTGGCTAGCGGCACGCGAACGATGAGCCAGAGCCTGTCGATGGACGTCCGCAACGCCATCCATGGAGTAGCGGTCTGGCCGTACGGTTAGCAGCCTGACAGCTCATCTGAGAGTGCGCTCGAAGAACTCGAACACCTTGTCCACGGGCCGCGCCCGCGGCCCGAAATGTCCGGCTTCCGGCGCGATGGCAAACTCCACGTGCGTCCCCTGCTCCAACAGCCGGTAGCCCAAGTCGATAATGGCCTCCATGTGCCCGGAGGTATCCAGCTCTCCCATCGAGATGAACGTCGGTGCCCGCCACGCCTGGATCCTCGCGATCGACGACGAGGCAAACGCGAGATCTTCGATCTGCATGCGTTCTGACAACCGGATATAAGGCGGCGGTGCACTGGCACCCGCGCCGCTTTCCTGTTCTTCCTGCTGATCCTTCTGCATCTCGACGTTCCAATCCGCGACGCCACTCAAATGAGCGCCAGCCGCGAAGTATTGCGGTAGCTGGGTAAGCGCGAGCCCCACGATGTGTCCGCCGTAAGAACCACCCATGATGCCCATACGACGCGCATCGACATCGGCACGACCAGCCAGATACTTCGCCAGCGCCGCCAGATCCTTGACCTCGCTGCCGCCGGTCGCGCCCCGCCCTGCCGGCAACCGGTAGTTCAGCCCGAAGCCATCGCACCCTCGATAGTTGATCTCGACGAAGATATAGCCGCGACTCACCGCGTACTGACCCAGCGCCGAATACAGAGCGTTGCCTGGCGACACCCGTCCATTCGGGCCACCCTTGCTGGAGATGATGACGGGAAAACCTCGCTTGGGTGGCGCTTGCTTGGGCACCATCAGCAGGTGATGGCTCATCACGCCATCCTCGGCACGTAACGGCAGCACCTCGGCATCGACGAACTGTGACCAGATTTTCTGATCGCGCGTTGTTTCTTCGGCACTCGGAGTGAGCACTCGCGCCTGGTTGGCGCTGCGCTCGGTCCGAACGATCATGCGTCGATTCGGCATCCGACCTGCCAAGTTCGCAATGTATGCGTAGCCGCCGCTCGCGGTGAACTTTGGCGAGTGTTCTACGCCTTTGCCGCTGGTCAGCTGTTCCGGAGGCGTGACTGCATCCAGCGCCACCCGCCAAAGATGCAATCGTGCAAGATCGCCCACGTTGGATGCATACAGCAGATGGCTGCCGTCAGGGCTCAATGTCGGCGTGGCAACTTCGCCTTCTCCTGTCGTCAGTGCGCGCGCCTCCCCCCCTTGAGAGGACACAGAGTACAGCGCCAGCCAGCCGCTCTTCTCCCAGGGAAAAACCAAGTGTCCCGCACGCGTCCAAAACAATTGTGATGCTTCGATATCAGGCTGCATCCACGCGCCGATTCCGAACGGCCGAAACACACTGCCGGCACCAAGCTCAGCCTGCCACACAGTGCGGACAGTTCCCTCCGCGGCGTTCGCAATCAACAGACGCCACGGTGCGCCATCGATCGTTGGCGAGAAACGATAACCGCGCGTCCAGTTGGATGCGGTACGCACGAATGCGAGCTCCTTGCTGTCGGGCGACCAGACCGGCGAAAGGTCGCGAAAGATCCCCGGATCGATATAACGATGGGCGCCAGTCGCGAAATCATAGATGCCAATGTAACTCTGCTTCGCCTTGCGCCAGCTGACGAAGGCCAGGCGCCGGCCATCGGGTGAGTAGATGAGGCTGCTGAGCTTCACCGCCGCGTAGTGTTCGGCGTCACGCTGCAAGAGCGCTCGCTTCTCGAGACCCTGCGCCGCCACGCGATACTCATAAAGCATGGTGCCTTCGGCGGTGACGAATCTCTGCCCGTCCGGCGCGAACACCGGCACGCCAGCAGGCACATCAGCCCCCTGCGCCAAGCGCTGGGGCTCTCCCTGCCGAGCGTCGACGCGCCAAAACTCCCGGCGATCCTCGGCCGCGTAAGAACCAAACGCCGGCAACGACTCCCCCAGCGTGTAGAACAAAGTACGCCCGTCGGTTGAAGCATAGACGGCTGTCAGCGCCCCGCTTGCAGACACCGCGCGCCGTTTAGGTTCGAAGCCCGGCGCACTGGCCGCATACAGGACATTGCCTTCGATCCACGCGACATAGTCGCCCTGCGGAGCAACGATGAGATCTTTCGCATCGAAGCGCAAAGTGTCATGCGCGGCGATGGACTCCGCCAATGTGAAGGATTCCTTCTGCCGCTGCGCCATCGACACCGACGTGACCATGCACAGTGCCATGACCGCGTAAGTGCCACGCCAAGCGGCTCCCATCTTTGCCATCAACGCAGCTACGCTAGCCAACGACATTGCTGGAAGGTCTCATCACTTCGTGGTGGGATGCCCGATCGGCACGGCGAGCGAGCTGGGACGCGTGGCATCGTGAAACAGCTTCACAGTAACGGGCTGCGCATCCTTCATCGATTCCAGCGCCACCACCCCGCCGCTGTTGTAGTTCTTTTGACTGTTCAATGAATTCATCGGCTCCACCACCAATCGCAGCCGACTACCCTTGGCCACGCGTCTCGAGACGAAACGGAAATCGTCGAAGTCGTAACGCAGCGGCTCCCGCGTACGAATGAGCTCCGGCTCGCGCGCGCTGCGCCGGTAGCGAGCCCGCATCTGGGCGCTGCTCAGAGCGATGCTGCTGCCGTCCTGGCCGATCTCATACACGCTCACCGAGAAGTCCGTGTCCGGACGATCGATGGCCAGCCACGCACTGAACTTGAAGAAGCCGCTGATCTCGGTGTCCTGTACGAACGGCGCGCTGTGATACACCAGTTGCCGACCGCTGTTGGCGTAGATCAGCCGTTGATCGACCAAGCCACCCAGATCGGTCTTTGCGCTTTCGATCACCGCAGAGCTGGTATCGCGAGGGTCATAGACATAGGTATCGGGCTTGCCTCGTCCAGCCTGAGGCTGGAGCGCTCCCGAAGCGAACACATCCGAAGCGTTGACCTGGGAGTCGAGGAACAGTGTCTGGGTGCTGTGCGTGACCGCATCCAGCGTCTGCGCGTAACGCCATTCTTCGGCGCCCATCACGTAGTAGGCAACCGGAGCGCGCAGGAACTCGGGCTTCGCTCCATCTGCCATCGTCCACGCATACCACTGCGCGTGCAGTTGAGGCAGATCCACCAGGCTTGCCTGGCCGAACGTCAATCCGCCGAACTGCGCCTTCGGCGTGCGCGTTCCAGCATGATCCCAAGGACCGATGATCAGATAATGCCGCGCGCGAGCTTCCGGCGTCGCATGGCGCATGTGCTCGCGATAGAACATCAACGCGCCCGGCTGATCGCTGTCATGGCTGCCGGTGATGGTCAGTATCGGCATCTGCATCCGGCCGTACTGCGCCGGCGTGGGCACGTACGCATCCCAATATGCATCTCGATGCGGGTGCTGCAACCACTCCTGAAAAATCGGCGAAGGGTTGCCTACCAGGGTGTCGAGTTCCTGCAGCGGGCGGCCCGCTTCGAACCACTCCCGATTGATCGCGCCCCAGAACTCGTGATCGGCAAACAGTTTGTCTTGTGAAGTGCGCCCCGAGGTGTAAGTCAGCCACTGAATCATGTACGGATAAGGCATGTTGGCAAACATCGGAAAATCCAGCCCGGGATAAACCGACGCGACCGGCACGATGGTCGACAGATGCGGCGGCAGTTCCTTGGCCAGCGCCCATTGATCGTAGCCGGCGTAAGAACCGCCCCAGCTCGCAACTCGACCGTTGCAATAGGGCTGCTTGGCCAACCACTCCACCACGTCGTAGCCATCGTTCGCTTCCTGGAGAAAAGGCCGGAACGTGCCTTCCGAGTTGCCGCGGCCGCGCACGTCGATGGTGAGGAACGGAAAACCACGCGCCGCGAAGTACACACCGCGATCGTGATAATTCTGTGCGACATACGGCGTCACCGTGAAGATGCAGGGAGCCGGTGCTTGCTGCGCCTTCGGTGTATAGAGCGTCGCATTCAACCGCACACCGTCGCGCAGTGGAATTTTCACGGACCATTCGAACTTTATTTTCTGGGCATCGGATGCTTGCGGCGGTGACGGCACTTCTTGCGCCTGACTGACCGCCGCCACTGAGAGCAGCACCGCCCCCACGCGAATCTTTCCGAACCACTCCTTCATGAGGCTCATCGACTCAAGCTCCCCACACATCGGCGAACAACCTGACGAAGTTGCCGCCTAGAATTTTCTCGATGCGTCGCTCCGACCAACCTTTGCGACTCAAATCGTCCGCCAGGCTCATGAAGCGCCGCGGCTCGTTGTATTCCGGGATGACGTTGAACACCTCGGGATCTTCGCCGGGAGCC
>NZ_JAEUPY010000752.1 GCF_016790065.1 Steroidobacter sp.
GCCATGGAGCAACCAACGGCCGGCGATGCGAACCTCGCCGCTCGCGATTCGCTTCCATTCATCGCGTACTGTGCCGGCTACTGAGAATACCGGCCCGATGAGCAAGCGCCCGACGATAGTGTTACGAAACTTGAGCAACACACGTCGCACGCCGCCACAAGATTGCCAGTGCGACGCCGATACGAAATAGCTTTCCGGATCGCGCTCCGGACAAGTGATCTGCTCGTTACGATGATGGGCGCGGTGGCTGTCTCGATACAGCCCGAATGGAAACCAGAGCGCCAGCGGCGCCATGCCGAGCAGCCGGTTCACAGCGGGCCAACGCGTCGGATGACCGTGCACCAACTCGTGCTGTAGCGACATGTACCAAGTCAGCAGCAGCACCAGCAAGAGCGCACTCAACGGCTTGCCCAACTGCTCCACGTGAGTCAGCACAGCGAACCAGCCGCCATAGATGCTGACGATGACCAGCCAAGTCGGCAGTTGTGAGCGCCACAACCAGCTGCTTCGCAATTGCTCGACTCGTTGCTTCTGGCCGTCATGGAGGTAATGAATCCCCCGAGCCGGCGCCGTTGAAATCCGCATGAAGTCTTTGCTACTACATCGCCGTGGACAGCAATGCGAAGCACGCTAGCACGTGACTCCCAGGGCATCTAAACCGTTTGAATATATGGACATCGCCGGACCCATTCGGCGCCTTTCGTAACCGTCTTGAGACGCGGTTCCGACCCTATCGGAACCGCGTTGCGCAGGGTCTCAATTCACAGATAGCGTTCGAAGAAATCGAACACCTTATCCATGGGCCTGGCGCGCGGGCCGGTGTGGCCGGCTTCGGGGGCGATCGAGACTTCGACGTGGGTGCCCTGCTCCAGCAGCCGATAGCCCAGATCGATGATGCCTTCCATGTGCCCGGAGCGATCCATTTCGCCCATGGTGATGAGCGTGGGCGCGCGCCAAGCGGCGATGTTCGAGACCGACGAGGAATTGAACGCCAGATCTTCGATCTGGATGCGTTCGCTGAGTCGGATGTACTCGGGCGGCGCGCTGGCCCAACCTTCGTCGCGCTGATCCAGCTTCATCTCGCCGACCCAATCGCCGACACCGCTCAAATGCGCACCCGCCGCGAAATATTGTGGCAAGCGAGTCAACGCCAACGACACGATGAAGCCGCCATACGATCCACCCATGATGCCGATGCGCTTCGCATCCACCTCACGGCGACCTCGGAGGTACAGCACCAATGCCTCGATGTCCTTCACCTCGCTGCCGCCCGTCGCACCCCGTCCGTCGGGCAAGCGATACTCCAGCCCGTCGCCGGTGCCGCCGCGATAATTCATCTCGACGAAAACATATCCACGCGACGCCGCGTACTGACCCAACGCGGTGTAGACGCCATTGCCTGGCGACACGCGCCCCGAGGGGCCGCCTTTGGATGAAACGATGACAGGGTAGCCCGACTTCGGCGCCGGACTGCGCGGCCAGAAGATGAGCTGTTGCGAGACGACGCCATCCGCAGCCTTGACCGGCACGACATCGGTATCGACGAACTGCTCCCACACCTTCGCCGTGCGAGTGGACACATTCGAATATGCTCCGAGCGGACGAGCCGCCCCGCGCGTCGTCGCAAGCATGTGCCGATTCGGCAGACGACCCTTGTCGTTGCTGATATAGGCGACACCGCCCGCCAGCGCAATCGGACTGTGCTCGACGCCGCCCGAGGTGAGACGTTCGGGTTTGCCGCCGCTCAATGGCGCACGCCATACATGCAACCGAGCGGAATCCTCTACATTCGACGCAAACAAAATACTCCGGCCGTCGCCGGCAAGCGTGGGCAAAGTCACTTCGCCTTTGCCAGTCATCAGCGGCTTCGGCGTGCCACCTTTCGCGTCGATCGCATAAGCCGACGCCCAGCCGGTCTTCTCCCACGGGAACACGATCTGACCCGACGCTGTCCAGAGCAGCTGCGTGACCTCAGAGTTTGGCTCGAGCCAGGAGCCGATACCGTAAGGTTCGAACACGCTGCCAATGCCGGTATCGGCCTGCCACAACGTCCGAACGGCGCCGCCACTCGCTGCAGCGACCATCAAGCTCCAAGGCGCACCTTGCTTGCTCGGCGAGAAGCGATACTCGCGCGTCCAGTTCCCGGGCATCCGCACGAACGCCAGCTCCCGGCCATCAGGCGACCAGACAGGCGACTGATCACGGAATATTCCAGGTTGCAGATACTGAGCTTTGCCGGTAGCTACATCGAGGATGGCCACGTAGCTGTGGGCCGCCTTACGCCAACTCACGAACGCCAGCCGTTTGCCGTCCGGCGAATACGTCAAGCTGGTGAGCTTCTCGGCGGCGTAGTGTTCCGCGTTGTTCTCCAGTATCGGTCGCCGGGACAAGCTCGTGCCGTCGACCCGATACTCGAACACCATCGGTCCATCCGCCGTGGCGAACGACTTGCCGTCCGGCGAAAACACCGGCGCACTCTCCGGAACATCGCCGCCGGCGGCCAGGCGCTCGGTCCGGCCATTCGTCGTGTCGACCCGCCAGAACTCTCTGGTATCGCTGGCGGGATGAGGACCAAACGCTGGCGTCGTCGTGCCTCGGGTGTAATAGATGGTGACATCGTCGGGCGCGGCATAAGCCGCGCTCAACGAGCCACCACCCTGAGATACCAGCACTTCTCGCGGCTGAAACTCCGGAGCCGACGCAATCATCAGCTTGGAGCCCTCGATCCAAGCGGCGTAGCGACCGGAAGGCGGCACCACCAGGGTGTTAGTCCGGAACTGCAAACTGGCATGTGCGGCGATGGACTCGGCTAGCGTAAACGACTCCGCTTTACCAGCGGCCGCCTCGCTCGACCAAGCCGGCGCCTGCAAAGCTGCCAGCAACATTCCACACACGACCACCCTGCTGTATCGACTCCAGCCGCTACGTTTGCTCATCGACTCATTCTTCCCAGGACTTCCAACCAATGGCGCGATAGATGCCATCCGCCTCATCATAGTGCAATTCCAGGTCGTTCAAGTTCAAATCGTCGGCGCGGAAGTTGCCAAACGATTGCAACAACGGGCTGGGAGGCACATCGCTACGCACCGGATACTTGAACACGTTCTGCGACAGCAGCGCCTGGCCCTTCTGGCTCAGCAAGAAGCGCACGAGTTTCATCGCATCGTCTTTACGCGTCGTGCCGGCACGAACGCCCACACCCGTCACGTTCACATGCTGACCGGCGCGGTCCTGATCCAGCCAGGCCACACCGAGGTTGTCGGCGAGCTTCAAGCCGTTGGTCTTCTCGCGGCCCTTCGCCATCTCGTAACAGATGTAATAGGTGTTTACGAAGGCCAGCGCGAACTCGCCTTTGGCCACTCGCCAGATATTGCCGGTGTCGCCGGAGTACTCCGGACGTTCGCCCGCATTGTCACGCACGGCCTTGGCCCAAGCAGCAGCGCTGGCATAGCCGTCATGCACGATCATCGATGCAAGCAACGAGCGGTTGTACACGTTCGCTGCCGAACGTAGCGCGATCTTGCCCTTCCACTTGGGATCGGCCAGGTCGCGATACGACTTGATCTCGCCTGGCTTCACCAGAGCCTTGTTGTAAACCACCGCTCGGGCACGCAGCATCACGCCGTACCAACCGCCGTCACGGTCGCGCCAGCGCGCCGGCACGATCGCGTCCAAGTCGGGCGAGCGGATTCGTTCGAAAGAGTTCAGCTTCTTGGCTTCGGTGAGGCTCTTGTAGTCCGACACCAGGATGACGTCGGTGTCGAACTTGTCGTAAGAGTCCGTGACTTTGACGGCGATGCCGCTCTGTTTGGTGAACTCGTCGATGACCGGCTGCAGGAACGGCGCGCTGTGATACCAATTGACGGTCAGCGGTTCTTTATCCGCTGCGTTCGCCAGCGATGCCATCCATGCGCCGGCCATGACCAAACCGGCACGAAGCCACGGGACTCTGGGAAAACTCATTGACTCAAGCTCCTAGGGAATGACTCGGGTAGTGAGGCCTCGCCTGTGCGTGCAGCTTTCAGCGCTGTTCGTGCAGAGGCGAGATCTTTTCGATGTACAGCAGTGCGTCGAACGCGGCTGCCGGTTTGATCTGGTTGTATTCTTCACGCACATTGATGTTGCGCACTGGCCGCGGTTGCTCGAACCACTCGCGCACATCACCTTTGCTCGGCAACTTGCGCAGATCGAGCAGGAAGCTGGGTTTGCTAACACGGGACATCACGGCATTCAAGCTTTCAGGCTTGGACGGCGGCACCGGGCGGAGTTGATTGTCGAAACCGAACATGCCGAGCCA
>NZ_JAEUPY010000759.1 GCF_016790065.1 Steroidobacter sp.
CCGGCGCGCGGCTTGATCTCACCGATGCCGAACGCCGTCGACTTGCGCGCAGAGCGTACGCGTTGGGGCGCAAAGCGCTTAGCGAGTTCGACACATTAGTTACGCCGGACACGCTGATGAGGTGGTATCGAACATTGGTCGCACAGAAATGGACGTACACCCACCGCCGTAGACCTGGTCGCCCTCGAACGATGCAGGTGATCGTCCAGCTCATTGTTCGAATGGCGCTGGAGAATCGGTCTTGGGGCTACACGCGAATTCAAGGCGCGCTGGCGAACTTAGGGCATGACGTTAGCCGCGGGACGATCGCGAATGTACTGGGCGAACAGGGCATGAACCCGACACCCGAACGAGGAAAGCGCACGTCGTGGTCGACCTTTCTCAAGGCGCATTGGTACTGCATCGCGGCCACGGACTTCTTCACGGTCGAGGTCCTCACGCTGCGCGGTTTGGTTACGTACTACATCCTTTTTGTGCTCGACTTGGCCAGTCAAGAAGTGAAGATTGCGGGAGTCACCTCTCGGCTAGGCGAGGTCTGGATGATGCAGATGGTGCGCAAGCTCACCGATGCCGAGGAGCCCTTCCTTCGGCACACGCGGTCCCTGATCATGGACCGAGATACGAAATATTCTGCAGTCCTCCGCGTGGCACTGACCCGGGAGAGAATCGAGCCGATCCGACTGCTGCCGCGATCACCAACTTTGAACGCGTATGCGGAGAGATTCGTACGCTCGGTAAAGACGGCGTGTACCGGGCGGATGGTCTTCTTCAGCAGATCATCGCTTGAGCGCGCGTTGACGCAGTACGTGGCGCACTACCACGAAGGGCGTAATCATAAGGGACTGAACAATCGCCTCCTGAAAGATTCCAATCTCCCTATCTATCGAGGTGGTCAAGTAGAGCGCCGGGAGAGACTCGGTGGAATGCTCCACTTCTACTATCGAGAAGCGACGTGACACCTGAATTTTTGGACACTACGGCGGGGCGTGCTGAGGCGTGGGAGCTGCCGCTGATCAAGAAGCTCGTTGATTCTCGCTGCTAGAAATATTCTTGTTGTCTGGCGTTCGGTGGCATCTCGTGCATTTCCGCCTGGCTGGGTTCGGCGCGTGCCGCGTGAGGAGGGGAGTGTCATCGAAGTTCCCTCTGGCTTACAACGTAAAGCGCATGGCAAACATCACGGTAGTGGTTGTTAGCTGAAAATCCTGCGAGGTAAAAGTCCTTCGATGTATCGAATATCACTAATCCCAGGGGCGAGGATAGCCGCCGGTCAGGGCATCCCGATAAGAATTGCCGGGTTCGCAGGTCCCGATGCGATGACCAAGCTTGCCGATCTGGCTGAGTCCAGCGGCGCGGTGCTTTGACAGTCACATTGAGTGTGCTCTAGCACTGGGATGGTGGGACTGGCCTCGTGCCACGGTGCTGCTGATGACGCGCTACAAGCCGTCAAGTTCTTTACGTCACGTCTCGATGGTTAGCATGCGAGGCCGAAACGGAAGCTTCGACGCTAAGACGCTTGAGTTCAAGAAATCACGTAGCTCAGCACCAATCTTTTCTTTGGACTATTCAGGTCATGCAAGGACTCGTGTCTTTGGGGCTTTGCTAGCGTAAATTGCGTCAATGAGCGACTCTTTAGACGATTGGTTCCGGCGTGAGATTCTGGTGCATGAGGCGTCTCTGAAGACGTACCTGCGTCGCATCTGGCGCTCTCCTCAGGACATAGATGACTTGCGCCAAGAGATCTACGTCAGGGTTTACGAGGCGGCTGCGAGAGGTCGCCCCGTGTCGCCAAAGGCGTTCCTGTTCGCTACCGGTCATCACCTGGTGGTGAGTCGATTCAGAAGAACACGCGTGGTGTCGATCGAGTCCGTCGGTGATTTCGAGGACGCAATCGCGACCCGAGATGAGCTGTCTCCTGAAAGACGGCTCGATTCGAGACAGCAGCTGCGACGACTGGCTGATGTATTGAATAGCTTGCCGCCGCGATGTAGGCAGGTGATCTGGCTGCGCAAGATCGACGCATTGTCCCAGAAGGAAGTCGCCGAACGCTTGGGAATCAGCGTGCGTACTGTTGAATGTCACATCCGCACGGGCATGAGGCTGCTCGCGGCCGGATTCCTCGGACAGAGTGCGATCGCTGCACTGACTGAGGACGATGCCCCACAAATCGATGCCGAGGATCAGCATGGAAAGCGCTAAACAGATCGAGCTGCGGGCCGCCGATTGGCTGGCTCGTCGCGATAGCGGCGATTGGACTGACGCCGATCAGTCGCAACTTCAGACTTGGCTTGAGCAAGCCACGGCGCATCGGATCGCCTATCTGCGCCTGGAGACCGTATGGATCGAATCGCAACGCCTCGTGGCGCTAGCAGCCGGGCTGCCGCCCGGTTCTGGCGAGGCGAATGGCTGGACGCTGCCGCTGTTCGAACCGCCGTCGTCGGGCGAGGATGTGGAAGGCTTGGTAAGCGAGTCAATCGAACCGGCGCTGCCTATGACTCAGGCGCAACGCTACGGCCGCCCACGTGTTTCTCGACACCTGACGCTGGCGGCCAGCGTTTTGGTTGTTGTAGGCGTCGGCTACCTCGGATGGCAGACGTTGTTCGCTGCCGATCCGTACG
>NZ_JAEUPY010000778.1 GCF_016790065.1 Steroidobacter sp.
GTTATGCATAGCGGCGGCGCAGGTGGCTACAGTGCGTTTCTACTGCGCTTCCCACAGTCGCGCGTCAGCATTGCTACGTTGTGTAACACCGGGCGGATCGCGACCGGAGCGTTGACTCGCCGAGTTGCGGATGTCTATCTCGCTGACCGCTTTACATTGCCGGTGCCGGCCGTGCCGCCCGCTTCGAACGCTGCTGAGAAAGCGCCGGCGCCAGCGTTGGATCGGAAGCTCATGGCGCAGTATGTCGGCAGCTACCGCAGCGAGGAGCTCGATGCCACGTTTCGAGTCTGGATCGAACAAGGGGAGTTACGAGCGCGAGCACGCTACGGCGTCATTCGAACACTGCGCTCCACGGGCAAGGATCGCTTCGAGTATGACGGCATCAACCGACTCACATTCACGCGCAATGCCGGCGGCGAGGTCACTGGTCTCGAGTTCAACGCCGAAAGAATCCGAAGCCTGAAAGCAGCGAGGTTGCCCACGCCTGAGCAGGTGACTGCGCGGTGAGGGTTGTTTGTATCGCTGTGCTGTTGACGTTCGCCGCCGTCAGTTCGGCGGCGAACACGGCGTCGCGACCGCTGCGCTTTACGACAGAGGAGGGGACATGGATGTCGCTCGACGTTGCGCCGGACTCACGCACCCTCGTGTTCGATCTGTTGGGCGACCTGTACTCGTTGCCTATCGATGGCGGCAAGGCGAAGCGACTGACGCACGGTAGTGCGTTCGACGCGCAGCCGCGATACTCGCCGAACGGTCGCTCCATCGTGTTCGTGAGCGACCGCTCCGGTGCGGACAATCTGTGGATCTTGGATGTCGATACGGGCGAGCAACGGCCGCTCACGCAAGACACGGGTGTGTTCTATGTCTCGCCGGAATGGACACCGGACGGTGAGTCCATCCTCGCGACGCGCAGTACTCGCGATACGGGGCACGGTCGTGACTATCAGCTGTACAGCTATGCCGTTCGCAGTGGCGTGTCGCAGCCGATGGGTGTTTCGGATACTGTACTAGGTGCGGCGTTCGGCAACGATTCGCAGCAAGTCTTTGGCGCCATCGAGGTCAAACCGCAATGGCCAAGTTTTGCCACTTGGCAGATCGCCAGCATCGAGCGCGCCACCGGCCGGGTCGAGCAAGTCACTCGCGAGTTGAACAACGCGGTGCGCCCGGTCGTCAGTCCTGACGGTCGTTATCTGGTGTATGCAAATTCGTGGGCGGGTGCGACGCATTTGAAGTTGCTGGATCTGGTCACGCGCGAGCAGCGTTGGCTGGTATCGAACGTGGATCGGCCGAGCGGTGAAGTGGCCCCACGGCGGGATCTGCTGCCGGGCGCGGCTTTCAGTGCCGACGGCAATGCGTTGTTTACAGCCTATCGAGGGCAGATCTGGCGCATCGGTGTCGCCGATGGCAGCGTCAGTCGCGTGCCGTTCAGTGCTGATGTCGAGGTCGAACTGGCGCCGCTCGCGCAGTTCGATCACGCCATCGAAGAGAGAACCGTCACCGCGCGACGCATCGAACAACCGCAGCTGTCGCCCGACGGACGACAGCTCGCATTCTCGGCGTTGGGACGAATCTGGATACAAGCGATGGACTCGCGGTCCGGTACGCGTGCGCCTCGCCAAGTGAGTGCGGAGGGTTCCACGGCGTTCTTTCCTGCGTGGTCACCCGATGGACGACATCTCGCCTATGTGACTTGGAACGACCTGGACGGCGGCGGCATCTGGCGGGTGCCAGCCAACGGTACCGCTCCACCCGAACGACTCACCGTGGACAACGACTTCTACGAGAAGTTGTCGTACTCGCCCGATGGTCAGCGTTTGGTTGCGGCACGTGCGCGTTGGGCCGAGCGGTTCGGTTTCTTTAACGAAACGCAAGGCATCGGTCGCGGTGACACGCGCGAATGGGTTTGGTTGCCCACTGCTGGTGGCAGTGCGAGCGTGGTCACTCATATCAATGCCGTGACGTACTGGGGCGCGAACTCTCACTACGGGCGGGCTCACTTCGTTGCTGGCGACGAGGGCTTTTACTTCAAGGATCCAAAAGACGGACTGGTCGCAGTTCGTTGGGATGGCGCGCAGCGACGGTCGATCCTTCGTATCGAGGCGGCGGGCTTCTCCAAACGGGAACTGGCGGATGAGATTCTGCTGTCGCCCGATGGCGCGCAGGCGTTGGCTTTGGTCAACAATCAGACCTGGTTGGTCGACCTTCCCAAGGACCAAACGACGCTGCCGTTAGTGGATCTGTCCGCGACCACGCCGGCGTTGCCTGCTCGACGCTTGAGTAAGGAAGGCGCCGAGTTTCCACAGTGGTCTAACGATGGTCGATGTGCCGCGTGGTCGCTCGGCACGGCGTTGTTCACACAATGTGATAAGAACGCACGACGGCACGATGTGATGTTACGAGTGCCGCGTGATGTTCCGAAAGGCGTCATCGCGTTACGCGGGGCTCGAGTCATCACCATGCGCGGCGATGAAATCATCGAACGTGCCGACGTGATCGTCTCCGATGACAAGATCCTTGCGGTCGGCGCCGCCGGGTCAATAAAGATTCCCGCCGACGCTCACGTCATCGATGTGACCGGTAAAACCATTCTGCCAGGCTACGTCGATGTTCACTGGCATGGCGCGCCGCCGTGGGGTGTTCATCGCACGCAGGTGTGGGAATTCCTCGTGAACCTGGCCTACGGCGTGACTGCAGTCCGCGATCCGCAACCGGCGTCGATGGATGCACTGACCTATGCCGATCGAATCGCGAGCGGCGCCGTGCTCGGGCCACGTTTTTTCACCACCGGTCGCGGCGTGTTCGGTACGGATGACATTCGCACGTCCGAGGACGCTCGAGCCATCGCCCGACGCTATGCGCAGTTCTATCGCACCGAGTCGCTGAAAGACTATGTGACCAACGGCGATCGGCAAGTCCACCGCTGGCTGCTCGATGCCGCGCGTGAGTATCGATTGACGACGACTGCCGAAGCCAACAGCGATTTCAAGTACAGCCTGACGCGCTTGTTCGATGGCTCGGGTGGCCAGGAGCATCTCGCGACCGTCACGCCGTACTACCAGGATCTGGTGCGATTGGCAGCGGCGAGCGGTACGACCATCACGCCGACCCTGCTCGAGGGGCAGTCCGGCGGACAAGATCGCCTGAATGCGTTCGTGAACCAAGTCGACTTGTATTCGGATGAGAAGGTGCTGCGCTTCCTGCCGGCAGAGGAAATCGAGTCGCTGACGGTGGGCGCGCGCACGGCACGGCGACGGGCGTCGTTTACATCTCAGGAGCTGGTGGCTCAGCCGGCGGCTGTGTTGGCGGCGGGTGGGCGCATTGCGCTGGGCGTTCACGGCTCGATTCAAGGACTGGGCGCGCATTGGACGTTGTGGACCTTCGTTGACGGCGGCATGAAGGCCCATGACGCGCTTCGGGCTGCGACGCTCATGGGCGCACAAGCCATCGGGTACGGCAAGGAGTTCGGCTCGATCGAAGTGGGCAAGCGCGCCGACCTGCAGGTGCTTGATGCCAATCCGCTGGAGGACATTCGGCACACGCTGTCGCTACGGTACGTGATGATCAACGGCCGCTTGTATGAAACAGACACGTTGAATCAGCTGTGGCCACGACAGAAGTCGCTGGGGCTGCAGTGGTGGCAGCGACAGTCGCGCATTCCGAAGACTCATGAATAGAACGCCCCGTTCATTAGCGCCCTGCACGTTCCCCTCGGTAGCACACAGAGGTAAGTTCCATGATCCGATGTTTGATCCTGATGGTCGCGTTGGGGATCGGCGGGGCGGCACACGGTGACGAGCGCCGCGTGCAAACCAAGGATGCGGGCGACCTCGAACTGATTCAGGCACTGGATACCTTGATTCCGCAGTGGCTGCGGAGCGAGGAGATTCCGGGGCTCAACATTGCGTTGGCTCGGCGCGGCGTGCTGGTGTGGGAGGGCGCTTATGGGTATGCCGATGCCAAGACGCGTCGACCCATGACCACCGACACGGTGTTTCGTTCCGGCTCGATTGCGAAGCCTTACGCGTCCGTGGCCATCATGCAGTTGGTGGAACGCGGTGCGTTGAAACTCGACGATCCCATCGACACCTACTTGCCGTTCAAAGTCGTCAATCCATTCGGCGGCCCGCCCATCACGATTCGTCACTTGCTGACCCATCGTTCCGGATTGGGCGGCGATTCGGCGGCCAGCTATCTGTGTGAACGTGCCGACACGATCCGTCCCTTGGCGGAGTTGCTTGCGCTGGCTTATCGCTATCAGTACGCACAGGCGCCGGTGGGCACGGGGCCGCATCGTTTCCATCAGATGTGGACGCAACCGGTCGGTGCTCAATATCAGTATTCCAATCTCGGTGTGGCGACACTGGGCGTGATCGTGGAACGCGCCAATCCCGAGCGCCTCAGTTACTCGGACTACGTACAGAAACACATCATGGATCGATTGGGCATGCAGTATGCGCAGATGCCGCCGGCACAGATTCGGGAACTGATTCGTGCCGACATTTGGGAACGCCTGAGCACGGGCTATCAGGTGCTCGGCGGCGCTTGGGTGCCGACCGCGCAAGTGTGTTTCGGGGAGTTTCCTTGCGGCGGTTCGCTGGCGACGCCGGCGGAC
>NZ_JAEUPY010000835.1 GCF_016790065.1 Steroidobacter sp.
GCGGCGCGCACTTGGGACTCGCCGATGCACGTCTTGCGCTCGATGGCATGTGGAAGGACACGGTCGAGGCCAACTGGTCGTTGAATGTTCCGTCGCTGGATCGGCTGTTGCCCAAAGCGAGCGGCAAGATCGTCTCCAAAGGTCAGGCCAGCGGCCCGCTCAAGTCGTTGCACATCACCGGCGATCTGGATGCGCACGACATCAAGTATCAGCAATGGCAGGCGGGTCAGCTCACCATCAATGGCGACATCGACGCGAGCGGCAAGTCACCGTCGCGACTGGTTGCTTCCGCACGGGCGCTGGGCGCGGGCGAGCCGATCATCGAGAACATGCAGCTGAGCGGCGAAGGTACCGCGCTCGATCATCGAATCAGCATGAACGTGACTGGCGCTGCACCTACGCCGCGCGACACGCCACCGAGTGCCGAGATGCAAATCACCGGCACTTACGATCAAAAGGTTTGGAACGCGACGGTCACCACCACCAAGCTGGTCACCGGCAAAGCCGACGACAAAATCTCCATCGCCGAGCCGGCCAAGATCATGGCGTCGAGCGACAACGCGCAGTTGGAGAACTTCTGTTTGATCGCCGGCGCCGGGCGTATCTGCGCGAGCGGTCAGTGGCAACGTGCAGGGGCTTGGGAAGGCACGGTGTCGGGCTACGAAATTCCGTTGGCGCTGTTGTTGCCACCTGCCGGTGAAGAGGCGGAATACGGCGGACGTATCGAAGGTCGCGTGCATGCGTACGGAGCACCCAATCAGCCGTGGCAGGGCGAGGCCGGTATGCGCATCATCGATGCCGCCATCGTCTATCGCCCGCAAGGCGCCGAACCTGAAACATTGAATCTGGGCACCGGCGGTCTGGCCGCCACCGCCAAGCCCGATCGCATCGACTTCTCGTTCGGTGTGCAAGCCTTCACCGATACGTTTCTATTCGCCAACGCTCATCTGGAGCGTAACGAAAGCAACGATCTGATCCATCTGCCGCTGACGGGCGACATGCGTGCCCGCGCCGCGGATGCAAACATTCTTCCGTTGCTATTTACGGAGGTCGACAACGCCGCCGGTCTGCTGACCGCCAACGCGACCATCGGCGGCACGCTTGCCGAGCCGGAGATCAACGGTCGCGTCGAGCTGGCCAACGGCGAGCTGGATTCGTATCGAGTCAACTTCGCCTTGCGTCAGTTGAATGTGGTCGCAGACCTCGCCAGTAACGGCTTGGAATTCCGGGGCACCGGCAAGGCCGGCGACGGCTCGATGCAAGCCGACGGTCGCTTCGCTTGGCAGGACGGCAAATCGCGCGGCGACTTACATTTGCGCGGCGAGAACTTGCTGGTCGCGGACTTGCCCGAGTATCGCGTGGTGGCTTCGCCCGATCTGCGCTTCTCCATCGACAACAATCGAGTCGACGTGGTCGGCGACGTTTTGATTCCGAGCGCTCGCGTGCAGCCGAATCAACTCACCGGCGCAGTCCGCGCTTCGGATGACGCTCGCTACACGCACGAGACCGAAGCGGAACGCTCGGGCCGCACCACGGTCCACAGCGAAATCAAAGTATCCATCGGCGACGACGTGCGTGTGGACGCGTTCGGCTTGCAGGGGAAACTGGGCGGCGCCGTCGGCACCACGGTGCACACTGGCGAAATTCCCGTCGGCCGCGGCGAACTGAGCGTGATCGACGGCCGTTACGAAGCCTATGGCCAGAAACTGGAAATCAGCAAAGGTCAGTTGTTGTTCGAAGCTTCGCCGCTGGACGATCCGGGTCTGGACATCGAAGCCCGCCGCAAGATCGAAACGGTGACGGTGGGCCTTAACGTGCGCGGCACGCTGCAAGAGCCGCGACTGTCGTTCTTCTCCGATCCCACCATGCCGCAGACTCAGATCGTCACTTATCTGTTGACCGGCAAAGCACCAGACTCCGTGACCGGCACCGACACTGCCACCATGGCCTCAGCGCGCGACACGCTCACCATGCAAGGCGGCGGCTTGTTAGCTTCGCAACTCGGGCGTCGCTTGGGCTTGGAAGAAGTCGGCGTCGAGAGCTCACTGGATAGCGACGGTTCCGCCAACACGGCGCTGGTATTGGGCAAATTCCTGTCGCCGCGCTTATTCATCAGCTACGGTATCTCGCTGACGGAATCCATCAACACACTCAAACTGCGTTACACCATCAGCGACAAGTGGGTATTCAAGACCGAAGCCGGCGAAAACCAAAGCGCCGACTTCGAATACACCATCGAGCAATAACGCAAGTCAGTACAGCAGCGCTCGCAACGTCGCCACCAGCGACAACGGCCGATCCAACATCACGTGATGATGCGACTCCGGAATCGCGATGGGACCGCGACAGTTCGGAATGTGCGCGACGATCTCCGCCGCA
>NZ_JAEUPY010000088.1 GCF_016790065.1 Steroidobacter sp.
GCTTTGCGTTGCGCTTGCCCAGGAAATTGCAGGCGACGTGCCAGGCCGTGCCAAGCGGCCGAAACTATTTTCTAAGTGATTGATGGCAGCGGAGAAATACTTGAACGCTCGCAAGATCACGCAGCGCGTCACGCCATCGAGCTGTTGGAGTTCGTTGGTTCGCTGCCAACAAACTCAATGTGAGATGTTGGATTGGAAAACGCGGCGTTCGAACAGACTCGCAGCGTTGATTCGATCAACGAGTTCCACATGAGTGCCCGATGAGTAGCGATGAGCAGAGACGATCCTGATGGTGTGTGCTTTCAAGAATGTTTCATCGAGATCGGGCAGCGTACGCGCGATGCCAGTGTGCGATCGGCTCTTATGCCCTTTTGCAGCCTGGACGAACGCGTACGATCGGCTCACAGTAGCCTTGTCCCCTAGAGAGGTTTCTTCCGTTGTTCGCGAGGAGTCGTCGTCATGACAAATCTTATTCGCATCAATGACGAGGTCATCAACTCCGACAGCTTCGTGAAGCTGTTGAAGTTGAGCGGTCGGTTCGATTCGCTCATCGATGATATCGTCCAGGAAAAATTAGCAGTGCATTCGGCCCGGAAGCATGGCGTCCGGTTGACGCCGGAATCGGTACAGCAACGCTCCGATCAGCTGCGCCGCGTGAACGGACTGCACCGGTCGGTGGAAATGAAGCGCTACCTCGAGAGCATGAAAGTGACTCCCGAGGAGTATGAAATGTACGTGACGGAAACGCTCTGTTTCGAAAAGATGATGGAACAGATCGTGACCGATGCCAAAGTGGAACAGTTCTTCCGGTTGAACTCGCCGCAGTTCGATAGCATCGATGTCAGCCACATCGTGGTGGACTCCGACGGCAAGGCGCGCGAGATCATGGCGATTCTGGGCGACGAGCCGGAGCGCTTCGCCGAACTGGCGCACGAGTTCTCCATTGCCGATACGCGCGGTCACGGCGGACATGTGGGCAAGGTACTGCGTGGTGCGCTGCGCGGCGATGTGGAAGCCAAGGTATTCCATGCCCAGAAAGGCGAGATCCTCGGGCCATTTGCTTCGCCTGACGGCACCTGCTTCGAGATTTTCACCGTCAATGACAAGAGCCCGGCCTCGCTGGATGACGATACCAAGGCCGAGATTCGGCGCGTACTGAAAGAACAGTGGCTGGCCGCGCAAGCCAGCGAGCATCGGCTCGAAGTCATGTAGTGCAGCTGAGGTCGCGATGAAACCGGTCGAGTCGAATCCCGAAGCGACGATTTCGTATGCGGCTGTGTTGGAAAAGATCGAGATTCTGCGCTCGACCTTGCGTTGGGCGCAGAATCTCGATCGAGCTCAAATCAATAAACTGCTGAACCAATGCACCGCGCTGCGAGACGAAGTGGTGCGTTTGTCGCACACCGAACGCTTCGTCAAAGCCAGCGCCGCGACGCCTCGGAACCAAAGTGTTGCCCAGCGACGGCATGCGTTGCTGGAACGCGACTTTCAATTCGAAGGCGTGTTCGGCGACAGTCCGCGATTGATCGAAGCGTTGGAAATCGCGGAGAAGGCTGCTCGCACCGATCTGCCCGTACTGATCGATGGCGAGAGCGGCACCGGCAAAGAACTGATGGCGAAGGTCATCCACGCCAACGGGAATCGCGCCGACCGTCCGTACATCACCTTGAACTGCGGCGCCATTCCCGAAAATCTGCTCGAGTCCGAGCTGTTCGGTCACAAGCGTGGCGCATTCACCGGCGCCAGCGCCGATCGTGCCGGCAAGTTCGAAGCGGCCAACGGCGGCACCATCTTCCTCGATGAAATCGGCGAATTGCCTTTGATCGGGCAGGTGAAGCTGCTGCGCGTCCTGCAGTCCAACGAGATTCAGCGGGTGGGCTCGGATCAAGTCATCAATGTCGATGCACGCATCGTGGCCGCGACCAACAAGAATCTTCTCGAAATGTGTAAGGCCGGCGCCTTTCGTGAGGATCTCTATTACCGGCTCAGCATCGTCCAGGTGACGTTGCCGCCGTTGCGTGACCGTCGCGATGAAATCCCTTTGCTGATCGAATACCTCGCCAATGAAGCTTCGCAGAGGCTGCAGCGGCAGACTGTGAGACTCTCGAGAAGGCTGTCGAGCTTCCTGGGCGCTTACGACTATCCGGGCAACATTCGCGAGTTACGAAACATCATTTTCCGAATTTCCTGCCTGGCAGCCGATACCGCAGACCTGGAGCACTTGCCGGAGAACGTGCGGCTGAAGATGCCGGAGCGGGCGGCACAGCCAGAACCCGAGGCGGCGACCTCGCTCAACGATGCCAAACGCCGAGCCAGCGATGAAGCCGAGCGTAGTTATTTGCTGGAGTGTCTGGAGAAGGCCAATTTCAATGTGACCAATCTGGCGCAAAGCATCGGCATGAATCGCAGTCACGTGCAGACCCTGTTGAAGAAACATGGACTGAGCGCGCGACGAGCCAACAAAGCGCGTACTGATGGCGCGTCGTCGTCGGCTGCTTCTTCCAGCCTGACCTGACCCAACACTGCCAATGTTTCTTGTTGGCTGTGAGCCAACGAACTCCA
>NZ_JAEUPY010000896.1 GCF_016790065.1 Steroidobacter sp.
GCCTGGAACCAGGCCATTCACGACTCGGTGCATGCCGATCTCACTCGCGGCCACTTTCCCATTCTGCTGGGCGGCGATCATTGTCTGGCCATCGGCTCGATCAGCGCGGTCTCGCGTTACTGCGCCGGTGCTGGCAAGAAACTGCGAGTGTTGTGGCTCGATGCCCATGCCGATTTCAACACCAGCGAGCTCACGCCCAGCGGCAACATCCATGGCATGCCGGTGGCTTGTATCGCCGGCTTCGGTCCGCACCAGCTGACACACATGGCGGGACACTCGCCAGCCATCAGCGCCAAAGACATTCGCCAGATCGGTATTCGCAGTGTCGATCCGCCGGAGAAACGTTTCGTGCGTGAGAAGGGGCTGGAGGTGTACGACATGCGTTACATCGACGAAGTCGGTATGCGCGCCACCATGGAACATGCGCTGGCCGACATGGACGACAACACGCATTTGCATGTCAGCTTCGACGTCGACTTCCTGGATCCGCAGATTGCGCCCGGCGTGGGCACGACCATTCCTGGCGGCCCGACCTATCGCGAAGCGCAGCTGTGCATGGAAATGATCGCGGACACCGGCCGCATGGGCTCGCTGGACGTCATGGAATTGAATCCGGCGCTGGATGTGCGCAATGCCACCGCGATTTTGGCGGTCGATCTGATCGAGTCGTTGTTCGGCAAGAGCACGCTGATTCGGCAGCGGGACCTGCCGTGAACAGGTAGGAGGGGCGCCGTCAGGCTGTAGTCGTTAGGCGGAATGGACGTCCGCCTGGCGGATCAGGTCCCGAGGCTCGAGTGGCTAGCGCCGAGCCTCGTTTTTCGGCACCAGGCGCAGGGTCGGATCGGCGTCCTTACCCTCTTTGGCGTCCGGCTCGCTTTCTTTGGCTTCCAGCTGGGTGACCCGCTGGCTGAGGCGCAGTACATGGTCGAGCAGTTCGTTGACCATCTGCATGTATTCCATCTGCTCCCGCACCGGCGGCAGGGCACTCCACTTGCTTTGCTCCGCGTATCGGCCGCTGACCCGGCCAGCGTAGAAGGCGGCGATGGCGACCAGCAGCAGCGCGCCTCCCCAAATGATAGTGGTGTCCAGCATCGGCGCACCTTAGTGACTGCGCTGTGATGGTGCTGTGACTTTTTTCGGGCGGCCGGGCGGCCCGCAGGCGCTGGAATAGCGTTTGCTATGCTTGGCCGGTGAGTCCGAAACAAAGAGTGCTGGTGGCAGTGGGGGTGGATGCGAACGCCGAGCGGGTGATGCAGGCGGGCAAGCGCTTCGCGGACGCACTGGCCGCACCCTGGACGCTGGTGTCGGTCGAGACTCCCGATTTGATCAAGCTGTCCGCGGTCGGCCGCAACCGTTGGGCGGGACTGCAACGGCTGGCGGCCTCGCTTGGTGCTCAGACCGTCACGCTCGACGGGCCGTCGGTCAGCGAAGCGCTGTTCGAGTACGCGCGTACTTCGGAAGCTACGCACATCGTGATCGGGGCGCCCAAGCGGCAGCGGCTGTTGGGCTGGCTGCGGCCGTCGCCGCCGACTCAATTGGTTCGTCGTGCGCACGGCTTCGATGTGATCGCCGTCAGCGCGACGCCGGATGAGGGCGTCGCTGCCGGCGCCGATGTCTCGTTCGGGCCCGAACCTCCGGCCAAAATTCAATGGCATCGCTACACCTGGGCGATGCTGGCCAGCGCGGTCACCACCGCGATTGCCTACGCGATGGATCCGTACTTCGCGCTCGCCAACATCATCATGGCGTATCTGCTGGGCTCGGCGTTGGTGGGCATCAAGTTCGGTCGCGGGCCCGCCGTGCTTGCGTCGTTGGCCAACGTGGTCGCGTTCCTGGTTTATTTCGTGCCGCCGCGCTTCTCGCTATCGATCGCCGATCTGCAATACCTGGTCACCTTCATCGTGATGTTGATCGTCGCCGTCACCATGGCCAACTTGATGGCCAGTGTCCGTCAGCAAATCAGAGCCGCGGGTGCACGTGAGCGTCGCACGGCACTCTTATATGCAATGAGCCGAGATCTCTCGGCGACCCGTGGCGTCGCCAACATGGCGCGAGTCGCGGTCAGGCATATCGCGGACGTGTTCCATTGCAAGGCGACGGTGCTGATGCCGGATGGCGCCGGCAACCTGCAACGACCGAAAGAGGCTCCGGTGGAGAACTCATTTCTGGACGCGGATCTGTCCATCGCGCAATGGGTGTTCGAGCAGGGCAAGCGCGCCGGGCTGGCTTCGGACAACATGCCGACGGCGCCAGCGATGTATGTGCCGCTCAAAGACGAACATCGGCGGCTGGGTGTGTTGGCGATTTTGCCGAGCAATCATCGGCGCATGCTGATTCCCGATCAGTATCGATTTCTGGAAGCATTCGCTGAGCAGTTGAGCCTGGCCGTCGAACGAGCGGGGCTGTCGGCAGCTGCGGAAGCAGGTCGCGTGGCGGCCGAGACAGAAAGTCTTCGCAACACTTTGCTGGCGTCGATCTCACATGACTTGCGCACGCCGCTCGCGGCCATCGCCGGTGCGGGCAGTGCTTTGGCCGAGCGCGGGCCGGAGCTGGATGATGAGATGCGAACGTCGCTGGCTCGCTCGATTGCCGCGAAGGCCGTGGAAATGTCGGAGATCGTTTCCAACGTGCTGGATCTGATGCGTTTCGAGTCCGGCCAGATGACGTTACGGCGCGACGGACACTCGCTCGACGATTTGATCGGCGCGGCCCTGGGTCGGGTCGAGGAACGGCTGCGAGATCATCCGGTGCGCATCGATATTCCCAATGAGTTACCGGTGTTGTCGGTGGACGGCTCGCTGATCGTGCAAGCGTTGGCCAACATCTTCGACAACGCCGCCAAATACACGCCGAACGGTGCGCTGGTGCACGTTCACGCACGTGTCGAAGGAGCAGGTGTCGAGGTGATCATCGATGACCAAGGGCCGGGATTTCCAGTGGGAGATCGCGACCGTCTGTTCAACAAGTTTCAGCGCGGCAAGGATGAAGGTTCGGTGGCGGGTGCCGGCCTCGGGTTGGCCATCTGTCGCGCCATCATTCATGCGCATGCCGGTGAGATCCGGGCGCTCGACCGGCCCGGTGGCGGTGCGCGTATCGAGTTCTTTCTGCCCAGCATCGAGAGTGCGTCATGACGCAGGCCATGCATCGCATTCTGGTGGTGGAGGATGACGAGGCGATTCGCACCGTACTGCGTGCGCTGTTGCATTCGTATCGAGTCGTGGAAGCGGAGACGGTGGCGCGTGCGCTCATCGAAGCTCGAACTCATCAGCCGGATCTGCTGATCGTCGACCTGGGCTTGCCGGATGCGGACGGTCTCGAACTGATTCAAGACGTTCGCAGCTGGTCGGTGGTGCCCATCATTGTTCTATCGGCTCGCGCCATGGAGGCGCAGAAAGTGGCGGCCTTGGAAGCGGGCGCCGATGACTATGTCACCAAACCTTTCAGCACGCCGGAGCTGATTGCTCGCGTTCGCGCTGCGTTACGTCGAAGCGCACGAGGAACCGAACGAGCGCCAGTCGTGCAACTCGGCGAGGTCACCATCGATTTGAGCCGTCGCGAGGCTCGCGCCACCAACAAGAAGATCCGCTTTACACCGCTCGAGTATCGAGTACTCGAATGTCTGGCGCGCCAGGCAGGGATGATCGTCACCGCCTCGCAACTCATCCGCGAAGTGTGGGGCCCGGATCGTTCCCAGGACACCCAGAGCCTGCGCGCGTGCCTGAAACATTTGCGACAAAAGATCGAACCCGAGCCGGCGCGACCTCAGTACATCATCACTGAGACCGGGCTGGGCTATCGGCTGCGCTCCAGCGAAGTGCCGGGTCAGGTGGAGTGAGCTCTGGCCAGCCCGTGGAAGTTCGTTCCACGCCAGCCAGTAGGGCCTTTGTCGGGAAACAAAGCACCTTGTTCGGGCATTGGGTCACGTAACATCCCGTGCAAAGAACCATACAGCGGACCCATCCATGCAGAGCTTCACGGCGGTGCCGACGTTCGACGCGCCCGGCGGAATCGAGTCGGTCATCACGACCGACGAGCTGAGTCGGCGGCCGAACCGGCCGGCCGATTTCGCCGCCGAGAATCAGGTGTTGCAGAAGTTGGCGAGCACCATGGCGGAGGAGCCCAAGCGGGTGCTGCAGGAGTTGGTCGACAGTGCGCGGCAGCTGTGTCGGGCCGGGTCAGCGGGCATCAGTCTGCTCGATCCGGAGCTCTCCGGGCCGGCTGCGCAGTTCCGTTGGGTTGCCACGGCGGGCGAGTTCTCTCGCTACGCGGGCAACACCATGCCGCGGCACTTCAGCCCGTGCGGCTCGGTGCTAGACGCCAATCGCATGTTGATGATGAAGGATCCGGTGCGGCACTTTCCGTATATCGAGGTACTTTCTCACTCGGTGGATGAAGTGCTGTTGGTGCCGTTCTATCAGGGCAGCAAACCGGTCGGCACGGTGTGGGTCGCTCACCATAGTCCGGACCGACAATTCGACTCCGAAGATGCTCGCGTAGTGACCAGCTTGTCCAAGTTCGCGGCAGCGGCGGTGCAAGTGCTGGCGACCGTGGATTCCAAGCGCAAGCTAGAAGAGGATGCTCGCCTTTCCACGGAGCGCAACTTAGCGGCGCTGGCTGTAGAGCTCAAGGACACTCAGCGGCTGCGTGATGTTGCGGCTCGCCTGATCGGCGGCGACGATCCGTCGGCGCTGTTCGACGAAATTCTGCTGGCGGCGCTGGAGATCACCGAGGCCGACGCCGGCACCCTGCAGCTGCTGGAACCGGCGTCGAAGACGCTGTTCTTTCTGGCGAAGCGCGGCTTTAGCCAGGAAATCACAGATCATTTCGCCCGCGTCGATGCCTCATCGGATTCTCCGTGTGGTATCGCTTTGTCTAGTGGCAGCCGTGCATTCATCGATTTTGCCGCGAATGCCCCGGTCGGCAGCTCCGATCAATGGCACTTCGATGAAGGCATGCGCTGTGCGCAGTCGACACCGTTGCTGAGTCGTTCGGGCCGGCCGTTGGGAATGTTTTCGACGCATTGGCGCACGCAACGGACGTTGAGCGAGCGTGAGATTCGTTTTCTGGATCTGCTCGGAAGACAGGCCGCCGATTTGATCGAACGAGCTCAAGCGCAAGACGCGCTGCGCGAGGCCGATCGGCGTAAGGACGAGTTCCTGGCTGTGTTAGCGCACGAGTTGCGCAATCCGTTGGTGCCGATTCGCACTGGCGTGGAGTTGTTGAGTCGAGCAGCTCAGCAGCCGGCGTTGATCGAGAAAATCCGGCCGATGATGGAGCGCCAGGTCGCGCACGTGGTGCGGCTCATCGACGATTTGCTGGATGTGTCGCGCATCACCTCGGGCAAGATCGAGTTGCAGCGGCAGAAAGTGACACTCGCAAGCGTCATCGACAGCGCGGTGGAAGCGAACCGTAGCGCCATTGCCACGGCTGGCTTGGAACTGGCGCTCAATGTCGAGACGCCGGAGGGCTTGATCGAGGTCGATCCGACGCGATTGTCACAAGTCATCGCCAACATCTTGCACAACGCTACCAAGTTCACACCGCGTGGCGGAGTCGTCACGCTGGATGCTCGAGTGCGTGTTACTGGTGACGCGGCCGAGTTGGTTTTGAAAGTTACCGATACCGGGGTCGGCATCGACCCGAAGCAGCTGTCCAGAATTTTCGGATTGTTTGCTCAGGTGCATGGCGACAGCTCCAATCGGCTCGGCGGCTTGGGCATCGGGCTGGCGCTCAGTCAGAAGCTTGCTGAATTGCACGGCGGCAGCGTCACCGCCGAGAGTGCCGGCTTGGGCACGGGCTGCAAGTTCACGGTTCGCATACCCACGCCCGACCTTCTAACCGAACACGACTCTGCGTCGGTGAAAATAACGCCTGCCTTGCAAGGACCGCGCGTGCTGATCGTCGATGACAATCGGGACGCGGCCGACGCCACCGGCATGTTGATGACGAACTTGGGCGGCGACGTTCGTGTGGTTTACGACGGAACGAGCGCGTTACAGCTGTTGCAGGAGTTCGACGCGAAGTTGGTGCTGCTCGACCTCGGCATGCCGGGGATGGACGGTTACCAGTTGTGCCGACGCATCCGGGACTCCAAGGGCACCGGTGTCTCTATCGTGGCCATTACCGGTTGGGGGCAGGAAGAAGATCGGCGACGGACCATCGAAGCGGGCTTCGATGCCCATCTCACCAAGCCCGTCGATTTGCGCGCGCTGGCTGCAGTCGCGCGCTCCATGAATATGTAGCCGAGCAGGCGCGGTCGGATCGGGCTCAGCCGCCCGATGCTTGTCGCCCGCTTTTCGGACAGCTACCCGCCGTCGCTGCATGTCGTAGCAACTTGCCGGCCGCTGTGCCGGTGAGTTTGCCGTTGTCGATGGCCAGGCGGCCATTGACCACCAGCTGAGTCACGCCTTCGGACAGCTCGCGAGGATGCAAGTAGTCGGCTTTCGGGGCGTAGCGAGCGGGATCGAATACGACGATGTCGGCAGCGTAGTTATCGCGCAAGTAACCGCGATCGGTGAGGCCCAAGATGTCGGCGGTGCGGCCGGTGGAACTGCGAACGAATTCGCCCACTGTGATGATGCCTTTCTGCACGTACTCACGATACTTCTGCGGATACGTGGCGAACTGGCGCGGATGGCCGGAAGAACCGTCCGAGCTGGTGACCACCCAGGGTTGGCGCATGAAACGAATCACGTCGGCGTTGTCCATGTTGAACGACACGGCTGCGTCCCGACCATCGCGAACCACGAACAACGCTGCTTCGATGGCATCTTCGTTGCGCTCGCGAGCCAGATCGCCGAGTTTCTTGCCGTGCCAAGGTGAACCAGCCACCGTCAGCACCAACGAATCGGCGCCACCGCGACGGCGCAAGTTCTCACGCATTTCTTCGCGAATCTTTTGCGAGGTCGCGGCATCGTCGAGTCGTTTCAGCAGAGCAGGGCGGCCGCCATCGACAGCCCATCGCGGCAGCAACGCGGCACTCAGACCCGTGCCTGAAGCCAGCCAGGGATATTGATCGGCAGTGACTTTCTGTCCGCTGGCGTGCGCCTCGTTGACCAGTTTGATCACGGCGTCGGCTTGACCATGCACGTCGACGCCCAGCGCTTTGATATGAGCGAAGTGCACCGGCAGGTTGG
>NZ_JAEUPY010000093.1 GCF_016790065.1 Steroidobacter sp.
CGCGCCCTCGGCTCTGTGGGCCACAGACTCGCGCTCGGTCATTTTGGTGAACACGCTGCTACCGCTGGACGCGGCAGGCGTGCAGCCAACCGCTGCCATCGTGGAAACGGACTTATCGGGCAACTTGCGTCGCAAGATCACGGCGCTCAACTCTTACTGGAACGACACGAGTTTCGTGCGAGTGTCCTCGGTGGACCGGCTCAAAAACGACACGCTGATGCTGCATCGAGCGAACGTCGATGGACCGCTGCCTGCATGGAGCTATCGAGCGGTTGGCGGCACGTGGCGACGGATCGAGCAAGCCGCCTGCAACGGCGGGATTGTGCTGACCATCGAGGAGAGCCTGAATGTTGCACCGGATGTCGTGGCAACCAATTGTCGCGGCACTCTGAAAGCCAAAATCTCTGATCTGAATCCGTCGTTCCGCGAGCTTTCGCCTAGCACCGCGGAAGTCGTCGACTGGGTCGACTCGCGCGGCCGTGCTTGGCGAGGTGGGCTGTTACGTCCCGTGCGCCTGATGCCGGGCCAGCGATATCCGCTGGTCATCCAAAGCCATGGATTCTGGCCATCGCGCTTTCTGCTCGACGGCACGCACTCACTGACCGCTGAGCCTTTCACCACCGGCTACGCGGCCCGCGCGCTCGCGGCACGCGACATGTTCGTCTTGCAGATGGAGGATCACTTCGACGAGCGCAATACGCCCACCGAAGCCGAAGCCCATCGCGCCGGATTCGAAGCGGCAGTAACCGCGCTCAGCGCTCGCTTACCGATCGATCCGCAACGCGTCGGCTTGATGGGCTTCAGCCGCTCGGGCTACTACGTTCAAGACACGCTGACTCACTCGCAGCTGCCATTCGCTGCCGCCCTGCTGGCGGACCCACTGGACATGGGCTACCTGAGTTATTGGCTGGGATGGAATCAGTCTGGCCGCGGGCGGCGACAAGAATACGAGGCAGTGACCGGCTGCGCGCCGGTCGGGGATTGCCTGGAGCGCTGGCGCAACTCGCAACCGACGTTCAATATCCCCGCCATCGTTAGCCCCGTGCGACTGGAAGTCATCGGGCCCGCCTCTTTGCTGGCGAGCTGGGAACTGTACGCCGGCCTTCGCAGCCTGGCCAAACCGGTCGATATGAACTACCTGCCCGAGGGCGCGCATGTGCTGATCCGGCCCTGGGAGCGGCTTGCCTCCCAACAGGGCGCCGTCGAGTGGTTCGAACGCTGGCTGAACCCGCCTGCGCCGGTGCCGTGACGTTCCAAGGTTCACATTCGGGCGCCTGGTTCGTTACAAGCATCATGGGTAACTGGGCAACGAACCGATGACTTCGGACGCGAACTCGCCACGTGCGCGCGCGGAAATGGCCCTGGTCTGGGATCGGGATCAGGCCAAAGCGGACTTCGTGTCGCAACTGGCGCGCAGTCACCAGACTTCCCTGCAACGCTTCATCTTCGCCAAGGTCCGGTGCGAGGAGACCGCGAGCGAACTCGCTCAAGAATCTTTTCTCAAGTTGCTGTCCATGCCGGCCCCGCAGCGCCTGGAGCATCCACGCGCCTATCTGTTCCAGATCGCGAACAACCTGGCGCTGGATCGGGTGCGCCGCGACCGTCTCAAGGTGATCGACCCGGCCGCCGTGCTCCAGGAGCAGGACTGCGAAAGTCCCGCGCCTTCGCAGGAAGAGGAGCTCAACTACCGGCAACTCTACGGCGCCTTCATGGCGGCCTATGACGCGCTTCCGGTGAAATGCCGTGAAGTGTTCTACCTGCGCCGCTACGAGAATCTGGCGGTGTCGCAGATCGCCAGTCGCCTGCACATCTCAACCCGCATGGTGCACAAACACCTGGCTCACGCCATGGCATGCCTGAAGAGCAAGCTGCTCGCCCCGATCGAGGACTGAGGATACGGACATGCAAGCAGACAAGATCGATGAATGGTTCAGCATCATGCATTCCGGCGAGACGCAGGCTCGCGATCAACTGCTGTTCGAGAAATGGGCCAGCGAGAACCCCGATCAGTATCTGCGTTACCGGGAACTCGAAGCATTGTGGGATGTAGCCGGCGACTTGCAGCCACCCTCGCCGTTCGCCGCCGGGCCGCCGCAACTCGAGATTGAAAGACACCGCGCATCAGGCCGAGATCACCGCTGGGTCGTCGGGTGGAGCCTGGCCGCAGCGGTCGTGTTGGCGGTGGTCGGTGTGCTTTTTTTCACTCGAGCCGCCGACATCGAGCACTACGCCACGGCGATGGGCAGCCCGCAGCTGATCCAACTGCGCGATGGCTCTCAAGTTCATCTCAATGCACGCTCCAGCATGGAGATCCAACTCAACTCCGATCGACGCGACATTCGGCTTCGCTCTGGCGAGGCGCTGTTCACCGCGGCTCACGATCCCAAGAGGCCGTTTATCGTCAGCGCGGCCAATGGCGAAGTCCGCGCCATCGGCACGGTGTTCGAAGTCGACATCCACGATTTGTTCGTACGCGTCGCCGTCATCGAAGGCGTGGTCGAGGTCACCCGTCACGATCCCTTCACCCGAGCCACGCGAAAAATCATCGCTCGCGCCGGCGAGGCGGTGACCTACAGCGCCGTTCCGGAACAAACAACGGATAGCGCAAGCCTGCAGCTCGCTGCTCTCGGCAACATCGACGATGTCGCCGCCTGGCGCAACGGCCAACTGATCTTCGACGGTGCGACCCTCAGTGAAGTCGTTCGCGAACTCGGCCGATACACCGACCGGGAACTAGTGATCACCGAGGCTGCATTGGAAACCCTGCGCGTCTATGGAATCTTCGACGCTCACGACACCGATGCGGCACTGGCCTCCATCGAGCACGCCTTGCCGATACGCGTCACGCGCAGTAGCGACGATCTCCGGGTATTCTTGAGCAGCCGGCCTTCCGGCTAGCAGGAACAGCAGCGTACCGATGCACCCCACCAAGCCGCTTGCACACGTACTGCTAGCACTGGTGTTTGGTGCCTTGCTAGAGGGTGTGGTTGCGAGTCGAAGCCAGGCCGCCGAGGCCGAACCGCAATATGCTTTCGATCTTGCCGCCGGGCCGCTGCGCAATGCGCTGATTGGTTTCGCTCGACGAACGCATTTGCAAGTGGTCTACACCGACCCGCAGATCGCCACGACCAGAACGCCCGGCGTGCGTGGGCATATGTCGGCACGCGGTGCACTGTCCACTCTGCTGACAGACACCGGACTGACCTTCGAGATCGACGGCCGCAGTGTGCGCATCTTCAAAGCGCCACGCCAAGGCCCGACTCGAGCCTCGCCCAACACGCAGCCTCTACAGCAAGCTACGGTCGAGGAGTTGGTGGTGCTTGGGGTGGATCCCCGCCGTTACGACATCGCGGCCTCGGACACGTTGACAGGATTCCCGCTGAGCTTTCTCGACTCGCCCCGGTCCGTGGAAATCATCCCGGAACAGGTACTGCTCGACCAGAAAGCACTCGACCTTGCCGAAGCGCTGCAGAACGTCACCGCGGTCACTTTCAGCGACGGTTTCGGCGGCACCAACGATGATTTTCTGGTGCGAGGCTTTCGTCGCAACTCGGTCTATCGCGACGGCTTCAGGCGCGGCAGCATCTTCCGCATCAACACCGTCAATGTCGACCGCATCGAGATCATCAAAGGGCCGGCTTCCATCGCCTTCGGCCAGCTGCCGCCGGGCGGCGTGGTCAACGTCGTCACCAAGAAACCGCTGCTCGAAGCACGCACCATCGTCGAAGGTCGCCTCGCTTCACACGACACGCGATTCGCGCTACTCGACAGCTCGATTCCATTCGAGCAACACAACGCGAGCGTACGAGTGAATCTGTCCTGGCACGAAGCGCAATCGTTCCGCGACTTCACCGACATCGAGCAAGGAGTATTCGCGGCAGCATCGCGATGGGATCCCACACTAAACACGCAGGTGACGGCAAGCTACGAGT
>NZ_JAEUPY010000933.1 GCF_016790065.1 Steroidobacter sp.
GTCATTTGCGCCCAGGCCAGCGACAATGTTTCTTGCACGATCAGCTCGGCAATGTCGGTCAAGCGATCGCTGACCTTCATCAACGGCAGACCGGCGGTGAGATCCGCCACCGCCACTCGAAACATCGCGGCACTCTGGAACTGACGCAGGATTTCCACCTGGCGTTCCGGATCCTCGTGCTGCATCCGACCGCGTGACGATGCCAGATCTTTGGCGAACTGCTCGCGCGACGGCGCTTCTTCGACGAAGCGCTCATCGATCAACTCGTCCAGCAACAGCGGTTGGGCGGCGATCTGGTCGGCCAGGAACTGGCTGTGCGAACACAACTCCACCAATCGATGCAGCGCCGAGACATTCTCAGTCAGCAGCGCGAGATACGCCGTGCGCCCAGCGATCCTCTCGAAGATTCGCAAGGTCCTGGCCAGCGTCATCGTCGGAGCGGCATCGGACGCCAGCATGGGCAGGATTCGAGCCAACAAATCTCGTAAGCGACGACGCCCGGTTTCATCAAGACGCCGGTAATAAGTGCTGGTTCGCAGCTCTTCCAACCGAGCATTGATGGGATCCGGATCGGCCACCCCACAGCTGACGATCATGCGCGAGCGATCGGCCACCTCGGCATCCAGATCGAACGTGGACGCCAGCGTGGCAATGCCGTCGGTGCGCTCGGCCGGACCAAACATGGTTTGGGTGAAATAGCGCTCGACCCGCTGCCGATGAGCATTGGTTGTGGCGGCTAGTTCGTCCCAGCTCGGCACATTCATCGCGAGCGCCAACCGCTCACGCGCCACCGCATCTTCAGGCAGTTGATGAGTCTGCTCGTCGTTCCATTGCTGTAGACGATTCTCTAGTACGCGCAAGAACGTGTACGCAGCCTGCAGCTCCTGGACTGCGCTTTCGCGCAGCAGCCGTAGCCCGGCGAGCTGCGGCAGGATGGTTTGCAACTCGCGGCCTTGCAGCCGTCGATCGCTACCGCCGCGAATCAACTGAAACGCTTGCACGATGAACTCGATCTCGCGAATACCGCCGGGGCCGAGTTTGACGTTGTCCTGGAGTTCGCGACGCTCCACCTCGCGCGCAATCATCGCCTTCATGTCACGCAGCGACTCGAATACGCTGAAGTCGAGATAGCGACGGTAAACGAACGGCCGCAATGCTTCGTCATAGAGCGACGGGAACTGTTCCGTCGCCGTCAAGGCACGCGCTTTGACGTAGGCATATCGTTCCCAGTCGCGACCGTGCTGTTGCAAGTAATGTTCGAACGACGCGAAGCTCAGCGCCACTCGCCCGCTGTCGCCGAACGGTCGCAAGCGCAGGTCGACGCGATAGACAAACCCGTCGACCGTCGGCGTCGCCAACTGCTGCACCACCTTCTGGCCCAGCCGCAGGAAAAACTCGGCGTTGTCGATGGCACGCGCGCCGTCCGTTTCGCCGTCTTCCGGATACAGCAGGATCAGATCGATGTCGGACGAGTAGTTCAGCTCGCGCCCGCCCAACTTGCCCATGCCCAAAACCATCAGCGTCTGCACCTCGCCGCTCTCTGCACCGCGCGGCGTGCCATAGCGTGCGACCAGAGCTGCGTACATGCGCCGGTTGACCAGATCGATACAAACATCCGCGAGCTTCGACAGGTCGTGCAGCGTCTCATCGAGCGTCGCCCAACCGGCGATGTCACGCCAGGCGATGCGGACCATGTGTCGCCTGCGAAAACGGCGCAGCGATTCCATCAGGTCGGCGTCCGACTCGCCTCGAACTCGCGCTTCGATTTCCTGCGCCAACCAATCGGCGGGCGCGCGCTCGAA
>NZ_JAEUPY010000934.1 GCF_016790065.1 Steroidobacter sp.
TGAGTTGAACATCACCACCGTGCTGGTGACCCACGACCAGGAAGAAGCGTTCGCGCTCGCCGACCGCATCGGCGTGATGAATCTGGGACGTCTATTAGAGAGTGGTAAGCCCGACGAGCTATACGCGCGACCGGCGACCCGCTTCGTTGCGACCTTCCTGGGTGCCGCGAACCTGTTGTTGGCGCGCCAGACTGAGCAGGGCATCCGCTTCGGCGCGACGCCGGTGAATGCTCGTCGCGTCGAGAAGCTCGAAGGCGGTCGCGAGCAGGAAGTGGTCGCGGTGTTGCGTCCTGAAGAAGTGGAGTTGGCGCCGACGCGAGACAACTTGCGCACCAACTTCATCGCCAACGGCATCGTCGAGGAGCTGGTGTTCACCGGCGCGCTCGAACGGATGCGTGTGCGGACGGCCGACGGCGCTGCCAACGTTCATCTCGCCGCGCCGAATGGCAATGGCAACAGCGCGCCGACGGCGTTGCTCGATGTCACTCGCACTCAGCACGAACAGCGCGCGTTCCCGGTGGTGCTCGGCCAGTCAGTAGCCATCGGTGTGCGTCGTATTCATGTGTTGCCGACGCCGCTGTCGAGCTACACCGCTTACGGCGCCGACGAGGTTTCGTGCGATCGCTTGGCTCAGCATCCGTTCCTGGTCGAACTGGCCAGTCGCATGAAGACGCGCATCATCAAGCGCAACGAAGCGCCGCTGGCGGCCTGCGATGCGCCGGCCAGCGTGCCGGTCTCCGGTGTGGCCGTGATCACCGCTGGTCAGAAGGCCGGCGAACAAGTGCAGTGGCTGTTACAGAACGGCGCCGGCGAAGTGCTGGTGTTGCCGCCGCAGACTACGCCGCCGAATCGTGTGCTGATCCACTGGGCCGACGACTCGGCACGGCGCTCGACGTTGGCGGTGGCCGCGAGCTTGCTACGTCACGTCGCAGCTGAAGCGGTGTATGTGGGCATTCTGCCCGAAGGCACCGGCGGCGAATCGCAGCGTCCGTTCGGTGTGCGTACGCTGCTCGATGTGCGTTCCGAAGCGCAAGCGGTGCATGGATTGGAAATGCGCACTGAATTGCGTTTCGGTGCCGCCGCCGAAGAACTGCAGCGCCAGCTCGGCGAATCGCAGGATCAAATGTTGATTCTAGGCGTCTCGGATCCGGCGCAGTTGCGCAAAACTTTCGGTGCTCTGTTCACCTCGGGCGTGCCCTATCCCTTGATGATCGTGTATCGCCCCAGTAAGGACAGCGGAGTAGCAGCCGAATGAGCTTCCTGAGAAAACCCCTGTTGGCGGTGTACGCGATCGCGTTGACTGCACTCGCCGGTTGCGGCAGCGACGATCACGCCGGTCGCGTGACCTTGCTCAACGTCAGCTACGACCCGACACGCGAGTTATATCGCGAGATCAACGATAGCTTCGCCAAGCAATGGGAGAAGGATCATAAGCAACAGGTGACGATCAAACAGTCGCATGCCGGCTCGGGTAGTCAGGCGCGCGCGGTGATCGACGGCCTGGATGCGGACGTGGTGACGCTGGCGCTCGCTTACGACATCGATTCGATTCAAGCCAAGGGCAAGCGGCTGGGCGCGGACTGGCAGAAGCGACTGCCGGACAACAGCTCGCCCTACACCTCGACCATCGTGTTCCTGGTGCGCAAGGGCAATCCCAAACAGATCAAGGATTGGCCGGATTTGATTCGCGACGGCGTGTCCGTCGTCACACCGAATCCGAAGACGTCGGGCGGTGCGCGTTGGAACTATCTCGCTGCGTGGGGCGCGGTGTTGCGCGCCGAGTTGGGCAGCGACTGGTCGAAGCTCGACGATCCCGCCGCCGAACAAGCCGTCGAAGCTGCTCAAAAGAAGGCCGAAGCGTATGTAACGACGCTGTACAAGCACGTGCCGGTGCTCGACAGCGGCGCGCGTGGTGCGACCAACACGTTCGTGCAACGTGAGATCGGCGACGTGCTGCTCGCTTGGGAAAACGAAGCGCTGCTGGCCATCAAGGAGCTGGGTCCGGAGAAGGTCGAGATCGTCGCGCCGAGCAGCAGCATTCTGGCCGAGCCGCCGGTGGCTGTCGTCGATACCGTGGTGGACCGCCGTGGCACGCGCCAGATCGCCGAAGCTTATTTGCAGTATCTGTATGCGGAGCCGGGCCAGGAGCTGGCCGCCAAACATTATTTCCGTCCGCGCAATGCCGCGGTCCTGGAGCGCTACAAGGATCAGTTTCCGGCGCTCGAGCTGTTCAACATCACCGCAGTGTTCGGCGGCTGGAGCAAGGCTCATGAGCAGCACTTCGCCGACGGCGCGCTGTTCGATCGTATCTATGGCGGCGGGAGCAAGCCGCAATGAGTTTTCGGCAGCCCTCCATCCTGCCGGGCTTTGGTCTGACGCTGGGCTTTTCCACGTTCTTTCTATCGGCCATCGTGCTGGTGCCGCTGGCGGCGCTGGTCATGAAGACGGCGAGCATGGGCTGGGACGATTTCATCAAGGTGCTGACCGATCCGCGCGCCGTGGCGTCGTATCGTTTGAGCTTCGGCGCCTCGATTCTGGCGGCGACCTTGAACAGCGTGTTCGGCTTCATCATCGCGTGGACCTTGGTGCGCTATGAGTTTCCCGGCCGCAAGCTGATCGACGCGTTGATCGACATGCCGTTCGCGCTGCCGACCGCAGTGTCCGGCATCGCGTTGACGGCGGTGTTTGCCGAGAACGGTTGGTTCGGCCAGTACCTGGCGCCGTTCGGCATCAAAGTCGCATACACCTGGATCGGCGTGGTGGTGGCGTTGACCTTGATCGGTCTGCCGTTCGTGGTGCGCTCGGTGCAGCCCGCCATCGCTGAAGTACAACGCGATCTGGAAGACGCGGCGGAAACGCTCGGCGCCGGTCGTTTCACGATTTTCCGTCGCATCATTCTGCCCACGGTGATGCCTGCGCTCGCCACCGGCTTTACGCTGGCGTTCGCGCGCGCGGTGGGTGAGTACGGCTCGGTGATCTTCATCGCCGGCAACTTGCCGATGCGTACCGAGATCACGCCGTTGCTGATCGTGATCAAGTTGGAACAGTTCGATTACAAAGGCGCGGCGGCGCTCGGCTTCATCATGTTGACCATGTCGTTCGTGATGTTGCTGTCCATCAACCTGTTGCAAGCCTGGGGCCGTCGGCGCGTCGTCGCCGCGGGTCGCTGATGGCAGGCGGTCCTTCCAAGGAGATGTTGGCGGAAATCGCGAGCCGGCCGGGCCGCGATACTCTGATCGCGTTGGTGTTGAAGTACGTGTTCATCGCGCTGTCGCTGGGCTTCCTGGCGGCATTGCTGTTTGCGCCGCTGGCCACGGTGTTCATCACCGCCCTGAGCAAGGGCTGGCAGATGTACTTCGAAAGCTTCAAGGACGAAGACACGCTGGCGGCGATCCGGCTCACCTTGACGGTGGCCGCCATCGTCGTGCCTATCAATACGGTGTTCGGTATCGCCGCGGCCTGGGCCATCGCCAAGTTCGAGTTTCGTGGCAAGAGCTTCCTGATCACGCTGATCGACTTGCCCATCGCAGTGTCGCCAGTGATATCGGGTCTGGTGTATGTGCTGCTGTTCGGCGCGCAGGGCTGGTTCGGCCTGTGGCTGCAAGAGAAGGACATCAGCATCATTTTCGCGGTGCCCGGCATCGTGCTCGCCACCATGTTCGTCACCTTTCCCTATGTGGCGCGCGAATTGATTCCGCTGATGCAACAGCTCGGCAATGACGAAGAAGAAGCGGCCATCACCTTGGGCGCCGGCGGCCTGATGACGTTCTTCCACGTGACCTTGCCGAAAATCCGCTGGGGCCTGGTGTACGGCGTGATCCTGTGTAACGCGCGCGCCATGGGCGAGTTCGGCGCCGTGTCGGTGGTGTCCGGCCATGTCCGCGGCCTGACCACGACCATGCCGTTGCACGTGGAAATCCTTTATAACGAATACAACTTCGTCGGTGCCTTCGCGGTGGCGTCACTGTTGACGCTGCTGGCCGTGCTGACGCTGATCATCAAATCCTTAGTGGAGATGAAGAGGAAGTGATCGATCGCTTCTTCTCATACATGATCGACCGCATTCAGCAGTTCATCGATGGCCTGCAGATCGATACCTCGCGCGCCAGTCTCGGGGTGTGGATCGCTGCCATCAACGTCGCCATCGTGCTGCTGCTGGTCGGCGGCATATCCATTTCCGCCATTGGCTCGTTACGAGATCTGGCCGATCAGCAAGGCAAGTCACGGGTGCAGCTGGCCGGCGCGATGGCTCGCGAAGACATCCGGCGTTACAGCGAAGACGCACTGACTCACGTCAAAGGTGTGGCTGAACGCCAAACGTTTCAACGGCTGCTGGCGGATCGGCGTGCTTCGACCGTCGGGCCGTATCTGCGACGTTCCTGCAACTCGGACGCCATTGCTTCGTGCGCCGTATTCGAAGGCGGTGCGCTGGTCGCTCAAGCCGGCGTGGAATTGCCTTGGGAGTTGATCGCGACGTCGGCTGCCGAGCAGGGCGAACGTTTCATGGCTGTGCCGGTCGGCTCGCAGTACGCGCTGCTCGGCGCATCGGCACAAGTCGGTGGCGCGACTGAGCGTCGGTTGTACGTCGCTCGTTTGTTGGATCCGCGGATGGCGCAGATCCTGAGCGAGCGCGTCGGTACTCAGATCCAGCTGATCAACTATCGGTTGTTCATCGAGGATCGCAAGGTCGATGACTTCACGCGGTTGCATTCGGCCGGTTTGTCCGATGGTCGCTCGGCAGTGGCGCGGCTCGACGAACTCGATTTGTACGCCGCGAGTTTCCCGATCTTCGCAGTCTCCGGCGAAGCCATCGCATTTCTCGAAGCTCGTTTGCCGTCGTCAGATATCGATGCGTCGGTGGGCGGTTTGGCGAAACGGTTGCTGGTGACGGCCATCATTCTGGCCGCGCTGGCGGTGTTGGCCGGCATCATTCTCGGCCGGCAGGTGACCGGTCCGGTCGCCACCTTGACCGATGCGGTGGAAAAACTCGGCCACGGCGACTTCTCGACGTCCATTCCATTCGGCGGCACCAAAGAAGTCGGCAAGCTCAGCCGCACCATCGAAGACATGCGCAACAACCTGGTCGAGCTGACCGGTACGTTGCGGCGTCGTGAAGCCGAAGCGCAGGCGGTGCTCACCGGCATCGTCGAAGGCGTCTACGCGGTCGATAAGTCACGAGTGATTCGTTACTTGAATCCGCAGGCCGCGCAGTTGCTCGGTGTGCAGGCTCATGAAGCCATCGGCCGCTTCTGCGGCGACGTGTTGAAGCCGTGCCGCGATACCAATGGTGTGCGTCCGTGCGAGACCAATTGCCCGATTCTGCGTGCACGCTTCGAAGGTAGCTCGCAGGTTACCGAACGTTTGCAGCTGACCGAAGGTCCGCCGCGCATCACCATCATCACCAGCTCCAGTCCGGTGGACGATCTGCAGGTGCAGGTCATTCGCGACGAGACCGAGTTGGAAGGTGTGCGCCGGGCGCGCGACTCGGTGCTGGTCAACATCTCGCACGAGTTCCGTACGCCGCTGGCCGCTCAGCTCGCTTCCATCGAGCTGCTGCGCGACGGTTTCGACAACATGAGCGTCGACCAGCAGAAGGAATTGGTGCTGTCGTTGGAGCGCGGCTCAGTGCGGTTGCAACGGCTCATCGATAATTTGCTGGAGAGCGTGCGCATCGAATCGGGCCAGCTGAGCATTCGTCATCAAGCGGTGGCGTTGGCCGAGGTCGTCGAAGATGCCGAAGCCTTGGTCGGTGCCTTGTTGACACAACGGCGCCAGCGTCTGGAAGTGGACCTGCCCGAAGATTTGCCCAATGTGGACGGTGACGGGCCGCGGTTGAATCAGGTCTTCGTCAACTTGCTGGCCAACGCGAGCAAGTTCGCACCGGAGGACAGCGTGGTGCGGATCGGTGCCGAACAAACCGGCGAGTTCGTCACCAGCTGGGTGGAAGATGAAGGTCCGGGCGTGCCCGAGATCGACAGCAATTCCATCTTCGATCGCTTCTATCGCAGCGGCGGCCAGGAACCTGAGCCGGGCGGGCTGGGTCTAGGATTGTGGATCGTGAAATCCATCGTTGAGCGGCACGGCGGTAGTATTGCCGCACGACGCACTGCCGAGGGACGTACCCGTTTCGAAGTAAAATTGCGCCAAACTGCCGAATGATTGCTGAGTAACCCATGAAGATACTATCCGCGGACGATGACAAGGACTTGCTGGCGTTGATCGCCTTCACGCTGTCGCAGGCGGGCTATCTGGTGGTCAAAGCCAGCGATGGCACCCAGGCGCTCAAAGCCTTCGAAAGCGAGGGGCCGGATCTGGTCATCCTCGACATCAACATGCCTGGCGCGACCGGCTTTCAGGTGTGCGAACAAATTCGCACCAAGTCGCGCGTGCCGGTGATGATGTTGACGGTGCGAGGCGAAGAGGAAGATCTGGTGCGCGCCCTCGAACTGGGTGCCGACGATTATCTGAGCAAGCCGTTCAGCCCGCGCACGTTGCTTGCTCGCGTCAAAGCATTGCTACGCCGAGCCGGCATGGAAAACGCTGCGCCGCTGGCGGCCGGGCGCATTCGGCTCGATGTCGACGAGCACACCGTGCAGGTCGGTACCGGCGAGCCGTTGCGGCTCACCAAGCTCGAGCTGCGCTTGTTACAAATGTTGATTGCCAACGCCGGTCACACGGTCAGCTCCGACCGGTTGCTGATGCAGGTGTGGGGTCACAAGGGTTCGGGCGATCGTCAGCTGCTCAAACAGCTGGTGCATCGACTGCGCCAGAAGATCGAAATCGATCCAGCCGTGCCGCAGATGTTACAAACGGCGCCGGGCGCGGGATACAAACTCGTCGTCGAGTAATGCCCAAAACACCGGTGGCCGCTGTGGTTATAAACCGGTTGTATTGTCGTCGTATTTCCTGTGCCATTTCGTGACTGTCACGTTACAGACTTGATACCGCCGCTCGCCTAGGCTGTCGCTCCTCTTGCTTTTGGGAGCGGCGGTTTGGCGGGATTGCTTCGAACCATAGTCATTGTCGGCGGCGGCTTCAGCGGCACCGTGGTGGCCGCCAATCTGCTGCGACGTCCGCCTCCCGGACCGACTCGCCTGGTGTTGATCGAACGCGCCGACGAGGTGGCGCGTGGCGCCGCTTATGCCGAGCGCAGCTTTCCCTATTTGCTGAACGTTCCGGCCAGCCGTATGTCGGCGACTTCGACTGCGCCCAAGCAGTTTTTGGAGTTCGCGCAGCGTCGCATTCCCAAGGCTACCGGCGAGGACTTCCTGCCTCGCACGCTGTACGGCGAATATTTGAATGAGCTGTTGCTGGCCGCGCAGCTGAGTGCACCCAACAACATCCGTCTCGAGATCGTCAAAGGTACGGTCACTGGCGTGCGTCGGATCGAGCGTCATCTGCCGTTGCAGGTGGAGCTGGAAAGCGGTCGTCGCTTCACCGCCGACGATGTGGTGCTGGCGCTGGGCAATCCCAAACCGGCGTCGTTACCGGCCGCGAAAAGCGTTCTGGATCATCCGGCTTACGTGGGCGACCCGTGGGCCATCGATCTGAAGTTCAATCGTAATCAAACCGTGCTGTTGATCGGCACCAGTCTAACGTCGGCCGACGTCGTCAATGTCGCCGCTTCGGATCTGCAGCGAGCGCCGAACATCCATGCGTTGTCACGTCATGGTCTGGTGCCGCCGAGACAAACACCGTTTCGTCCCGATGCATTCAAAGGCGACGGCAATGCGTTGCTGCTGGCTGCCTCGGCTTCGTTGCGTCGGCTAGTCAGCTCGGTGCGTTTGCTTGCCAATGAAGCTGAGCAGATGGGCGGCGATTGGCGCGAGGCAATCACGTTCGTTCGTAACATGGCGCCGACCATTTGGCAGCGCCTGCCTGAGCGCGATCGCGTGCGCTTCCTGCGTCACGTGCGTGCGCATTGGGATATCTATCGTCATCGCTTGCCGCCCGAACTGATCCAGAAGTTCGACGCGCTCAAGAGTGCGCAGCGGCTGACGATTCACGCCGGCCACATCAAAGAATTCATCCCGCGCGACGACCGCATCGAAGTGATCTGGCGCCCGCGTGGCACCGATCGCACGCGTGCCCAGCAGTTCGATCGAGTCATCAATTGCATCGGTCCCGACTACGCCATCGCGCGTTCCACCGAGCCGCTGTGGCGCAACCTCACCCAATGCGGACTGTGTGTCCCCGACAAGTTGGGACTGGGTTTACGCACCGGGCCGCACGGCGCCGTCATCGACGCCGATGGTTGGCCGGGGCCGCATTTGTTTTATGTCGGGCCGATGTTGCGAGCCGATCATTGGGAAGCAACCGCGGCTCATGAATTACGTGGCCATGCAGAAAAGCTGGCTGCCCTATTGGCTACGGAGCGGCGTTGAGCCATGAGAATCCTGGTCGCGGATGACGATGCTGATTTGCGGGCGCTGATCGGCTTTACGCTGATGCAAGCGGGGTTCGACATTTGTACCGCCATCGATGGCGAGAGCGCCTTGCAGGCGTTCCAGCGCGATTCGCCGGACCTGGTGTTGTTGGATATCAACATGCCGGAGCCGAATGGTTTGCGAGTCTGCCGTGAGATTCGCGGCCGTTCGCCGGTGCCCATCATGATGCTCACCGTGCGCGACGTGGAAGAAGATCTGATCGAAGCGTTCGATTCAGGCGCCGATGATTACGTCCACAAGCCTTTCAGCCCACGTGCTTTGCTGGCGCGGGTGCGAGCGTTGATTCGCCGTTCGGAGCCGTTCGATTCCGGCCCGGTGACTGCCGGTAAATTACGCTTGGACCCGGAGCAGCGAACTCTACAGTTCGGCGCGGCGGCACCGATTCGACTGACGCCGTTGGAATTGAAAGCGATGCAGTTGCTGATGATCACGCCAGGTCGTACAGTCACTGCAGAAAAATTATTACTGCATCTGTGGGGCCGAGCGACGGCACGCGAACGGCGCACGCTCAAACAGCTCATTTATCGATTGCGTCACAAAATCGAAACCGACGCATCGGCACCCGAAGTGCTGCAAACCACGCCGGGCGCAGGCTACAAGCTGGTGGCCGACTAAGATCGTGTCGCTATCTGCACATGCTTGATAACCGGAGATTGAGCTCAAACGCAGGCTAGCTAACCGTCGTATCACCGAGGCTCGACTGATCCCATGACCCTCGCCCGGTACATTAGCAACCAGCGATGTAGCGACTGACCAGGTTGCGCATCGCAGGCTGCAAGCCGCTTCTCCCCCTGGGCAAGCAGTCAAGTTAGCCCTCTCGTCGACGACCCTCACCGGCGACGAGGGGGACCTTTTCTCCTCGTCGCGGTTCGGTGGAGGTGAGCGATGTTGCAGTCGTGGTTGCACTGGCGGGCCGGCGTGGTCGCAGTGATTCGTTTCGACTTTCGCGATGTTCTACAGGATGTGAAGGACGCCGATATCGATTGGGACGCCTGGCGTCCGTTGTATGAAGAAGGCCGCACCCCCCAAGCGGCCGTGGATCGCGCCTTTCTGCGAGACCTGTAAACAGGCCGTCCGGCCAGTCGTGTCAATAACGTAATGTTCTGGTACCGGCCACGCGGCAAAATGCCGGGCTTCAGGGTCGAACAGGAACCGACGCACAGTGGCCGAAGCGGCAGGCGGGGGCTGGGCAAGATGGCGCATCTGGTTGATCGCGGCGGGTGCCGGTCTGATCAGCCTGCTGCTGTTCGATGCTTTTCGTGTATTGCTTGCAGAAGTCCGGTTCTCCGAAGTCATGCGACAGATGGAAGCCGAGCCGTTGCAAGACTTGCTACTGGCCCTGCTGGCCACCGCGCTCAGTTATCTGATCCTCACCGGCTACGACCTCTCGGCGATGAAGTACGCCGAGGTGCGGATCAAGCGCTCCACCGTTCTGCTGACCTCATTCATCGCCTACGCGCTGGGTAATACCGTCGGTCTGGGAGTGCTGACCGGCGGCGCCGTGCGTATGCGCCTGTATACGGCGGCCGGCATCGACGCCAACAAGGTCGCGCAAGTCATCGCATTCAACGCCAGCGCGTTCACCTTCGGCACGGCGGCCTTCGGCGCGGCCGGCTTGTTGTGGGGCGCTGAAGGAGTCGCTCAGCTTGCACACATGCCGGCCTGGCTGTTGCGAGTGATAGCGGGGGCGGTGCTATTGGCGGTGATCGCCTTCATTGCACTTTCTGCACGCCGTCGCGAAGTCATGGTCGCGTGGCGTTGGAAGGTGCGCTTACCGCCGGCCAAGCTGGCTGTGCAACAGCTGGTGATTTCGGCGCTCGATCTGCTCGCTTCGGCCGCTGCGCTGTGGTTTCTGCTGCCCGAAGGTGCGGTCGATCCAGCTGCTTTCATGGCGTGGTATTCGATTGCGCTGGTGCTGGGCATTCTGAGTCACGTGCCCGGCGGCTTGGGCGTCTTCGAAGCGGTGATTCTGCTTGCATGCGGCGACCGGGCGCCGGTGGAGCATGTGGTCAGCGCTCTGGTGCTCTATCGCGTCGTCTACTATTTGTTGCCGCTGGTAGTCGCGGCCATCTTGCTCGCGGCTTATGAAGTGCGTTCGGGCATCGCTGCTCCCATCGGGCGCGCCGCGGTTCGCCTGTCTCCGATGCTGTTGGCGACGATGACGTTCATCGCGGGTGGCTGGCTGCTCGTGTCGGGTGTGACGCCGGCGTCTGCACAGGCCACCGACATGCTGGCGTTGCAAGTGCCGTTGACGTTGGTCGAAGCGTCGCACTTTCTCGGTAGCGTCACTGGCTTCGCGATGATCGTGATTGCTCGTGGCTTGTTACATCGTCTCGATGCCGCTTGGTGGTCCGCGTTCGTATTGGCATTGATTGCGGCGGTGCTCGCCATGCCCAAAGGGTTCGCGCTGATTCAGGCGTGCTATCTGATCTTGCTGGCGATTCTGTTGTATCTGTCGCGCGCTCAATTCGATCGACGCTCGGCGCTGTTTTCCAATCCGCTGCGGGGGGTGTGGTTGATCTCCGTGGTGTGGATGGTGGCAGCCACGGTGTTTCTATTGTTCTTCGTCTACCGCAGCGTCGATTACACCAATGAGTTGTGGTGGCAGTTCGAGTTCAACGCCAATGCGCCGCGCTCGTTGCGAGCCATGGTCGGCGTCGTGGTCGCGGGATTCGGCATCGCGCTTTGGCAGCTGTTGCGACCGTCGCCGGGTGAGCCGGACCTGCCGCCGCCCGAAGAGCTGGATAAGGCCAGCAGCATCGTGCGAGTGCAATCGTCGGCGGAAGCCAACCTCGCATTGATGGGCGATAAGCATTTGCTGTTCTCGACCCAGGGCAACGCTTTCATCATGTATGGCCGGCAAGGGCGTTCCTGGATCTCGTTGTTCGATCCAGTGGGGCGGGCGGCGGAATGGCCCGAGTTGATCTGGCGCTTCATCGAACTGGCGACCGATCACGGTGGCCGGCCGACTTTCTATCAAGTGCGCGGCGAATCGTTGCCGCTGTATCTCGACGCGGGCCTGCGAGCGTTCAAGCTCGGCGAGTACGCGTACGTGCAGCTACAAGAGTTCACGATCAAGGGGTCGAAGCGCTCGCATTTGCGACAGGCCATCAATCGCGGTGAGCGCGATGGGCTGGAGTTTTTTATCGCGCAGCCTGATGAAGTGGCGGCACTGCTGCCTGAATTGCGCGTCGTCTCGGATGCTTGGTTGGAAGGACAGGACACACGCGAGAAGGGCTTCTCGCTCGGCACGTTTCATCCGCCGTATGTGGTCAGGCAGCCGTTTGCGTTGGTGCGTCAGCATGGGCAGTTGGTCGCGTTCGCCAACCTGCTGACCACGCAAGTGAAGAACGAGGCCAGCATCGACCTGATGCGACAGCAGCCGTTGGCACCGGCCGGCACCATGGACTTCCTGTTCACCAAGCTCATGCTGCATTTCCAGGCCGAGGGTTATCAGCGCTTCGGCTTGGGCATGGCGCCCATGTCGGGCATGGCCAGTCATGAGTTGGCGCCGCGCTGGCACCGCTTCGGGCGCTTGCTGTTCGATCACGGCGAAACGTTCTATAACTTCCGCGGCTTGCGCGGTTTCAAAGACAAGTTCGATCCAGTGTGGGAACCTCGCTACCTGGTTGCGGGCGGCGGGCTGACGCCGCTGCTCACATTGGCGGACGTCGCTGCGCTGATCGGCGGCGGCTTGCGAGGAATCATCGCGAAATGAGGTTGTATCGCTGCTGGTATGTGGTGCTGCTGGTGGTGTTCGGGCCGGACGCGCTGGCGGAAACGCTTTCGCATGGTCGCTTCGACAAGATCGCTGTGTATCGGCCGCAAGGCGAACCGCGACAGACTGTCTTGTTCTTCTCCGGCGAGCGCGGCTGGTCCACTGAGTTGGAGCCCATCGCTCAATCGCTCGCGCGCCAGGGTGCGTTGGTCGCCGGCATCGACGCGCCGGCATTCTTTCGTAATCTGGAGAAAGACGGTGGCAACTGTGTTTCGCCCGATGGCGACTTGGAGAATCTAAGCCACTTCTTGCAAGCCTACTATCGACTGCCAACTTATCGACCGGCTTTGCTGATCGGTGAGCGCACCGGCGCGGAGTTCGTGCATGCGATGTTGGCGCAGGCGCCGGCCGGCACGTTCGGCGGTGGCATCTCGTTGGGCTTCTGTCCGATGCGCAATTTGAAGAAGCCATTGTGTCCGTCGAGCAAAGCGGCGACGGCTCCGCCACTCAGTGCGCCCTGGATGGTCTTGCAGGGAGTCAACGATCGTCAGTGCCGGGATGCGGCCAAAGGATTTTTGGCCAAGGTGAAGCAAGCCGAAATCGTCGCGGTCGCGGGTGACGACTATGGCGACGGCGACTTCCACACTTGGGAACCGCAATTCGCAGCTGCCTTTCAACGCCTGGCAGCGCGTACTCGCGGACTGCCGCCAGTGAATGCCGCCGAGTTGAAGGACCTGCCCATCGTCGAAGTGCCAGCCACGGGCAAGAGCGACGACACGCTCGCGGTCCTGATTTCCGGCGATGGTGGTTGGGCCGGCATCGATAAAGAATTGGCAGCCGCGTTGTCCAAGCAAGGCATGCCGGTGGTCGGCCTGGATTCGTTGCGCTACTTCTGGAAAGCACGCACGCCCGAGAGCACGGCTGCTGACGTGGATCGACTGTTACGCCACTACATGAGCGCGTGGAAAAAACAGTCGGTGTTGTTGATCGGCTTTTCGCAAGGCGCCGACGTGATGCCGTTCGTGGTGAATCGCTTGCCGGCCGCGACGCGCGAGCGCTTGCGCCTGGTGGGTCTGCTGTCGCTGTCGCAGACCGCGGTCTTCGAGTTCCATTTACAGAACTGGCTGGGCGCAGACAAAGGCGCAATTCCGGTCGCGCCGGAGCTTTTGAGAATGAAAGGCGTTCGCGGTCTGTGTGTGTATGGTGCCGATGAAACAGATTCGCTGTGCGCACAGCCGGCCGCCAAAGCGTTGCAAGTAGTGAAACTTAGTGGCGGTCATCATTTCGATGGCAACTATGCCAACCTCGCCTCGTTGCTCTTGAGCCACATGCACTAAACGGTGCCAGGTGGAGACGCGCAATCGGCTTGCGGTACGCTCGGTCGGCAGTCCCCGGTGACCCTCCTAGAGACCAAGGGTGACGGGAACTGCAGACACCCTGAAGCGTTACTTGGCGCGCGGGCGCACAGCGGCGCCTGACCGGATGAGTCCGGGGAGCGAAGACGATGAACAACAACGCGGACACGACCACTTGGTACGAATGGCAAGGGGCCGTGGTGAACTTGATCAGGACCGATCTCAGCGAAGTGCTGACTGAAGTCGGCGAGCAAGACGTAGATTGGGACGCGTGGCGCCCGCTCTACGAACAAGGTTTGTCGCCGCGAGAAGCGGTGGCTGATGCGTTCCTGCTGTTACCGTCGTAACAGCCGTCATAACACTTATGCTCGGCGGCCCATGGTAACTGGGCACGCTGGGTCCAATACTTCCAGCTCTGTCACTGCGGAGCTGTAGAGTGAGTGCAACCCCACGTCTGCCGGCGATCTTTTTCGGGCATGGCAATCCCATGAACGCGCTGGCCGACAATGTATACACGCGAGCCTGGCGGCAGACCTGCGCCGCTTTGCCCAAGCCGCGAGCCGTGCTGTGTGTGTCGGCGCATTGGTATGTGCCGTATACAGCAGTCACCGCCATGCCGAAGCCGAAAACCATTCACGACTTCGGTGGCTTTCCACGCGAGCTTTTCGAATACCAGTATCCCGCGCCGGGCAGTCCCGACGTTGCGGTTGAAGTTCGCGAGCTGCTCGGTCCGCAAGTGCGCTTGGACGATGTGTGGGGCCTGGATCACGGCGCCTGGGGTGTGCTGTGTCACTCGTATCCTGATGCCGATGTGCCGGTCATTCAATTGAGCATCGACGAGACGCTCACCGCTCAACAGCACTACGAACTTGGCGGCAAGCTGGCAGCGTTACGGGATCGCGGCATCCTGATCGTCGGCAGCGGCAACATCGTTCACAACCTGCATGCCTATGGCTGGGGACGACGAGTGGTCGAGCCGTATGACTGGGCCGTTCGCTTCGAGCAGCAAGTGCGTGCGTCGCTGCTGGCGGGTGATCATCAGCCGCTGATCGACTACGAACAGTTGGGGAAGGATGCGGCGCTCTCTGCGCCGACGCCTGAGCACTACTTGCCGTTGCTCTACGTTCTGGGTGCGCGCTTGCCGGGCGACACCGTCAGCTTCCCGGTGGATGGCGTCGACGGCGGTTCGATCTCGATGCTGTCAGTGCAGCTTTCTTGAGATCCAGATAAAGAGACAGCCCGATGTGTTGATCCACATCGGGCTGTCGGTGTGCAAGAAAGCCGAGCTCTCCACTTGCGTCAATGTAGATGGAGAACCGCGCATGCCGGGTGACGGATTAGCCGCCGCCCTGACGTTCCTGCAACTTCGCAGCGACGCGCTCGCGCACGTCCGCATTAGCCGTCATCGTCTCGACGATTTGATTGAACTCGTCGACCTTCAAACCGGACTTTTCCACCGCTGCGATCATCTGCGACTCTGCAGTGGCCTTCACTTGATCCGCTTGCGCAGGATCTTTGGCGGTCTGCAGCTGCGAAGCGGCCTTTTCCTGGATGGTCTGGACCGCGACATACGCATCGGCGAATTGCTCGATCTTCTGATCGCTTATGTTCGCGGCCGGAGCAGAACTGGTTTCAGGCGCTTCAGTGGCCTGAGGGGTGGGTTCTTCTTGCACCTGGGCCCATGCCGCAGAGGCCATGCAGGTGCTGGCTGCGAACAGCGCGGAGTAGAGCAGGTTGGTACGTAAACTCATGGAGGGTCTCCTCGTCTTGCGGCAATCACTGGATTTTGAATACCGCTGGCGCCGACGAGGTTCCCCTCACCTGTATTTTTTGAAAATCGCTGTCGTCAGCTGCCGACGTGTCAGGCGTTCTTGACCATCGACAGCACTTGACCCGCATCCAATGTATTGGCCTTGTGCTGGATCTCTGACGAGTATTGACCTTGAATTTGTTTCGCTTGGCCGAGTAACGACTGATACGTCTGTTGGATCAGCGCCGTATTCATTTGCCGGCCGCCGGCGTAATAACGTTTCGCGAGTTGACCGAGCGCGTATGTCGTTGCAAAGGAAAGCGCTGCGCCTGCAGTTGCACGACCGAGACCGCGGCCGAGTCCGCCGGCAACACTGCCAAGCAAACCGCCGAGCAGCTTGCGACCGAACTGTTCGACGTACTGCGACGTGAGGCCGACACCAGCGGTCGCCAGAAACTCACGGATGTGACCTTTGTCGAGCTGCACTCCGTAAGCTTGACCGATGCGATACACGAGCTTGATCTGCAGCGGAATGATGGCCATGGTCGCGAGCGACTGTGGCAACAACTCGATGGCGCCGTTGACGATGGAGTGATTCAGAATGTACTTGTCGAGTTCGGCGTCCGACATGGTCGCTTGTCTCACAGCGCCGCCGGCCGGTTGCGCGGTGGACGTCGCTGCTGCTGCGGGCACAGCGACCGGTACATTGGGCAGCGGCGCATCTGCAAGCGCAGCGGCTTCATTGTCTACGGCTTGGGCTTGTTGAGCGTCGAGGCTGAGCGCGACTCGCAGCTCTTGCAGAAACTTCTGTTCGGCCGGGCTGGCGACTGCATCGGCATCGCAAACACAGACGGCCATTTCATACGCAAGCTGTCGATGCGTTGGATCGCTGAGCGCAGTGGCGGCCTGCGATACGTTGACTCGTTTGAGCAGCACGCTCTGATAGAGCTGAGCCAGTTGCGGCGCGCCGGCTTCGCCGGCCAAAGAGTCGGCGATGCGTTTGATCTCTTCGCGCTCGCGGTCGTCCTTGGCGCCGTCGGCGAATGCAGCGAGCAAGGCAATGGTCAGGACGGCTTCTTGTTCGCGGGCATTCATCGAGCTCACCTATTCGTCGGTTGCGTTGCTGGGCTCCTTCACGGCTTAGGTGCAGGAGCGCGTTGTTGACTCAAAGCCACGCCGCCCAGAATCAAGGCACCGGCGCTGGCCATACTGATGGTCAGGGGTTCGTTCAAGAACACCCAAGCCCAGATTACGCCGAACAATGGCACCAGATAAGTGACCGTCGACGCCCGGGGCGCACCGATGCGATACAGCAGCCTGTAATAAAGGAAATACGCCAGGCCCGTGCACAGTGCTCCTAGCATGACCGCGGAAAGCCAAGAAAGTGCCGGAATCGGGGTGCTCGGCCAGGTTGCGATCGCTAGCGGCGCGACCACCAGCGATGCGCACAACACCGTGCCGGCCGCAACGGCGCTGGGCGGCAGATCCGGAAAATAGCGCTTACTGAAATTACCGCCGAAGGCATACAGGATCGAGGCGCACACGCCGGCCATCGCTGCCGGCAACACGCTGCCACCCGAAGTCTTGCCGCTCGCCAGGACTGCGACGCCGACGAAGCCCAGCAGCAAGCCGAGCGCGCTGCGCTTGCTGATCTTCTCGCCGAACACCAAGAACGCGACGATGCTGGTGAACATCACCACGGTGGCATTGCTGATCGCCACTACACCGGCCGGTGCACGCTGAGCCGCCCAGGCGAACAGTGCGAACGGCGCGGCCGAGTTGATGATGCCGATGCCCAGGAAGCGCAGCCAGTGCGAGCGTGTCAGCCGATCTTTCACTCGAAACAGAAATGGCAGCAGGATCAGCGCACCTAACGCCAGTCGCACTTCGACCAAGGCGAACGCGCCGAAGTCCTTGGCGGCGATGCGCATGAACAAGAACGAACTGCCCCATACCGCGCCGAGCAACAACAGCTCGGCGGGTGTCAGCCAGGCATTGGCAACGGGAGCCGCTACGGTCGCAGACCGCATTGAAGTCGATTCAGAGCTGGACATGAGGAGTGAATAACATTTGCTACTGGTGCTGTCACGGTGTTTGCCCGATATCGGCCCGTACTGTGCCGGTGAAACAACTTTATTTGATCCCACCCGGCGCATCGATAAGCACGAGCTAACGATAACTCTTTATCGATACCCTCGTGCCTGTAACGAAAACAGCCGCGAGTAGTGCCCGTCCAATGCCATCAGTGCTTCGTGGCCGCCGCGCTCCACGACTCGCCCGTTTTCTATCACCACGATCTGATCGGCCATGCGCACCGTGGAAAAGCGATGTGAGATCAGGATCGCGATGCGACCGTGGGTCAGCGTGCGGAAATGTTCGAAGATGCTGGCTTCGGCACTTGCATCCATCGCCGAGGTCGGCTCGTCGAGCACCAGGATGTCAGCCCGCGAGCGCATGAAGGCGCGTGACAGTGCGATCTTCTGCCACTGCCCGCCGGACAGCTCGCGACCGTCGTTGAACCACTTGCCCAGCGGCGTGCGATAGCCTTCCGGCAATGTTTCCACGATGGCGGCGGCCATGCCTTTCTCGCCGGCTTCGCGCCAACGTGTTTCGTCCTCGAAATGCTGGACGTCGCCGGCGCCGATGTTTTCGCCGAGCGACAGCTGGTAGCGCGTGAAGTCCTGGAAGATGACGCCGATACGATCGCGCAGCGTCGACTCGTCCCATTCGCGGAGATCCTGGCCGTCGAGCAGGATGCGGCCCGAGGTCGGCGTATACAAACGAGTCAGCAGCTTGATCATCGTGGTCTTGCCCGAGCCATTCTCGCCGACCAGCGCCAACGACTCGCCCGGGCGAACGTGCAAGTCGATGTCGATCAAGGTCGGTTGCTCGGCGCCCGGATAGGTGAAGCTCACCTTCTCGAACCGCACGCCGTCGTCGGGCTTCGGGCCGCGCACCGCTGTGCCAGTGTTGCCGTTGACGGGCGTTTCCAAATAATCGTACAGCGTCGACAGATACAAATTGTCTTCATACATGCCGCCGACCGCCGACAGGATCGCCGACACGGCCGACTGTCCCTGACGAAACAACATCAGGTACATGGTCATCTGACCGAGCGTGATACGAGTCGCGATGGCGGAGAGCGCGATCCATGCATACGCGCCGTACAGCGTCGCCGTGGCAATCAGGCCGAGGAAAAATCCCCAGGTGTCGCGACGAATGGTGAGATTGCGATCTTCGCGATACAGCTTGCCGAAAATGTTTCGATAGCGTTTCAAGAACAGCGAGCCGAGCCCGAATAGCTTTATTTCTTTCGCATGGTCTTCACGGGCCAGCACCGTTTCCAGATAGTGCTGCATGCGCGTTTCCGGCGACCGCCACAGGAACAGGCGGAACTTGTCGCCAGAGAACTTGGCTTCGGCCAGGAACGCAGGCAGACCGGCCAGAATCAATAACGCGACTGCCCACGGTGAGAAGTGCAATAACAACGAACCGAAGCTCAACAACGAGATTCCGTTCTGTAACAAGCCGAAGGTCCGCGTCACCAGCGACAGCGGTCGACTGGATGCTTCACGGCGTGCGCGGGTGAGCTTGTCGTAGAACTCGGAGTTCTCGAAGTGCGACAGCTCCAACGTCAGCGCTTTTTCCAGGATCATGACGTTGACCCGGTTTCCCAGCTGCGCGCGCAACAGCGACTGACATAAGTTGAGGCCGCGTTGCGCACCAGCAATTGCAGCGACCAAACCGCCTTCGGCAGCAACCAGCAGTAAAGCGTGATCGGTCAGCGCCTCGCGAGCACTCGCTGAACCCTGAATGGCGGCGACCACAGCATCGACGATGAGTGCGCCGACGTAAGCGACCGCTGCCGGTAAAGCACCGGCGATCAACGTCAACAACGCGAAGGCAATGGTGAGCGAACGGCTGGTGGTCCACACCAACTCGAGCGCGCGAGTGCTGTAAGCAAAGACTCCGGCGAAGCCACGGGCCAATTCAGGTTTTGTAGTAGCGGTACTTCGCACTTTGCTCATGAACGTCTTGGCAGCGATTGCTTTGTGTTCTGGGGCGGCACAGAATCCGCCGCATCCTAATCAGCGAGATGGCTCTCATGAGCAAGCCCGGGGATAAATCATCCCAGGAACCGCCCAGCCCGGACGCCGCCCCCGACCCCACCGACAAGCGTTCCGGCAGGATCTCCTATGATGAGCGCGGCAACTCAGTCTGGGAATGGCAACTCGAAACCGGCGTCTACAGCCGCGACATCAGCACGCAGCGTTTGAAGAAGCTGGACTTGAACGACCTGTCGATCGCCGATACCGCGGTCAACGAGCGTCCGCCCGGCATCGATCAGTCCGGTGCCAAGCCTGGTGCCAAACCCGCTGCCAAGCCAGTGCCCGGCGGCGGCTTCAATCCTTACGACAATTCCTCGACACCTGGCGGCAAGGTTGGCACTAACCCTTACAATAGTGCCGGCGGCGGCGCTCTCAAGCCCGGTGCCAAACCGGCGGCACCGGCGCGTAAGCCAGCCGATCTGAAGAAGCTGCAGGAATGGATGGAGCTGCGGAAGCGCGTCGAACAGAACAAGCGCGAAGACGACGACGATTGAGCGAACCTCGCGCTTATTAAAAAAGCCCCCTTGGTTGCCGAAGAGGGCTCGCTCGAATCCATCACGCCCTAGCCAACGCTGGCCCTCATTGAGGCGCGTAGATCTGGTCGAAGACCCCGCCGTCGGCGAAGTGCACTTTCTGCGCCTCGCTCCAACCGCCGAAATCCTTGATGGTCACCAGGTTCAGCTGGGGAAAGGTTTTGGCGTACTTGGCGGCCACGGTCTGATCGATGGGCCGATAGAAGTTCTTGGCGATGATTTCCTGGCCTTCCGGGCTGTACAGATACTTCAAGTATTCGGTGGCCACATCGCGCGTACCTCGGCGTAGCACCACTTTGTCGACCACAGCCACCGGCGGCTCGGCCAGGATGCTCAGGCTGGGCACTACGATTTCCACTTTGTCCGGGCCCAGTTCTTTGATCGACAGGAACGCTTCGTTTTCCCACGCCAGCAGCACGTCGCCAATACCGCGTTGAACGAAGGTCGTGGTGGAGCCGCGTGCACCGGTGTCGAGCACGGGCACATGGCTGAACAGCTTCTTGATGTAGTCCTTCGCTGCAGCTTCGCTGCCGCCCGGCTGTTTCAATGCCCACGCCCAAGCAGCGAGATAGTTCCAGCGCGCGCCGCCGGAAGTCTTCGGATTCGGCGTGATGACCGAGATGCCGGGTTTGGTCAGATCGCCCCAGTCCTTGATGCCTTTGGGATTGCCCTTGCGCGCCAGGAACACGATGGTCGAAGTGTAGGGCGAGGCATTGTGCGGCAGACGCGACTGCCAGTTCACCGGCAACAACTTGCCCGTGGTGGCGATGGCGTCGATGTCACCGGCCAGCGCCAACGTCACCACGTCAGCCGGCAAGCCATCGATGACGGTGCGCGCTTGTTTGCCCGAGCCGCCGTGCGACTGTTTGATGGTGACGATGTCACCGGACTTCTGTTTCCAGTAGGCCGAGAACGCCTTGTTGTACTCCTCATAGAGTTCGCGGGTCGGATCGTAAGAAGCATTCAACAAGCTGACCTCGGCGGCCCGAGCCACCGGGGCCGAGAGCGCGACGGCGGTGAGCGCGATGCCCACCCACCGGCGCCAGGAGAATATTTCGGAACGCGACATGAGTTGTTATCTCCGTGCAGGATATTGTGTAGTCAAGGTTCAGAAGCCGACCGCGAAGCGAGTAAACAAAGCCTTCTCATCCGGCCGGTCGCCGGTGACGGCGCCGCCCTCGAAGCTGGTCACGTCATAGTTCAGCGACCACTTGTAGTTTTGTGTCAGATACCAATTCACACCCAAGCCCCAGGCACTGGCTTTGCTGGCGCTGCTGGCGGGATTGGCGAACGAGTCGGTGCCGCCGCTGAAAGCATCGTCATCGATGTCCAACTCGTGATAGCGAGCGACCAGTTCCACTGCGCCCCACGTGCCCTTGCTCGGATCGAACACCGATTGCGATGTGAAGCCGCGGAAGGTTTCGTCTTCGCCGGTAGCGAACCACGCGAACTGAATCTGCCAAGCGGTGTTGTCGAGCGTATCGCTGCGAAGGCCGGCCGTTGGCGTGACTCGCGAAACTTCCTGAGAAACATTCACGTACTCGCCGAGCACGCTGAAGCTGCCGAGTGAGTAATAGGCTTGCGGCGTCCAGCGCACGCGTTCGCCGTCGGCGATGGTGCCATTCACCGCAGGTGTCGTGCCGCTGGCTGCAGTGGTGCCACGATAGCTGAAGAATGTTTGCTGACCTGGCGTGCGATAGCCAGGCAACAGCGTCGTGGTGGTGCTGCCGGTCGAATTCACATACGTGCCGGCGACACCGAAGCCTAGGCCGCGCAGCGCGAAATTGTCCGAGTTCAAGAATGGTTGGAAGAACACGCGTGCCGCCCAGTCACCCTTGGTGTCGTTCTCGACATCGGCAGTCGGCGTGTTGCTGTCGCTGCTGCTGCCGTCGCTGACGCCGTTGAAATAGCCGATGGAATAATTCACTACGCCGCCATTCAGATCGCCGCCCAGTTGTAAGCCCAGATCGCGATTGGGCACCAAGCTGGTCGGCAAGCCGCGCTCGATGAAACGTAGATCGTTAGCTGAAACCAGGCGCTCGAGGCCCACCGGCACTTTGAACTTGCCGGCGGTGACCACGGCCCACGGTTTCAGGCGAGCGGCGACGAATGCATCGAGAATGATGGTGCGACCACCGGCGAAGTCCGGTGTGAAGCGGAAGTCATAAATGCTATTGAATGTTCCTTCCAGCGTGGGCCGCACACGACGCAGGATCCAGGTGTCGGCAGTCGCGGGTGTGATGTCGTCGGGGAAATAGCGGCCGTCGAAATGCAATGTGCCACGCAAGCGGGCCACATTGGCGCCGTCGGCGGATTGAATGCGGAAACCTTGCTGAGGCGAGGCGCGTACCACGGGCGTGTTCGGAACCGCGGCCTTGGCCGCTTCCTCATTCAACTCCAGCTTACGTTCCAGGATACGGATTTTCTGTTCCTGTGCGTCCAATCGTTGGCGTAGCTCGGCGAGTTCGTCGGCCGGCGTGGCGGCTGCCGCGAGGCTCAGCACCAAGCCAACGCAGGCCGTTACGCTGCGATGCATATTTGCAGACATAGGTTTCCCCCATTTTTCAGTTTGAAGTGGCGGATCGACTCACGGGCTGTGACCGCCCTGAGACCATCGTAGGAGTGCTCAGGTGACGGAGCAGTCGTAGCCAAGTGACAATTCGGTATCAAGCCGGGAGCCGAGGTAGAAGTTGCGGACCCGTGATGCAGCATGTGCTGACCGGCCCGTTACCGACCCGAAGGCCGATTGCATACACGGAAGTTGACTGCCGCTCGCCTGGCCGGTAATACTGACGCCCATGATTCAGTTGCTTGCAACGCATCGCTGGTGGTGGCGACCCTTACTGGAGAGGGCCGCTGGAGCTTGCCGGGCGTAACGAACACACACTAGCCAAGCATCCAATCAAACCCATCTCCGTGCAGCGATCCGGAGATGGGTTTTTTATCGCCCCTCGCCGGACCGAAGAGCACGGTTCATCGCCGAGGACACATCAGTGCAACCACCCTTCGACATTGCCGCAGACCTGGACACCCCAGTCTCGGCCTATCTGAAGCTCAAGCCCTTCAAGCCCCGCTTTTTGCTGGAAAGTGTCGAGGGCGGCGAACGGTTGGCGCGGTACTCCTTCATCGGCTTCGGCGACTGCCTGGAAGTGCGCCTGGATGACAAGGGACTGAGCATCGACGGCCGGCTCGGGCCGCCGCCGCAAACCCAGGCTGAGCTATTGAGCGCACTGCGCAGTGCCCTGGCTCGGGCGCCTCAACCCAGTCCGCAGATTCCGGGGGTGCCGTTGCCGGGTGGTCTGGTCGGAGCCGCCAGTTACGACTTGGTCAGACGCTTCGAACGTTTGCCGCCGCGAATCGCAATGAGTGAGCCCACTCCGGAAGCTCACTACCTCGCACCGCGGTCGTTGCTAGTGTTCGACCACCTGACTCGCGGTGTCGCGCTGTTACATGCAGGCAGCGAAAGCGAACGCGTCGCGCTCCGCCGAGAAGTGGTGAAGGCATTGCGTGGCGCCATCCCGCCCAGCGAAAAGAAGATCAAGTACTCGCCTGCGATCGGCAGCCTCAGCGAAGCCCAATACATCGAAGGTGTGCACAAGGTGAAGGAATACATCGCTGCCGGCGATGTGTATCAGCTGGTGTTGTCGGTGCGCTTTGCCGGCTTGTGCGATCTGGAGCCGTTCGAGGCTTATCGCGCGCTGCGTCTGCTGAATCCCTCTCCTTATATGTATTTCTGCGAGCTGGGCGATGCGACCATCGTCGGCTCCTCGCCCGAAGCATTGGTGAAGCTGTCACGCGGTCGCGCGTCGATGCGTCCCATCGCCGGCACACGGCCGCGCGGTAGAGATTCGGTCGACGACGCGTTGCTACAAAAAGAATTGCTGGCCGATCCGAAAGAGAACGCCGAGCACGTCATGCTGGTCGATCTGGCCCGCAACGACTTGGGCCGCGTCGCCAAGGCCGGCTCGGTGAATGTGAATCCTTATCGCAGCATCGAGCGCTACAGCCATGTGATGCACATCGTCAGCGGTGTGAACGGCGAGCTGGCACCGGGCAAAGATGCATTCGATTTGTTTGCTGCCGCGTTTCCCGCCGGCACGTTGGTGGGTGCACCGAAAGTACGAGCCATGCAAATCATCGACGAGCTCGAGCCGGTGCGGCGCGGCTTCTACGGCGGCACCATCGGTTACTTCGGTCACGGCGGCGACATGGATCATGCGATCACCATTCGCACCGTGGTATTCCGCGGCGACACCTACAGTTTCCAGGCGGGCGCCGGCATCGTCGCCGATAGCGTGCCTGCGATGGAATATCAAGAAGTCCTGGCCAAGAGTGCCAGCGTGCGGCGCGCCCTGGCGCTGGCGGAGGAAGGGCTGTGAGCAATCATCAAGAAGCAGTGCGTCTGCTGCTGATCGACAACTACGATTCGTTTACTTACAACTTGGTGCAAGCCTTCATGGTGCTGGGCGCCGACGTGCTGGTGCATCGTAACGACAGCATCACCGTCGACCAGGCCAAGTCGCTCAAGCCTACGCATCTGTGTATCTCGCCGGGCCCGGGCACGCCGTACGACGCGGGTGTGTCGATGCGCATGATCGAAGCGTTCGCTGGCGAGGTGCCGATCTTCGGCGTCTGTCTTGGGCACCAGTCACTGGTCGAAGTCTTCGGCGGTAAGGTGGTTCGCGCCGGCCGTCTCATGCACGGCAAGACTTCTCTCGTGCATCACGACGGTCAGAGCATTCTCAAGGACATGCCGGAGCCGTTCGAAGCAGGCCGTTATCACTCGCTGATCGCGCAGCCCGATACGCTGCCCGATACGCTCGAAGTCACGGCGCGCACCGACGAAGGCGAAATCATGGGCGTGCGGCACAAGACCTTCAACATCGAAGGCGTGCAGTTCCATCCGGAAAGCGTGCTGACGCCGCAAGGCCCGGTGCTGATGGGCAACTTCCTGCTACAGCGCTCCGGCAAGCGAGCGGCATGAGCATGCGTCAGACGCTCGATCGATTGCTCGATCGCGATAATTTGAGCGAGCAGGAAGCCGCAGAGTTACTGGTGGCGTTGACCGATCCGGCGTTGGCCCCGGCGATGGGCGGCGCCATCCTGGCAGCGCTGCGTTCCAAAGGCGTGACGGCTGATGAACTGCGCGGGTTCGCCAAGAGCATGCGCAAACTCGCGCGTCGACCGCAGTTGCCGCCCGGTGGACCGCTGGTCGATATGGTCGGCACCGGTGGCGATGGCTCGGGAAGTTTCAATCTTTCGACCGGCGCCGCGCTGTTGGTGGCATCGATGGGCATTCGGGTCGCGAAGCACGGCACCAGTTCGGTTTCCAGCCGCAGCGGTAGTGCCGATGTGGTGCGCGCGTTGGGTTTGAATCTGCCGCTCGATGAGCAGGCCGCCGGTGAATGTCTCGCCGAGACTGGCTTTACGTTTTTCTTCGCGCCTCATTATCACCCGTCCATGAAAGCGGTGATGCCGATTCGTCAGGCGCTCGGGGTGCGCACGGTATTCAACATTCTGGGCCCGTTGGCGAATCCGGCCGAACCGGAGTTTCATTTGATCGGCGCGTATCACGTCGATGTCGCTGCCTTGATGGCGGAGACGTTGGCGGGTTTGCCACTGAAGCGTGCTTACGTCGTGCATGGTGCGGCGGGCTGGGATGAGGCCACGCCCATCGGCCCGTTCGACTTGTTCGAGGTCACGCCCGGCAAGGTCGTGCGTACCAAGCGCAGTGCCGAGGAATTCATGCTGCCCAGCTGTTCCGTCGAGGATTTGAAGGGCGGCGACGCGGCCTATAACGCCGAACGTATGCGCGCCGTGCTGGAGGGTCGGGAGCAGGGTGCCCATCGCAACGCGTTGATCCTGCAAGCGGCATTGGTGCTCGAATTGCTAGGTAAAGCGGCTTCGGCGCAGGATGCTGCGCGTATGGCACAGGATGCCATCGAGGGCGGCGCCGGGCGGCGTCTGCTGGAAAAATTGACGGCTTTCGGCCAACGTAACACGGCCGCGAGTCAGGGGCGCTGATCATGTCTGGCTTGCTTGCTCAAATGACTCAATCGAGCCTCGCTCGGCTCGAACAAGCGCGTGCGCGCGAATCCGAAAAGGCGTTGTGGGCGCGAGCCTCCGATATGGCGCCGGCGCCGCAGCTGCGCTTGTCGCCGGAAGGTTTCGATGTGATTGCCGAATGCAAATTGCATTCGCCGTCGGCGGGCGATTTGTCTGCTAACACCAGCGATGTCGAAAGCCGGGTCACCGAATATGCGTGCGGTGGCGCATGCGCCGTGTCTGTGCTCACCGAGCCGTTGCGTTTCGGCGGTCAGCTCGAACATTTGACTCGCGCCGCCAAGGTGCTCACTCCGCACAACGTGCCGGTGATGCGCAAGGACTTCCTGGTCGATCCGTATCAAGTGATGGAAGGTCGTGCGGCCGGTGCCGGTGGCGTGCTCGTCATCGTGCGCATGCTCGACAAGAGTCGTATCACTGCGTTGCTCGACTGCGCCGCCATGTTGAAGATGTTTGTGCTGCTCGAAGCGTTCGATGCCGCCGATCTAACTATCGCTCGTGAAGTGCTCGCGTTACGTCGCGGCCACGATGAGCAAATCCTGGTCGGCCTCAATTGCCGCGATCTCGACAAGCTCACCGTCGAACTGTCGCGCTTGTCCGAGCTGGCAGACAGCATGCCGCCGGGATTCGCGCCGGTCGCGGAGAGTGGTGTGAACACGGCGGATGATGTCACCGCCATCGTTGGTCACGGCTATCGCGTCGCGTTGATCGGCACGACTTTGATGAAAGCACCGCAGCCGCGCGAATTGCTGGGCAAGTTGTTATCTACCGGCCGCCAGGCGGCCATGAGCATGGCGACTCGCAAGCTGCGCATTGCCAAAGGCGAAGTGCGCGAGGAATGAGCGACGCCGTGTGGGTCAAAGTCTGCGGGCTGACGACGTCTGAAGCCGTTGCGGCGGCGGTAGACGCTGGCGTAAACGCAGTAGGGTTTGTGTTCGCCGAGTCGAAGCGCCGAGTCACCGCTCAGCAAGCGGCGGCATTGGCACGCGACGTACCAGCAAACATCACGCGAGTCGCGGTGATGTTGCATCCGTCGCAGGCGGAGCTAGACGAAGTTTGGTCGGGGTTTCGTCCGGATGTGTTGCAGACCGATATCGATGATTTGACCAGCTTGCAGATCCCGACCGGCTTGCAAGTGACGCCGGTGATTCGTTCGGGGCGTGAGTTGCCGGCAGTGTTGCCGACACGATTGTTGTTTGAAGGTCCGGTGAGCGGCACTGGCGAGACCACCGACTGGTCGGCGGCTGCCAGGCTCGCGACCCGCACGCAGTTGATATTGGCGGGCGGATTACAACCGAGCAACGTGGCTGCGGCCATCGCGACGGCCAAGCCGTTCGGCGTCGATGTCAGTAGCGGCGTCGAAGCGCGGCCAGGCGTGAAGGATCCACAGAAGATTTATGAGTTTGTCCGTAACGCACGTGCGGCGGGCAGCGGAGTAGCGAAATGAGACATTCTTTGAGCAAGAGCGAGCAGCAAACGTTGCTGGCCAACGTCCAACAGGACGCCTATCCCGACGAGCGCGGCCGTTTCGGTCCGTTTGGCGGTCGTTTTGTTCCCGAGACGCTGGTGCCAGCGCTGGATCGGTTGCAGGCCGGTGTCGATCGCTATCTGCGCGATCCGGAATTTCTAAAAGAGTTTCATGACGAACTGCATAACTGGGTCGGTCGTGCCACGCCGCTGACCTTCGCGCGCACGCTGTCGGAGAAGTGGGGTGCGGAAATCTGGTTGAAGCGCGAGGACCTTGCGCACACGGGCGCGCACAAGATCAACAACTCCATCGGCCAAGTGCTGCTGGCGAAGAAGCTTGGCGCCAAGCGCGTGATCGCGGAGACGGGTGCTGGTCAACACGGTGTCGCATCGGCTGCGGCCTGCGCACGACTCGGCATGCCGTGCACTGTCTATATGGGTTCGGTGGACATGGAGCGCCAGGCACCCAACGTCGGTCGCATGAAGTTGCTCGGCGCGACCGTCGTGCCCGTCACCAGCGGCGATAAAACGTTGCGCGCTGCTGTCGACGAAGCATTGCGCGATTGGGTGTCCGACCCGAACGGCACGTATTACTGCCTGGGTTCGGCCATCGGTCCGCATCCTTATCCATACATCGTGCGTGAGTTGCAGTCGGTCATCGGTCGCGAAGCCCGCGTGCAGATTCTGGAGCGCACCGGCAAGTTGCCCGATCTGGTGGTCGCGTGCGTCGGCGGCGGCTCCAACGCCATCGGCATGTTTCATCCGTTCGTCAAAGATCAAGGCGTCGCGATGCTGGGCCTGGAAGCCGGCGGTATCGGCAGCGGGCTGGGTCAGAATGCCGCATCGATTGCCTACGGCACGCCGGGTGTGTTGCAAGGTTGTTTCTCGCTGTTGTTACAAGACGAGAACGGTCAGATTCAGGAAACTCATTCGGTGTCCGCCGGCCTGGATTATCCGGGCGTCGGTCCCGAGCACGCGTTGCTTGCAACCATCGATCGCGTGAAGTACGAAGCCGTGAACGATGACGATGCGCTCGCCGTGTTGGCGGAGTGCTGCGCGGCTGAAGGTATTTTGCCGGCGATCGAATCCTCGCACGCATTGGCCGGTGCCAAGCGCTACGCGCTCGCCAATCCTGGCAAGCGAATTCTGATCGCGCTTTCCGGTCGCGGCGACAAAGACATGCCGACGCTGCAACGTACTCTGTTGAAGGATGTGCTGTGATGCCTGCTCGTGACTCCATCAGCACCGCGATTCGTAATCGGCGCGCGACCGGTCAGCCGGCGTTGATCGCCTACATCACCGCGGGCTTTCCCAAGCGCGAAAATTTCATTCAACAACTGAACGCGGTCGCCGACGCGGCCGATGTCGTCGAAGTCGGTGTGCCGTTCACCGACCCGATGGCCGATGGCACGACCATTCAGCGCTCCAGTCGCGTGGCGTTGGAGCAGGGCGTGTCGTTGCGCTGGATTCTGCAAGAGCTGACGCGCGCCGAAGTGAAGCCAAAGGCGCCGTTGTTGTTGATGAGCTATCTGAATCCGCTGCTCGCTTACGGCATCGACAAGTTACCGGCCGACGCGGCGCGGGCCGGCATCTCGGGATTCATCGTTCCCGATTTGCCGTACGAAGAAAGTCATGACTTGCGCAATGCATTGGATGCGCACGGCCTGGCGCTCGTTCAGTTTGTCACGCCAGTGACGCCGACCGAGCGCATGCAGATGTTGTGCGAAGGCAGTGGCGGATTTATTTATGCCGTCACCATGACCGGCACCACGGGCAAGAACGTCGCGGTGCCCGAAGAAGTGCTCGAATACTTTCAGCGCGTGAAAAAGATTTCACCGGTGCCGGTGTGCGCGGGCTTTGGCATTCGTAGTCGTGAGCAGGTGCAGCGGTTGGCACCGTTCATCGACGGCGCCATCGTCGGTTCAGCGTTGGTCGAAGTGCTGGAGCGCGGCGAGGACCCCGCGAAATTTCTAAACTCGTTGCGCAGCTGAGCGCATTGTCGCGATCGCGCGACGGTAAATATTTCCATTCGATGAACAGGCGACGACAGCTTTTCGCTGAAATGTCGCCTGTCGTCGACATGGGTCCATGGTTCACTTGCGCTGCAGCCGCGACTGCAGGAACAATCTCGCCTCTTGTTTCTTAACGATACGTCAGCGGGTGTGATGCCGCGCGTGGGGTGCAGGCGGGGGCGATGGCTTCGAAATCTCCAGGCTGGTTGTCGGGACTGTTTGGCGCTGCTGTAAAGAAGGCGCCGAAAGCGCATAGCTCGCCGCAGCGCGCGCCGACCACGAACAATGCTTATCACGCAGTCTCAGTAATGCCGGGGCCCAATGCCTGCGCGGCTGCGTACCGATTTTCCGGTCAGCGTTTCTTGTCGCTGCAAGCGCCGCGCTTGCCGCTGCCGAGCTGCGATGCTGCGGCTTGCAACTGCCGCTTCAAGCATCACAAAGATCGCCGCGCCGGGCCGCGTCGAAACAGCGATGTGGGCATGGTGACCGCGTCGTTTTCAGGCAATGAGCGTCGGCTCAAACGCGGCCGTCGCGTCACCGATCACAATTAAGGCGCGATTTCCGGCGTGAAGGCCGACAGGCGGCTCTGAGTACGAAGCATGTCAGCTTCGGTGAGTTCGGGGCGTTCGGCCCGCATCTTCAGCAACAGCGCTGCGAAAGCCGCCGCCGGCACCGCCGGACTACAGAAATAACCTTGATATTGATCACAACCGAGCTCACGCAGGAAGCTGAGTTGCTCGGCGGTTTCGACGCCTTCGGCAACCACCCGCAGTCGCAAATTGTGAGCAAGCGAGATGATGGCTTTGACGATGGACGCATCGTCGGGATTCGACAGCAAGTCGCGCATGAAGCTGCGATCGATCTTGAGCTTGTCGAGCGGGAAGCGGCGTAGATAACTCAGACTCGAATAACCGGTGCCGAAGTCGTCGATGGAAATGTGCACGCCCATGGTGCTCAAGATTTCCAACGTCGATGCGGACTTCTCCGCGTCGTCCATGATGGCGCTTTCGGTGAGCTCGAGTTCCAGGTAGCCGGGCTGCAGCTTGGATTCTTCGATGGCCGAGCGCACTACCGCGACCAGATCGACGTGCCGGAATTGTTTGGCTGACAGATTCACTGCCACGCGCACTGGCGACATTCCTGAATTGATCCACGCGCGCACTTGTCCGCACGCCTCACGCAACACCCATTCGCCAATGGGCACGATCAAGCCGGTCTCTTCAGCAATCGGAATGAATGAATTCGGCGGCACCAGGCCGCGCGTCGGATGACGCCAGCGAAGCAATGCCTCGGCACTACGAATCCGATTGCAGCCGATGTCGACCTTGGGTTGATAATGCAGTTCCAGTTGGCCGAGTTCGACGGCGCGTCGCAAATCGTTTTCCAGCGACAGCCGTTCGTCCGCGGCGTTGGACATTTCCAGTGCATAGAACCGATAGCTGCCACGGCTGGCGGCCTTCGCGCAGCGTAACGCCATCTCCGCCCGGCGCAGCAACAGATCGAACGAATCGCCATCCAGCGGATACATGCTGACGCCGATGGTCAACGAGGTATGAATGTCGAGCGCCGCGATCACGAACGGGTCGCGCACTGCTTGCACGATTTTGTGGACCAGCGCTTCGGCTTCGCGCGGGCCCCGCAGTTCGCGAGCGATGACGGTGAACTCGTCGCCGGCCAGGCGCGCCAACACACTGTTGCTGCCGAGCACGGGGCGCAGGCGTTGTGACAATGCCAACAACAACTCATCGCCCGCTTGATGACCGAGCGAGTCGTTGATGGGTTTGAGCCGATCGACGTTGAGAACGATGACCGCGAATTCGGTGCCGCTGTGTTGTGCATCCAACACGGCTTGCGCGGCGACGACGGCAGCGGCGCGGCGAGTGGGCAGGCCGGTCAAATAGTCTGCGCCGTCACGCCGGCGCGACACTCGTTCACGGTGCAGCTGGATCGCGAACCACGTAGCGATGACCGTCGGAGTGACCAGGATCGCAATGATCGGCAGGTACACCCACCAGTGTTGAAAGGTCCCTTGCATGTATCCAAAGTCGTGTCCCGCAGGCCGTGGGACGTTCGTTGAACATATCGGGCACGCGCCGGCCGGCTTGAGCGACGGGGACCCAAAGAACACTGACGCACGTCGTTGGAGTCAGCAAAGTGTGCGCTGGCTCTCACTCTGTCTAGTGCCGATTAACGTAATCGGGCCTCGGTTAGAATCGCTCCATGCGTGCCATTTGTGTGTTCTGCGGCTCCAGCTCCGGCAACCGTCCCGACTATGTAGAAGTAGCCCGTGCCGTCGGTCGGTCGATCGCCCGCCGCGGACTTACATTGGTCTATGGCGGCGGCAAGGTGGGCCTGATGGGCGCGGTCGCCGATTCCGCCCTGGCCGCCGGCGGCCGCGTGGTCGGCGTCATCCCGCAGATGCTGTTGGATCGCGAAGTCGGCCATCCCGGCTTGAGCGAGCTGCATGTCGTGACCACCATGTCGGAGCGCAAATTGCTGATGGGCGCGCTGTCCGATGGGTTCCTGACCCTGCCCGGCGGCATCGGCACCCTGGATGAGCTGTTCGAGGCCTGGACCTGGACTCAGCTCGGGCTACACGACAAACCCAGCGGCCTGCTCAACTACAGCGGCTATTACGATCAGCTGATCCAGTTTCTGGACCTGGCGGTCAACGAGGGTTTCCAACGGCCGCGTCATCGGGCGGCATTGCTGGTCGACACCGAGGTCGAGTCGCTGCTCGATCAGCTGCTGGCCGCCGCGACAAAGGCTCCAGCGGCGTAATTCAGCGGCCACGCCTCACCTTGACACTGGTGGGCCGCAGACCTCAGCCTTCGGGCCGCCGATTGGGGTCGGCTGTTTCCCGCCATGTCAGAGGATTTCCATGCTCCGTACCATGCTCCAGGCCAAGTTGCACCGAGTCCGTGTGACGCAAGCCGACCTGGATTACGAAGGTTCTTGCGGTATCGACGAAGCCCTGCTGGACGCATCCGGGCTGCGTGAAAATCAGTACATCGAGCTGTACAACGTCAACAATGGCGAACGCTTCTCCACTTACATCATCAAGGCGCCGCGCGGTTCAGGAGCCATTTCTCTGAACGGCGCCGCGGCTCGCAAGGCCATGGTCGGCGACCTGCTGATCATTTGCTCCTACTCGCAATATTCCGAAGCCGAGCTCGAACAGCACCAACCCATCGTGGTGCTGGTGGACGAACAGAATCGTCCGCGCGTCAAACCGCTGCGTGCGGCATCCTGAGGCGCGGCGTGCATGGAGCTGGTTACCTGGTTCGTCGATTTCATCCTGCATCTCGATAAACATCTGATCGAGCTGATCGCCGACTATCGCTATTGGATTTACGCGATTCTGTTCGTGATCATTTTTTGCGAGACCGGCGTGGTGGTGACGCCCATCCTGCCTGGCGATTCTTTGTTGTTTGCACTGGGTGCATTGGCGGCAGTCGATCAGACCGGCACGTTGAATGCGACGGCACTGTGGCTGCTATTGATGGTGGCCGCGTGGCTGGGCGACGCGACCAACTTCCGCATCGGGCGAGCTGTCGGGCCGCGGGCGTTCAGCGGCAAGATTCGCTGGCTGAAGAAGGAATATTTGGATCGCACGCATGCGTTCTATGAGAAGTACGGCGGCAAGACCATCGTGCTCGCCCGCTTCGTGCCCATCGTGCGGACCTTCGCGCCCTTCGTCGCCGGCGTCGGCGACATGAACCGAGCCAAGTTCTTTACTTACAACCTGGTGGGCGGGTTCTTGTGGGTGACCATCTTTATCTGGGGTGGTTACTTGTTCGGTAACGTGCCTTTGATCAAAGAGAACTTCGGCATCGTGACCATTTTGATCATCGTGATCTCGGTACTGCCGGTGGTGTGGGAGCTGCTTCGCCCCAAGAAACCGGCCGGCGCGTAACGC